>JAZPZZ010000107.1:0-2907 GCA_045544935.1 Oscillospiraceae bacterium | reverse complement strand
CCGCGGCTTCGTGGACGATTACCGCTGGCTGAAAGCCGAGACGGAGGACGGCGCGCTGCTGCTCTTTCTCGACTGCGGCCGCAATCTCGACACGTTCCGCTCCTTCCTGCTCACGAGCATCGGCGTGTCGCTGCTCGGCCTGCTCGCCGTGCTCCTGCTCATTCTCGCCTTCTCCGGCCGCGTGGTGCGCCCCGTGGCGGAGAGCTATGAAAAGCAAAAGCGCTTCATCACCGACGCCGGCCACGAGATCAAAACGCCCCTCGCCATCATCGAGGCGGACGCGGACGTGCTCGAGATGGAGCTGGAAGGGGAGAGCGAGTGGCTCTCCGACATCCGCCTGCAGACGCGCCGGCTCACCGACCTCACGAACGATCTGGTCTATCTCTCCCGCATGGAGGAGCGCCAGAGCACCGCGCAGATGGTCGATTTCCCGCTCTCCGACGTCGTGGACGAAACGGCGCAGTCCTTCCAGAGCCGCGCCATGCAAAAGCGCCAGACCTTCACCGGCGAGATCGCGCGAGGCCTCACGCTGCACGGCGATGAAAAGGCCGTCCGCCAGCTCGTGAGCATCCTGCTCGACAACGCCGTGAAGTATACGCCCGAGGACGGCGTCATTCGCATCAGGCTCGAGCGGCAGGGCAAAAACGCCGCGCTCTCGGTGTATAACACCACGGCCACGCCCATTCCGCGCGAGAGCATGGCGAAGCTCTTCGACCGTTTTTACCGCACGGACCCCTCCCGCAGCAGCGAAACCGGCGGCCACGGCATCGGCCTGAGCATCGCCAAGGCCGTCGTCAGCGCGCATCGCGGCAAAATCACCGCCGAGACCGACGATGAGCAGTCCCTGCGCATCACGGCGGTGCTGCCTCTTGGACAGGGAAACTGAATAATTCTTAAAACTGTTTCAGTTCTGCGGAAATGTGTGCAAACTCTGATAGAATAGACCCACAGGGAGGTGGATGGTTATGGAAGTTCCCATTCGTATTCTCGTCGTGGATGACGAGCCCGATATCCGCAACGTGCTGCGCCTGCAGCTCACCTCGCGCGGCTACAGCGTGGAGGAGGCCGCCAACGGGCGCGAGGCGCTCGAGCGCGTGCAGACCGGCTCCTTCGATCTCATCATCCTCGATATCATGATGCCCGAAATGAACGGCGTGGACGCCTGCGCCGCGCTGCGCGAAATATCCTCCGCGCCGGTGCTGTTTCTCACGGCGAAGGACCAGGACGCCGATATGCAGGAGGCGTTTCACAGCGGGGGAGACGATTATCTCGTCAAGCCCTTCTCCAACCAGGAGCTGTTTCTCCGCGTGGAGGCGCTCGTGCGCCGCTACCGGGTCTATAAGGGCAAGGGCGAAGCGCCCACGCTCATCAGCTCGCTCGAGGTCAACCGCGAGCGCGGCACCGTCGCGAAGCACGGCGAGCCGATCGACGTGACGAAGACGGAGTTTGAGCTTTTGATGTTCCTGATCGAAAACCGCGGCGTGCCGGTCTCGACGCGCTCACTCTATGAAAACGTCTGGAAGGAGAAATACCTTCCCTCCTCGGCCAATACGGTCATGGTGCACATCCTCAAGCTGCGCAAGAAGCTCGAGGACGATCCCGGCAATCCCAAGCTGATTCGAACCATCTGGGGAAAGGGCTATCAGATTGACTAAACGCCGCATTCTTTTCCGCTCGCTGCGCGGCCGCACGACCGCGGTGCTGTTCCTTGCGGCCATTGCCGCGGTGGTGGCGTATTTTCTCGTGTCGCTGCTGTCCGAATGGAGTGTGGACCACTGGTATCTCTCGCCTGGCGCGCAGCACCGCCGCAACGATGCCATCGCTGAGCTCCTGCAGGAGCGGCTGGACCGCAATCCCATCACCGCGGCTAACTCCGTGGAGCTGCAGAAGTGGGCGGTCAAACGCGAGTTTGTCACGCTCGTCGTCTTCCTCCCGGGCCATCCCTATGAGGTCGACCCGTGGGGCACGCAGGATCTGCAGGACGACGCGAACCTTCCGTGGGACCTCAGCCGGCAGGACTTCGATTTTTATCAGACCCGCTTTGCCGACGGGGAGTTCACCGTCGCCGTCTCGGAGACGAGCGAGATGCGGCTCTATCAGGTCGGGGAATATGCGGCGCTCGCGGCGGGCTTTCTCGTCTTCATGGCCATCCTGCTCACGCATTCGCGCTGGCTCACAAACCGCATCCGCGTCCTCTCGGGCGAGGTGAACGCCGTCTCGCACGGCGAGATCGAGCATGAGATCGTCCCGGTGTATGCCGATGAGATCAGCTCCCTCGCGCAGGACGTGGAGCAGATGCGCAGCACCATCATCCAGCGCACGCGCAGCGAGCAGAGCGCCCTGCAGGCCAACAGCGAGCTCATCACCGCGCTCAGCCACGATATCCGCAATCCGCTCACCGCGCTCATCGGCTATCTCGAGCTGCTCGAGATGGACCTGGACAGCCTCCCCGAGGCCGACCGCGACTATGTCCGCGCCTGTCTCGAGAAGAGCTACCGCATCCGCGATCTCACGAGCGAAATGTTCCGCTATTTCCTCGTCTTCGGCAAGGAGGCGCAAAAGGCGGAGCTCGAGGATTACGATGCGCAGGAGCTCATGTTCCAGCTGCTCGGCGAATGCTGCGAAGACCTCCTCTCGAGAGGCTTTCGGGTGGAGACCATCGCGCTGGAGGAGACATGCACCCTGCGCACGGATGTAAACCTCTTAAAGCGCGTGGTGGACAATCTCGAGTCCAACATCATCAAGTACGCCGACGCCGCGTATCCGATCTGCATTTCGTCCCGGCTCCGCGCGCAGGAGCTCACGGTCCGGTTTCAAAACCGCGTGGCGGCGGTTCGTCCCGACGCCGTGGAGAGCAACCACGTCGGCCTGCGCACCTAAGTCGGAGGCCAAGCGGTCTTAGGAAGA
>JAZPZZ010000106.1:0-3654 GCA_045544935.1 Oscillospiraceae bacterium | reverse complement strand
ATGGCGCTCAATCTCGCGCGGTATGTCGGCGAGCATTCGGGCCAGACCGCCGCGGTCTTCTCGCTCGAGATGAGCCGCGAGGAGCTCGTGCAGCGTCTGCTGTCCTCCGCCGCCATGGTGGACGGAAAGAAGCTCTCCATGGGCCGTCTTTCCCCCGCGGAGTGGGACCGCGTCGTCGCCGCCGCCTCGCAGCTGAGCAAGACGGACATCCGCGTGGACGACAATTCCATGCTCTCCGTCGCCGATATGAACGCCCAGTGCCGCCGGCTCGGCAATCTCGGCCTCGTCGTCATCGACTATCTGCAGCTCATGCAGTCGTCCGGCAGCGGCCACAGCTACGCCTCCGAGAGCCGCACGCAGGCCGTTTCGGACATGAGCCGCATGCTCAAGATCATGGCCAAGGAGCTCAACGTCCCGGTCATCTGCTTAAGCCAGCTCAACCGCGCCAACGAGGGCCGCACGAATAAGCGCCCCATGCTCTCCGACCTGCGCGAATCCGGCTCCATCGAGCAGGATGCCGATATCGTCATCGCACTCTATCGCGACGGGTATTATAACAAGGAGGCCGAAAACCCGAACCTCGCGGAGGCCATCGTCCTGAAAAACCGCCACGGCGAGACCAAAACGGTCGAGCTCATGTGGATGCCGGAGTATACCTCCTTCGCTTCCATCGAGAAGCGGCATGACGAGGATGAATATTGACGTCATCCGTCCCGGCGAGCGCGTGCTCTGCGCCGTCTCCGGCGGCGCGGATTCCATGTGCCTGCTCGCGCAGATGACGGAATCCGCGGCGCAGACCGGCTTTTCGGTGCTCTGCGCCCATTTTGACCACCGGCAGCGGGGGAGCGAGTCGCAGCGCGACGCCGATTTCGTCCGCGCCTTCTGCGCGGAACATGGCGTAGCCTGTTTCGTCGAAGCCTATGAGGGCGAGCGGCATGACGAAGCGTCCCTTCGGACTGCGCGCTATGCCTTTCTGCGCCGCGTTGCCGCCGCGCAGGGCTGCCGCTGGATCGCCACGGCGCACACCGCCGACGATCAGCTCGAAACGATGCTCTTAAACCTCGCCCGCGGCAGCGGCCTGCGAGGGATGGCCGGCATCGCGCCGGCGCAGGGCGATCTTATGCGCCCCATGCTGGACATGACGCGCGCGGACGTGGAGGCCTATCTCAAGGCGCATCAGATCCCCCATGTGGAGGACAGCTCCAATTTATCCGACGATTATGCCCGCAACCGCCTGCGCCACGCGGCGGTGCCCGCGCTGCAGTCGGTCAATGCGCAGGCCGTGCGCCACGCCGCCGAGACCGCTGCGCTCCTGCGGGAGGATGCGGACTTTCTCGATTCCCTCGCGCGGGAATCATTGGACGCCTCGCTCGAAGCGCTCCGCGCGCTGCCGAAGCCCGTCCGCGCGCGTGTGTTTCGCCTGCGCTTCGGCGCCGGGCTGTCCAAACAGCACGTTGACGCGCTGCACGCGTTCATTCTGGAGGATGGCCCCGCCGCGCTCGATCTGCCGGGCGTGCGCGTGCTCCGCGAGCAGGGGAGATTATCTGCGGATACAAACCGTCCGCCGCTGCCGGAGCTCGTGCTCGCAGCGGGGCGGACGTATGACCTTCCGGCGCACGGTCTTCGCATCACCGTTTCGGAAAGCGACACCGTGCCGCAAATTTACGATTCGTTCACCGTTTACCGCTTTAAAAGTGCAGAGATTCGTGGTAAACTGACTCTCACGGCGCGCCGCCCGGGCGATGCGATCCGCATCCTTGGCCGCGGCTGCACCAAGCGTTTGAGCGATCTCTTTCTCGAAGCGGGCGTGCCCGCCTCCGAGCGAGATTTTGTCCCCGTCCTGCGGGACGATCTCGGCCCCGCCGCGGTCTATGGCTTCGGCGTCGCCGAGCGGCTGACTCCCACCCGGGGAGCGCCGAGCATTTTTGTCATGATGGAGAAAGAAAAACATGGAGAAGAATAACCTGCACTCGGACGTTTCCGAAATTCTGCTCTCTCAGGAGCAGCTGGAGCAGCGCGTCGCGCAGCTCGGCGCGGAGATCACGCGCGATTTTGCCGGCCGCTCGCCGCTGTTTGTCGGCGTGCTGAAGGGCTGCTTCGTCTTCATGGCGGATCTCATGCGCCATGTGGACCTGCCGTGCTCGATCGATTTTATGGCCGTCTCGTCCTATGGCTCCGGCACCAAGACCACCGGCGCCGTGAAGATCATCAAGGACCTCAACCAGGACATTGAGGGCAAGGACATCATCCTCGTCGAGGACATTCTCGACAGCGGCGTCACGCTCCACTATCTCACGGAGTACCTCTCCGTGCGCAAGCCCGCCACCATCACCATCGCCACGCTCATGGATAAGCCCGCCCGCCGCAAGGCCCCGGTCTATGCCCGCTATGCAGGCTTTGAGATCCCGGACGCCTTTGTCGTCGGCTACGGTCTGGACTATGACGAGCGCTACCGCAATCTGCCCTATATCGGCGTCCTCAAGGAGTCGGTTTATAGTTAAGTAAATTACGCGTTTTCCAAAAGCGCTTTATATTGGATGTGAAAGATTTTGAAACCAAACAAAAACCGCAATCGCGCGCGGGACATGGGCTTTTATATGCTCATCGGCGTGATTCTGATGGCGCTGATCTTCTATGTGGTCTCGCCGGAGGAGACGAACAAGACCTATACCTACTCCGAGATCGAGGATCTCTTCAAGCAGGAGAAGGTCGAGTCGTTCACGCTCGAGGGCAACGAGCTCACGCTCAAGCTGCGCGAGAAAGACCCCGAAACTGAAAAGGACGAGATCAAGCAGACGCTCCCGAGCGCCACCTGGTTCCGCGACGATCTGGGCGAGCTGATCCAGCAGCAGAAGGACGCCGGCACGCTCAAGGAATACGACTACAAGCAGGGCTGGCAGGCCCCGTGGTGGCTCTCGTTCCTGCCGTATCTCGTCGTGATGGGCATTCTCATCGTCGTGTGGTATCTGATGATGAACCGCATGGGCGGCGGCGGGGGAGCCCCCGGCGTCGGCCGCTTCGGCAAGGCCACCACGCGCACGAATGACGAGAACAACAAAAAGACGTTTGCCGACGTCGCCGGCGCGGACGAGGAAAAGGAAGAGCTGCGCGAGATCGTCGACTTTCTCAAGCGTCCCCGCCACTATGCCGAGATGGGCGCGCGCATCCCCAAGGGCGTGCTGCTCGTCGGCCCTCCGGGTACCGGCAAGACCCTCATGGCCAAGGCCGTTGCGGGCGAGGCTGGCGTCCAGTTTCTGAGCATTTCGGGCTCCGACTTCGTGGAGCTCTATGTCGGCGTCGGCGCGAGCCGTGTGCGCGACCTGTTCGATCAGGCCAAAAAGGTGGCCCCCGCGGTCATCTTCATCGACGAAATCGACGCGGTCGGCCGTCAGCGCGGCAGCGGTCTCGGCGGCGGCCACGACGAGCGCGAGCAGACGCTCAACCAGCTGCTCGTCGAGATGGACGGCTTTACCGACAACACCGGCGTCATCGTCATGGCGGCCACGAACCGTGCCGACATTCTCGATAACGCGCTGCTCCGCCCCGGCCGCTTCGACCGCCGGGTCTATATGGGCCTGCCCGACGTCAAGGGCCGCGAGGGGATCCTCAAGGTCCACGCCCGCGGCAAGAGGTCGGGGGCCAAGCGGGCTTAGG
>JAZPZZ010000105.1:0-5036 GCA_045544935.1 Oscillospiraceae bacterium | reverse complement strand
CGTGCAGAACGAAACAAAAACACAGAAAATGTGAGGCGAATTCGCCTCACATTTTCTGTGTTTTTGTTTCGTTCTGCACGGGAGGGGACAAGCCCCTCCCCTACAGTCGCATTTAAAGAATGGGAATTTTAATCTTCAGATCGCTCAGCGGCCAGGCGGAGCAGGCGTGGAACCAGCCGAGCTGCTTGTCCATCTCGCGGCGGCCGTCGCCGATGGGGCTGACGAAGATCTCGCCGGAGAGGAGCTGGCTGCGGCAGAAGCCGCACTCGCCGTTGCGGCAGTGCGTGTCCACTGGAATCGCCGCGCGCTCGAGCGCGACGGCCACGGGCTCGGAGGCCGCGGCCTCGATGACGTCCTCCTGAATGCCGCGCACGACCGTGATCTGAAAGGTCTTGGTCTCCGTACCCTTCGGATAGCCGGGGGCGGTGGAGATATCGGCGGGGTTGTTCACGACGTCATGGCGGAAGCGGTACTTCGGCACGCCCATCTCATCGAGCGCCTTGGAGACGAACCGGTACATGGCGAGCGGGCCGCAGAACATATAAGTGGTATTCTCATCGGAATTTTTCTCGATGATCTCCTTCGTGATGAAGCCGTGCTCCCCTTCCCACGCGGGATCGTCGGAGAGAACGTGGACGACCTTGATATCCGGGCAGGCGGCGCAGACGGCGTCGAGCTCGTCCTTCAGAACAATATCATCGGACTTCACGGAGCCGTAAAGGATGGTGAGACGGCACTGGCCCTTGAGCTTGCCGAAGGCGATCTCCTTCGCCATGGAGTAAAACGGCGTGATGCCGCTGCCGCCGGCGAGAGCGACGAGGTTTTTCGTATCGCGCAGGGGCTCGAAATAGAACGTGCCGAAGGGCATGGAGCCGTCGATCTCATCGCCGACGTGCAGGTTCTCGAAGAGATAATCCGGCACGAGGTAGGGCGCGTTGCGGCGGATGGTGACCTCGAAGAAGGGCTTGTCGCCGCGAGCCTCATAGGGCGCGGAGGCGATGGTGTAGGGGCGCGTGAGCTCGCTCGCGCCGATCTTGAGGCGGAAATTCACGTACTGGCCGGACTGGAAGACCGGCACATGGCCGTCGACGGACTCAAAGCGGAAGGTCTTCGCCGTGGGAGAGGCGTCGCGAATCTCTACGCATTTGAAGCGCATCTCCAGCGGGTGGAGCTTTTCGGTCAGCTCCCGGATGGCGTCCTTCGGCCGCGGGATCGGGGAGGCGGCTTTGAGCGCTTCCTCGCGCGCCTTGGTCACGCGGCTCGCGCCGCCGACGTCCTTGAGAAATCCGTTTACCTTGATGCTCATCACTTGCCCTCCTTCTCTGCCATGGCGGTCAGCACCGCTTTGGCGGCGAGACGCCCATTTTTGACCTGCGGGGCCTGACCGTCGCCGACGACGGCGTGCGCACCGGCGAACTCGAGGCCCTTGATATAGTGCTCGTTCACATCCATGGTGCGGCGGCCGATGAGGTGGTTCTTCATCGAATGGCGATAGCCGTAGATGGTGCCCTTCCACGCGCCGACGTAGTGGTTGATGGTCATGGGCGTGGAGACCTCGATCTCGGCGATGCGGTCGCGGAAGTCGACGCCGTTGTGCTCGATGAATTTCTCGATCATCTCGGAGGCGAGACGCCGTTTGAGATCGTAGTAATCCTCCTCCTTCACATCGAGGAAGGGGTCGGTCGGGACGAGGTTCGTGATGGACACGTGCGTATAGCCCTCGGGGACGCAGTCGGGCACGGCGTAGTTGAGGCAGACCGTGGTGAGGAAGGGATAGGGCTCGGTGAGGTTCTTGCCGTTTTCCCAAATCTCGTTGGTGTCCATCGTGTCGCCGGAGAAGGTGTTGTAGTTCACAAAGCCGTTCTCCTCGGGCGTGCCGGCGAGGATGAGCATGACGGAGACCGGGCAGACGCCGAGCTCCATGCCGTTGACGAATTTGATCGCCTCCGGCGGGACCTCGCTCAAGGGCTCGATCATGGAGGTGTAGACGCGGTTCGGGTAGGCGCCGGAGATCACATAGTCGCACGCGATCTCGTCGCCGCGGTGGGTGCGGACGCCGGTGACCCTGCCGTTCTTCACGAAGATCTTCTCGACCTCCTGCCGGAACTCGATCTGCGCGCCGTTTTCCTCGACCTTCTGCTGCAGGCGCATGCTCATCTCGTGCGAGCGGTGGCGCGGGATGAAGCTGCCGCGGAAGTAGTCCGCCATGCAGTAGGCGTAGATCGTAAACGGCAGATCGTCCATCGGCGCGCCGACGTAGATCCAGTAGGGCACGAGCATGTCGATGGCTTTCTGCGGCAGATCAAAGGTCTTGAGGACCTCGCTCGCGCTGTAGCCCGCGACCTTGACGAAGTCGGGGTGCTTTAGGAGCATCCTGGCCTTGCTCATGGGCGTGACGGAGATCTCGTCCATGCTGCGGGTGACGCGGTCGCAGAGCGTGATGAGGTCATAGACCTTCTGATACGTGCCGGGGACGACGGCGTCGACGTCGCGCGCCATGCGCTCGAAGCCGTCGTGCAGGATCTGGTTGACGCCCTCCTTCGGCAGGAGCACGCGGTAGCACTCCGGCACGGGCAGCCAGTCAATGTCAATCCCCATCTCATCGAACCACGCGCCGACGACCATGCGGTTGTCCTTCGGGCCGATGGACATCATCTCGTGCAGGGAGGCCTCGATCTCGAAGCCGTTGCGCACGAAGTCGGTGGCGACGCCGCCGGGCATGTTGTTCTTCTCGAGGATGAGAATGTCCTTCACGCCCTTCGCCTGCAGCTGCAGCGCGGCAGACAGACCCGCGAGCGCCGCGCCGATGATGACGACGTCATAGTGCTTTTTGTAAAAGCTCAATCTGGTTTCCTCCTCTATCTCAATTTTCACAATGATCGCTGCTGTGATTATACAGCAAATCCGGATGCAGTGCAACCAATGGCCTGCGGTGCCAAGATTCTTCGACTACGCGCTTCGCGCTCCGCTCAGAATGACAATTTCTCTTGCTGCACAGCATGCTTTGTGCTACAATGCGCTCGTCAATGACGATGGATGGAGATGGGCCATGGCTGCAATTCGCTCCTTTGTCCGGCGCGAGCCGGTGCTGCTGATCGCGGCTCTCGCCGCGCTGATCAGCTGCTTTCTGGTGCCGCCGGACGCGGAATATCTCAAATATCTCGACCTTCGCACGCTCGCGCTGCTCTACTGCCTGATGACCGTGGTCGCCGGGCTGCGGCAGGCGGGCCTCTTTGCGCATCTGGCGCACACGCTGTGCGAAAAAGCCGGAAGCGTGCGCGCGATCGGGCTGCTGCTGGTGGGGCTCAGCTTCTTCGCGGCGATGCTCATTACGAACGACGTGGCGCTCCTCACCTTCGTGCCGTTCGCGGTGGTCGTGCTCGGCATGGCGGACCGGCGGCAGGATCTGATTCGCATCGTGGCGCTGCAGACCGTGGCAGCGAACCTCGGCAGCATGCTCACGCCCGTCGGCAATCCGCAGAATCTCTATCTCTACTCGTACTACAACTACGATTTTCTGCCGTTTCTGCGCGTGACGCTCCCCTACTGGCTGCTGTCGCTCGGTCTGATCGCCCTCTCCTGCCTGCTGCTGCCGAAGGAACGCCTGCATCTCTTTCTCGGAGAGGCGCCGGGGATCGACCGGAAGGGGCTCGGCGTTTACGCGGCGCTGTTCGCGCTGTGTCTGCTCGTGGTGCTTCACGTGCTGCCGTGGCCGGTGATGCTCGCGGGGATGATTCTCGTGCTTGCATTTTACGACCGAAAAACGCTCACGGAGGCGGACTTTCTGCTGCTGCTCACCTTCGCGGCGTTCTTCGTCTTCTCCGGAAATCTCGCGAGGATTCCGGCGGTGGACGCGCTCTTAAAACGGCTGCTCGCGGGGCGGGAATATCCCGTTTCGCTCCTGGCGAGCCAGGTGATCAGCAACGTGCCGGCGGCGCTGCTGCTCTCCGGCTTTACTTCAAGCGGCGACGCGCTCGTGCTCGGCGTGAACATCGGCGGGCTCGGCACGCCGATCGCGAGTCTGGCGAGTCTCATCAGTTTAAAGCTCTATTCCCACTCCGACCACGCTCACACGGGGAAATATCTGCTGGAATTCACGGTGGTGAATCTGGCGCTGCTCGGCGTTTTGAGCATGGCCTGGATTTGTTTCCAATAAGCAAAACACCCCTGCGGGAAATCCGCGGGGGTGTTTTGGTGTGAAAGGGGTTTTATCTCGCACTGCAGACGAGGCTTCCGTTTTCCTCATCCACGACGAGCGTGGAGCCCGTGTGGAGGTCGCCGCGCAGAATGGTGCGGGCGATGAGGGTCTCGGCCTTGGACTGCAGATAGCGCTTCATGGGTCTGGCGCCGTAGACGGGGTCGAAGCCGTTTTCGATGATGTGGGCCTTCGCGGCGTCGGTGAGCTCGAGGTTCAGCTGGCGGTCTGCCAGACGCTTGCGCAGGCCGGCGATGAGATTATCGATGATGCGGCTGAGATCGTCCTTGGTGAGGGGTTTGAAGAAGATCGTCTCGTCGAGGCGGTTTAAGAACTCCGGACGGAACGCGCGGCGGAGCTCGCCCTCCACGCCGGCGCGGGCGGCATCGCTGATATTGCCGTTTTCATCAATGCCGTCGAGCAGGTACTGGCTGCCGAGGTTCGACGTGAGGATGATGATCGTGTTCTTAAAGTCCACCGTGCGGCCCTGACTGTCGGTGATGCGTCCGTCGTCGAGGATTTGCAGGAGGATGTTGAACACGTCCGGATGCGCCTTTTCGACCTCGTCGAAGAGGACGACGCTGTAGGGCTTGCGGCGGACGGCCTCGGTGAGCTGGCCGCCCTCGTCATAGCCGACATATCCCGGAGGTGCGCCGATGAGGCGCGAGACGGAGAACTTCTCCATATACTCGGTCATGTCGATGCGGACCATGTTGTTCTCATCGTCGAAGAGGCTCTCGGCGAGGGATTTGGCGAGCTCCGTCTTGCCGACGCCGGTGGGGCCGAGGAAGGGGAGGCTTCCGATCGGGCGGTTCGGGTCGGAGATGCCGGCGGGAAGTGG
>JAZPZZ010000104.1:0-10694 GCA_045544935.1 Oscillospiraceae bacterium | reverse complement strand
GACCGCACGCCCCTTGCAGCGCCTGGTGACCTAATGCTGTTGTTTTGATGTGGTGCGGGTAACAGGGTTTGAACCTGCACGGCTCCCCACCAGAACCTAAATCTGGCATGTCTGCCAATTCCATCATACCCGCATAGCGATTTGAATTTTTGCCTATTTATTATAGTGAATATTTGTTCCAGTGTCAATGAATTTCAACGGTATCTTTCTCAACACGGTGTTATGCATTGACGAATCGGGAAAACTGCGATAAACTAAGACCACTGAATATATACGGAGGATAAACCATGAGCAGTTTTCAGGACCTTTATGAGCACGCCGCCGCTGACCGCGGCAGAGCAATGCAGTTTCTGGCCATTCAGGAGATTCGCCGCAAGGCTGTCAATGAGATGATGTCTGCCGGCGTCTATCAGGAGCCGGAAGATGAGAATATGACCGATGAAGACCGCGCCAATCGCCGCGCGGAGGCGGCTTATGTTTATGGCCTGCACAGCATCTTTGAAGTGATGAAGATGCCGGATCAGGACGGGGACGAGGCCTATGCTATGGCCGTGCGTGATACGTCTACGAAGGCTTATTGCCTCGCGCTCTGCCTGCAGACGAAGATGGAAGAGCTGCGCGCGAACGGTTCCGAGCGCAACAGTGCGAACGGAACGCCTCACTTTACCGTCGTCGTTTCCAACGACGGTCCGGAGGAGACGACCGATCCGCTGCATGAGGCGCTCGAAGTGCTGAAGGTTGCGTACCCCGATTGGGTCCTCAAGTACGAGGTCCGCAGTGAGGAGGCCAAGCTGCGCTCTGCCATGGCGGAAAATCTCCGCAAGATCATGGAGAAGGTCCAGAAGAACCAGACGGAAGAATCCGTGCAGGAGCTTGCCACCGCGCTGGTGGCGACGCCGCTTGTGTTTCCGGCGCAGCGTCCGCAGGGCGCCGCAGCCCCGAAGCAGGGGGAGGAAGTGCATCTTCAGTTCGGCAAGGCCCGCTCTCAGGACGGCAAGAGCTATTTCCTCGCGTTCACGGATCACTCCAGACTGGCCAAATGGCGTCAGTTCAGCAGCGTGGAGCTTGCGTTCAAGGATTATTCGCAGCTGATTCTCAATTCGCAGGATGCCGGCCTGATCGTGGATCCCTATGTCGGCGCAAATATGTGCCTCACGCGCGAGATGCTGAAGGCAACGCAGGAGCGGTATGAGATGATGAACAGCATGATGCAGATGTTCTCGGATATGCAGGGCGGCATCATCGATCCCGATGAAGAGGAAGATAAGGAATACAAGCCTCAGAAACCGCAAGTCAACGAGTGGTGGAAAAAGAAATAACAGATGAAGAAATAGACCTCTGAACTGAAGTTCAGAGGTCTTTTATCGTTCAGCAGAATTCGCAGGACTCCGCCTTCGGCTGGATGGACTCATCGTGATCAATCCAATCCTGCACGTCTGTTTCAGACAGATCGTGTTCCCCGATGCGGCAGACGACTCTCGCAATGCCGGAATTGATAATCATTCTGCGGCACATGGCGCAGGACGTGGTGTCATGCAGCAGCTCGCCGGATTTTGCGTCGCGGCCGACAAGATACAGCGTACCGCCGATCATGTCCCGTCTGGCCGCAGAAATGATGGCGTTCGCCTCTGCGTGAACGCTGCGGCAGAGCTCATATCGCTGGCCGGATGGAATACGCAGCTGCTCGCGATTGCAATAGCCAAGCTCCGTGCAGTTGACTCTTCCGCGCGGCGCTCCGTTATAGCCGGTGGATAGAATCTCATCGTTCTTGACGATGATGGCGCCGTATTTTCTGCGCATGCAGGTGGATCGCCCGAGCACCGCGTCGGCAATGTCCAGATAGTAGTTTTCTTTGTTGACGCGCTTATCCAAATCGTTCACCGCTTTCCGTGATTCATTAATTGCAGTATACCGCAGAAGGGAAGTCTTTGGCAAGAGAAAAAGAAGACACAGGCAAAATCTGTGTCTTCTTTCATTTTTTTTGATACAGGAATCAAAGCTGCGCGCCCATGCTGCGGATGCAGTCGGGGCAGATGTTCTTTCCCTTATAGAGAATCAGATCTTTTGCGTTGTCGCAGAAGATGCAGGCAGGCTGATATTTGCGGAGGATCACAGACTCGCCTTCGACAAAGATTTCAATACGATCCTTTTCTTCGATTCCGAGCGTCCTTCTCAATTCGATCGGAAGAACAATGCGACCAAGTTCGTCAACTTTACGAACAATACCGGTAGACTTCATAAATGCTGCTCCCTTCTTGTTGAAATGACAGTTATTTTGCTGGAAAAGCATGAATTTTTTGTCATTTTGCACTCTCAGTATAGCAACATTTGACAAATTGTCAACAAGAATTACCAGTTTTTAAGGCGTAATAAGGTTGTTTCTACCTTTTGCATATTTTTATACCGAAAAAAAGCAGGCGTTTCTGTGAATAATCACAGCTTTTGTCATTTCGTAATACCATTACATTTTTAATCGATTCTATTTGACATATATAACAGAAATGCAGGAAGATGCTGGATAAATACTTTTTCTTTGGAAATGAATTAATTCATTTTCAGCACATCTCTGTTTTTGTAAAAATATTCCGCGCCGGAGTATATCGTCGTCAAAACGATGATAATCCAAACCAGTGTGTTCAGCCACCGAATTTCGTGCGGAATGCCGATCAGCATCATCAGAATGATACCGACCATGGTGCTCGCGGTTTTGATCTTGCCGGACCAGGCCGCGGCAATCACGCGGCCGTTATCGACGGCAATCAGACGGAGGCCTGTCACTGCAAGCTCTCTGGCTACCACAATCAGCAGCGCCCAGCCGGGCATGTAGCCCTGCTCCACAAAGACCATCATTGCCGAGATGACGAGCAGCTTGTCGGCCAGAGGGTCCATGAATTTACCAAAGTCGGAAACCTGATTATAATGTCTTGCAATATAGCCGTCCAGGAAATCACTGATGCTGGCGATGATAAAGACGGCCAGCGCCCAATAAATGTGCCCCGGGAAGTTCAGGTACATGAGGATGACCAGCACCGGCACAAGAATCATGCGGAGGATTGTGATTTTGTTTGCGGTTGTCATGATAGACGCTCCTTTCAAATCTGCGCACCGGAGAGCTCTCCGTCCTCTACGTCTGTGATCGTTACCATTGCAAAGGTGCCGGGCTCGGCATTGCCGGTGAAATAAATCGTTCTGTCAATTTCCGGAGAATCTGCGAAGGTTCTCCCCGAGCAAAGTCCGCTCTTGGATTTTGCTTCACAGAGCACTTTCATCGTTTTTCCGATGCAGCCCGCGTTATAATCGTCCATGATCTGCGCCTGCAGGTCCAGAATCAGATCTGCGCGGCGCTGTGCCTCTTCTTCGTCGCAGCGATCTGTCATGCTTGCGGCAGGCGTTCCTTCCTCGGGAGAGAAGGGGAAGACGCCCACGCGCTCCATGCGCACTTCTCTCAGCCAGTCGCAGAGCTCTTCAAACTCTGCTTCCGTCTCTCCCGGCAATCCCGCGATCAGACTGGTTCGCAGCACCAGCCCCGGAATTTCCCGGCGCAGCTTCGCAATGAGTTCGCGAATCTCATCTCCGGTACCGCGGCGATTCATGCGACGCAAAATTTCGTTGTTGATGTGCTGCAGGGGAATGTCCAGATATTTTACGATCTTCTCCTCCTGTGCGATGATTTGGATCAGTTCATCGTCAAACGCGTCCGGATAGAGATAGTGCAGGCGGATCCACTCCACGCCTTCGATTTTTACAAGTTCTTTGAGCAGTACGGAGAGGCTTGGCTTACCGTATATTTCCTTGCCCCAGCGCGTGATATCCTGCGCGATGACGATCAGTTCCTTCACGCCCTGCGCCGCAAGCGCTCTGGCTTCGGCAAGAATCGCGTCCAGCGGGCGGCTGCGGTATTTCCCGCGTATGGCGGGGATTGCGCAGAATGCGCACCAGTTGTCGCAGCCCTCGGCAATGCGAAGATACGCCCAGCCCGGACCGGTGCTGACGACGCGGCCGATCTCTTCTACCGGCCCGTTCTTGTCCGCAAACAGCAGGGGCTGCTCGTTTTGCATTACGGCTTCCACCGCCGCGCAGATCTCGCCATAGCTGCCGGTGCCGAGCATACCGTCCACTTCGGGCAGGCTTTCCAGAATGTCCTGTTCGTAGCGCTGGGAAAGGCATCCGGTCACAATGATTTTTTTCAGCATGCCGTCCTTTTTCAGCTCCGCCAGCTCCAGAATGTGATCGATCGCCTCGCTCTTGGCGCTGTCAATGAAGCCGCAGGTGTTCACGATGGCGACGTCGCATCCTGCCGGATCGCCGACCAGCTCGTGTCCTGCCTGATCGAGCAGATACAGCATCTGCTCACTGTTGACCAGATTTTTCGGACACCCGAGCGAGATCAGCGCAATTTTATAACTCATATGGGTCCACCTCTGATTGGTCACAATAGCGTTGAATTGCCGCCTGAATTTCTTCGCGGTGAAATCCGCGGCGATAAAGAAAGTCCGTTGCCTTTCGAAGCTCATCCCGGTCCGGGTTAAGAGAACGAAGTTTTTTTCTCAAAAGCCGGTCGATCTGATCGTCCTGTTCCGGCATGGATTGCAGCGCATCGTCCCAAAGCTCCTTCGGGATGCCGCGCCGGTAAAATTCATTCCGGATTTTGCCGGGACCGTAGCCCTTCGCAGCATAGTGACGCACGCACATGGCGGCATATTCCGCGTCGTTTATTATCCTCAAGTCCAGCAGCCACTGCACGGTCTGCTCCGCGTTCTCCGGCGTTTCTCCTTTTTCCTTCAGCCGGTCAAGGAGCTCCCTGGAGGACATTGGCCGTGCTCCGATGATTCGAAGAGCCCGCTGCTTGCATTTGGAGAGTCCGGACGCTGCCTTCAAGGCTGCAAATGCCTCGTCGGAAAAAGTTTTGCCGCTGTACAGGTCCAAATCTGCGACGACGTTCAGCGTTGTGCGGACTTCCTCATCATTGTCAAACCGGGCAAGAAACTGTTCCGGCCCGGTTTGCTTCAATTCGATTAGCGTGAGCACGGTCAGCCTTCAAAGTCGTCCGCTGTGATTTCAACGGCACGGCCGGCAGCGACAGCCGCCTTTCTGGCCTGCGGACTCATGAGCTTGATCGCGTTGGCACGGATCTGCGCTTCCAGCTCATCGGCGACTTCGGGATTCTCCTGCAGATAGGTCTTTACGCTGTCGCGGCCCTGCAGACGCTGCTCGCCGACGGTGAACCATGCGCCGGCCTTGTCGATCAGCTCCAGCTTCACGCCCAAATCGATGATCTCGCCGATCTTGGAAATGCCCTCGCCGTAGATGATATCAAACTCCGCCTCTTTAAACGGAGGTGCTACCTTGTTTTTCACGATCTTTGCGCGCGTGCGGTTGCCGATCATCTCACCGGCGACCTTCATTGTCTCAATGCGGCGCACGTCGATGCGCACGCTGGAGAAATACTTCAGCGCACGGCCGCCGGGCGTCGTCTCCGGGTTGCCGTACATGACGCCGATCTTCTCGCGCAGCTGGTTGATAAAGATGACAACGGTGTTCGTCTTGCTCACAGCACCGGTCAGCTTGCGCAGCGCCTGGCTCATCAAACGCGCAATCACGCCTACGGAGCTGTCGCCCATTTCGCCTTCCAGTTCGGTGCGGGGCAGCAGCGCCGCCACGGAGTCCACGACAATCACGTCAATCGCACCGCTGCGCACGAGCTGCTCGGTAATCTCCAGCGCCTGCTCGCCGGTGTCCGGCTGAGAGATGAGAAGGTTATCAATATCCACGCCGAGCGCGCGGGCATAGGTCGGGTCCAGCGCATGCTCCACATCGATGAAGGCAGCCTCGCCGCCGGCCTTCTGTGCGCTGGCCAGAACGTGCAGCGCAAGCGTGGTTTTACCGGATGCTTCCGGTCCGTAAATCTCAATAATGCGGCCGCGCGGCACACCGCCGATGCCGAGCGCCAGATCCAGTGACAAGGAGCCGGTTGAGATCGCTTCAACGTTGACCTGATCTGGATGGTCGCCGAGGCGCATGATCGCGCCTTTTCCGTAAGTTTTCTCAATCTGCATCAGCGCGGTCTCGAGCGCGCGCTTTTTGTTATCGGGCGCGGCGGGAGCGGGGGCGACGGTTGCGTTCTTGCTTTTCTTTTCTGCCATAATGACACCTCTATTATCAGTCTGTTAGTTACAAATTAATCCTTCGGCCTGCGGCCGACCACAACGCGGTCGATTCCGGCCGTGTCCTGCACGGAAAAGACGTCCTGCAGCCCGCCCTCGCGCATCAATGCACGGACGGAAGCTGCCTGATCCTCTCCGACTTCAAACATAATCAGCCCTCCCGGCCGCAGTGCACGCAGCCAGTTGTGAATAATCGCGCGATAGAAGGTAAGCCCATCCTCACCGCCGTCGAGCGCGCCAATCGGCTCATAATCACGCACGGAGCTGTCCAGCGTGAGAATGTCAAAGCTCGCCACATAAGGCGGATTGGAGACAATCAAATCAAATTGCCCAATGCTCATCGGCGGCTTTTCGAGTGCATCCGCGCGCAGTGTGGCAGTGCGGTTTACGCGGTTAAGCCGGATGTTCTGGCGGCTGACCTCGAGCGCCCGCTCACTGATATCTACCATTAATACGTGCGAGGCGGGAAGCTCATGCGCCAGCGCAACGCCGATGCAGCCGCTGCCGCAGCAGAGATCAAGGATGCGCGCATCCATTTTTCTGCCCCGGAGCGCTTTGAGCGCGGTGTCCACAAGCACTTCGGTGTCCATGCGCGGAATCAGAACGTCCGGCGTCACCTTCATCGGAAGCCCGTAAAACTCCCAATCACCGGTGATATAGGCCAGCGGTTCTCCGGACAGTCTGCGCTGCAGCAGCGCCTCCAGCCGCTGCTCGCATTCCGCGGAGGTATAGAGCGTCAGATCGCGCAAGAAGGCTTCTTTGCTCTTTTCTGCGGCTTTGGACGCGAGCAGTCGCGCTTCCAGCGTGTAGCCTTCGATTTCGGCCTTCTTCAGTTCAGATCTCGCGTGGAGATAGAGCTCATTATAGGTTTTAGGCAAGTTGATTGCCTCCTTCGGCGGATGGATTACCAGGCGTCAGAACCCTGCTTTTCGGGAATGACGAGCTCCAGCGAGCGAATCGCGCACTCGATCATGCTGTCGTCCGGCTCGTTTGTCGTGAGCCGCTGCAGCCATTTTCCGGGCGCGGAGAGAATGCGGGCAATGGTCAGATCCTCATGCCGGCCGACCCATCGGTTGAGCTCGTAGCTCAATGCGACGATCACCGGCAGCAGAAGCAGATGCAGCCCGAATCGAATCCAGAAATTGCTCCAGTTCGTCAAGAACGAACTGACCACGGAAAAAACCAGAATGCTGATGATTACGACCACGAACAAAAAGCTCGTGCCGCAGCGGGGATGAAATCTCGATTGTGTGCGAACATTCTCCACCGTCAGAGGGAGACCCTTTTCATAGCAGAAGATGGTCTTGTGCTCCGCACCGTGATAGGAGAACATGCGCGCCACGTCCGACATGCGCGAGACGCCCCACAGATAGAGCAGAAACACCACAATGCGAATCACTCCCTCAACCAGACTGAGAGAGAGCGAGTTCATCGTGGGAACCAATTTCAGAGAGAGCTTGCCGAGGAGAGTCGGCAGCAGTACGAACAATCCGATGGAGAGCGCAATGCCGAGCACGACTGCCACGCCGATGATGATATCTTTAGCCTTTTCCTCGCTGAAATGCGCTTCAATCCACTGATCGAGCTTGTCCGGCTCGCCTTGTTCCTCGATGGGCAGGAGGTCGGCGGAATAGGTGAGGGCCTGCATGCCCTTTACCATGGAATCGAGGAAGGTGACGACGCCGCGAATCAGCGGCCAGCCGAGGATCGGATGCTTGTCTTTTACCAGATGCAGCTCGTCCACCTTTTCGACCAGCCCGTCCGGTGTGCGGCAGACGATTGCCTGCTTTTGCGGGCCGCGCATCAGAATGCCTTCCAGCAGTGCCTGTCCGCCGATGCTGGTGCGGAAGCAGACGACGCCTTCATTTGCTTTGGATGGTTGTTTGCTCATGAATGAACCTCAGTGTTGTGTGCTTTGCCGGATTCCGGCGCGAAAGGAAGCATCACGGCCACGGCAGTGCCGCCGCCGGGTGCGTTGATGATGGTCAAGGTGCCGCCGGAACGGGTGATGATCTCGTCACAGACGGCAAGACCGATGCCGCTGCCGCGCTCTTTGGAGATGCGGCCCTTGAAGAATTTTTCCTTCACATGGGGCAGCTCGTCCTCCGGAATGCCGGGGCCATAGTCGCGGAAGATGATGGTCGCAGCATTCTGATCCGATGTGAGCGATACGTCAATCACACCGCCGTCGGGCCCTCTGCCGTATTTTGCGGCGTTGTTGAGAATATTCAGGAATACCTGACGCAGGCGAATCGGGTCGCCGGGAACGAGCGGCAGTTCTTCTTCCTGCGAGGTGTAGCGCAGATCGATCTTGTCCTTCAGCAGCAGCTCGCGATAGGTGAAGATCGTGTCTTCCAGCTCGGCTTCGATGTCGAGCAGCTCGATGTTCAGCTTGAAGCGCCCATCCTGAATCCGGGTGAACTCCAGAAGCTCCTCCACCAGACCGGTCAGTCTGGAGGATTCGCGCAGGATGGTTTTCAGTCCCTCGCGGGAGTCGCCCTTGATGTTCATGTCGAACATCAGCGTCTCACCCCATCCGGTGATGGCAGTCAGCGGTGTGCGCAGCTCATGCGAGATGGAGGAGATGAACTCCGACTGCATTTTTTCCGTGCGGCTGATCTCCTGCGAAACGGCGTTGATGGCCTCGCGAAGCGGTTCCAGCCCGCTTTCTTCTACCGGCGCAAGCTCCGTTCCGTAGCTGGCGCCCCCAATTTTGCGGGCGGGTTCTGTCATTTGTTCCACAGGCTTCGTCACGTGCTTCTGATACCAGAGCAGGCAGGAGGCCGCGGTGCAGAACACGATCAGTGCGCCGACGATGATTGCGGCCAAAACGCTCACCGGCCGTAGCAGAAATCCGGCCAGAAAGGCAAGAATCATGCCGGCTGCTGCGATCATGGTGCAGCTGCGCGCAGAGCCGTGATAAGCGGAGGCAAGCTCCGGAAGGAGCTTACCGCGCTTTGGCTGTTTCTGCATGGCTTAGTAGCCCCACTTATAGCCGAAGCCCCAAACGGTGGTGATGAATTCCGGCTCGGTGGGCTTATCTTCGATCTTGATGCGAAGACGGCGAATATTCACGTCTACGATTTTTACTTCGCCCTTATAATCCTCGCCCCATACTGCGCTGAGAATCTCCTCGCGGGAGAGCGCGCGGCCGGGATTGTTCATGAAAAGCTTCATGATCGAAAACTCGGTCTGGGTCAGGCGAATGTGCTCGCCGTTCTTGTCCAGCGTGCGGGAGTGCAGATGCAGTAGGAACGGACCGCTGGCGATGGCGTCCTCGGAGTTGTCTCCGCCGCCGATGCGGCGATAGAGCGCGTCTACGCGCGCGAGCAGCTCCGCGGGGGAGAAGGGCTTCGTCACATAGTCGTCCGCGCCGGTCATCAGACCGGTAATCTTGTCCATCTCCTGGCTCTTGGCCGTGAGCATGATGATGCCCATCTTCGAGCCGGTGGCGCGGATGCGGCGGCAGACCTCGAAGCCGTCGATGTCCGGGAGCATGACGTCCAGCAGCGCCACGAGGATGTCGGGGTGCTGCTGAATGCAGCGCAGAGCCTCTTCGCCCGTTCCGGCCTCGATGGGCTCATAGCCGCTGCGGCGCAGGTTGATCACCACAAAACTGCGAATGCTGGATTCGTCTTCAAGCACCAGTATTTTTTTCATAATCTATCGTTTCCTTTCGGATTTCTTTGACACTTTTTGCGTTTTTCCGCGAGATTCGGTGAAAAAATCTACGGATTGATTTAGTATAACATACTTTTTATCAGAATGGTAGTCAAAGAATGTATTTTGTGCTATGATAAATGTCATAAAATTGTACAAAAATCGAAAGGAAACACAGGATATGGTGCTGTATTGGACCAACATTGCGCAAATACAGGGTTTGACGTCGAGCCATCCCGGCCGCAGCGCGGCGCCGGGCAGCGCCTGGGCGTGGTCGCTTCTGGCGTACGCCGTGCGGGAGCATTTTGCCTGTGATTTGCCCGAAGTTTCACTGACAGCGGGTGGGAAGCCGTTCTTTCCGTCGCGTCCGGACATTTGCTTTTCACTCAGTCATACGAAGACGGCGGTACTGGCCGCGATTTCCTCCTTCCCGATCGGCGTCGATGTGGAATATAGACGCGAGATGAAACCGTCTTTAGAGCGCCGTTTGCTTGCATTGCCGCATGGGGATCTGGATCTCTTCGAGCTCTGGACACTGCGTGAAAGCTGGTATAAGCTCACCGGAAACGGCAATCTGCTCTCCATTCCGTTTTCGAGAGAAAACGGCGTCGTGATTGGCCCGGATCCGATGCTTCAGTGTCGCCTCTATGACGAGATCCCCGATTGCTGTGCTTCTGTCTGCAGTTTATCGGAAACACCGTCCAATAATCTTCTCTATATTTCGCCTGAGGCACTCTGCCGCATTTCTACTTGAAAAAAATGTTGCGCTGTAGTATAATGCTCAAGCATGCCGGTGTGATGGAATTGGTAGACGTGCTTGACTCAAAATCAAGTGCCGCAAGGCGTGCCGGTTCGAGTCCGGCCACCGGC
>JAZPZZ010000103.1:0-12658 GCA_045544935.1 Oscillospiraceae bacterium | reverse complement strand
ACGATATCGCCGGCGCCGGCCCCACCTCCGCCCCCGTGCCCGCGCAGAGCATGATCCGCGAGGGCCTGAAGAACCTCGCGTCCGGCGCCAACCCCATGGTCATGCGCCGCGGCATCCAGAAGGCCACGGACGCGGCGGTCGCCGCCATCCGCGCCAACTCCGAGCCCGTGAAGGGCAGCCAGGACATCGCGCGCGTCGGCTCCATCTCCTCCGGCGACGAGATGATCGGCAACCTGATTGCCGAGGCCATGGAGAAGGTCGGCCAGAACGGCGTGATCACCGTGGAAGACTCCAACACCGCCGAGACCTACTCCGAGGTCGTCGAGGGCATGCAGTTTGACCGCGGCTACATCACCCCCTACATGGTCACCGACAACGAGAAGATGGAAGCCATCATCAAGGACGCGCTCATCCTCATCACCGACAAGAAGATCTCCAACATTCAGGAGATCCTGCCCATCCTCGAGGCCGTTCTGAACGCGGGCCGTCAGCTCGTGATCATCGCTGAGGATATCGAGGGCGAGGCACTTGCCACCATCATCCTGAACCGTCTGCGCGGCACCTTCACCTGCGTGTGCGTCAAGGCCCCCGGCTTCGGCGATCGCCGCAAGGAAATGCTGCAGGATATCGCCATCCTCACCGGCGGCCAGGTCATCAGCTCCGATCTGGGTCTGGATCTCAAGGAGACCACGCTTGATCAGCTGGGTCAGGCCCGCCAGGTCAAGGTCACGAAGGAGACCACCACGATCGTCGACGGCGCCGGCACCCGCGCGCAGATCATCGACCGTCTGAACCAGGTGAAGGCGCAGCTCGCCACCACCACCTCCGATTATGACCGCGACAAGCTCTCCGAGCGCGCTGCCCGTCTGAGCGGCGGCGTGGCCGTCATCAAGGTCGGCGCTGCAACCGAGACTGAGATGAAGGAGAAGAAGCTTCGCATCGAGGACGCGCTGAACGCGACCCGCGCGGCTGTCGAGGAAGGCATCGTCGCCGGCGGCGGCACTGCCTACGTCGTGGCCGGCAAGGCTGCCAAGGCCGTTGCCAACGACCTCTCCGGCGATGAGAAGACCGGCGCGCAGATCGTTGCCGCCGCGCTGAACGCTCCCATCTGCCAGATCGCCGCGAACGCCGGTGTTGAGGGCGCCGTGATTCTCAACCAGGTCGCCTCCAGCGAGGACGCAAACTACGGCTATGACGCCGCGAACGACTCCTTCGGCGACATGATCGCAAACGGCATCGTCGACCCGACCAAGGTCTGCCGCAGCGCGCTGGAGAACGCCGCGAGCGTCTCCTCCATGGTGCTCACGACCGAGTCCCTCGTGGCCGATCTGCCCGAGAAGACCGCGCCCGTGCCTCCCACGCCGGACATGGGTGGAATGTACTAAGATTCAACCGCATCAGAAAGCCCCGACACTATGTGTGCCGGGGCTTTTTTGTCTGCTGCAGAGGCAAAAAACCACCTGCACATCAGTGCAGGTGGTTTTCTGATTTCAATTGCCTTACGGCTTGGTGCCCATCTTGATGAGCCATTTGCCGAAGCTGGCGACGGCCTTCAATGCGCTGTTCATGACAGCGGAAACAACGTTCGAGACCGTTTCGTGGATCTCTTCCTGAATGGCGGTGGTCTCCTCAATGATGCGGTTGGTGGTATCAAGATTGTCCGCCATGCCGTTCAGAACATTCTGGGCGGCAGCGATGATGGGATTGCCATGCGAGGTGTCCATGCTGTCCGCCAAGCCGCGCAGGATGCTCTGCACCTGCAGGGCGATGTTCGTGCGAAGGCTGGTGGAGAAGTTGTAGAACGTCCAGTTGGGCGTGATCTCGCTCGTGACGACGCTCTTGGCCTCCTTGGCCACCTTGTTTGCGAACATGAGCAGGTTCTGCGTCGTGCGGCCGTAATCATAGAGATATTTGGTCAGATCCGCGGCCAGCGCTTCCTCGGACTCATAGATCAGCTTTCCGCCGAGGGAGTTGTAGATCAAATTCGCGCCATAGGCGATCGTCAGGGCTGTCATGTCCTGCGCGCCGGAGAGCGTGTCCTGAATCATGGTGCCGGGCTTGCCGGTGAACTTGCCGATGAGCTCATCCGCCATGGCGGCTGCATTGCTGTTGCGCAGGAAGGTGTAATAGTCCTCGGCAAAGTACGGAAGCACGACGCCCAGATTGCCCACGGTGGCATAGCACCAGTCAGAGACTTTCGGGCTCTCGGTGTGCCACTCGAGATAGATGGTGTAGAACACGGGGTTGCGCAGATACCCCTTCGGCGCGGCGGACTCGAGCATGATGTAGGCGCCGGCGGGCATCTTCTTGGTGAAGAACGCGTGATCGGGCAGCCACTGGAGCACGTCCATGTTCTCCTCGACGAACTTGTCGCCCTTAATGAGCTTGAGCAGAGAGATGGCATAGTCGCCCAGATGATCGTTTTGCAGAACGGGATAGATCCAGGTATTGACCACGTCCTGAATCGTGCCGGTATCGGCGTCCCAATACTCCTTACCCTCGCGCAGAGCGTACTGGCCGATCCAGTAGATGATCTTGACGAGAGACTCGGTCTCCTTGTCGGCAAAGTGGATGTTGTCAATGTCCTGCTCGGTAAAATTGTCCAGAACGAGGCCGCCCATATTCAGGAGGATTTCCATGGACCAGATGAGCGTGACGTTGCTGTCCTCGGTGAAGCGCACCATGCCGTTTTCGTCCGCAGTGGCCTTCAAAATGGCGGGGACGCGGATGTTCGTGTCCTTATTCATAAACTTGAGCAGCGGGTCTTTGCCGGAAGCGGAGACCAGCGCCCAATAGGTCTGCAGGAGCTTATAGGCGTTATCCTCATTGAGAGAGATCTGCGCGGCTTCGCTGTCCCACTGAAGGATCTCATTGTAGAGGATGCTCAGTTCCTTCCACGTGAAGCCCTCAGTTCCGACGAGCGCCATGGCATTTTCAAAAGTCTCCTTGCCGAGGGCAAAGGCGGCCTTGATGATGTTCGCGGTCTCATCGCGGTTGATCATGACGAAGCTCGTGCCGGGCAGAGCGTTTCCACCCAAATCCGCGCTGCGGAAGGTGATGCCGGGATGCTCCGTGCGCATGAACACGCCGGGCATGGTAAAGTCAACGGACAGGATTTCCACATCAAAGTCAATCACCCAAAGGTCGATTTCGACATCAAAGGAGTGACTGCCGAGGCTCTGCTCATAGCCGATGTAATTCATGCCGCTGTCGCCCACTTGGACGCGGGTAGTGCCGTTTTCAGGCTGCCAGAGCTTATAGCCATCCTCGGTGATTTTCCGGACCTCGAGGGTGTAGTCCCCTTTCGGCACATCATCCACGCGGTAAATTTTATAGAACTCTCCCACGGTGGGAATGTCGCCAATGATCCAGTTAATAAAATCCATGATCCAGCCATAGACATCATCCAGCCAGGCGAGGATGCCGCCGGTGCGCAGCTGGAAGGAGTGGAGGAACGACGCGCCGCGCCCGTCGGACGTGGGCTCAAGCTTATACTCCTGATTCTGGTCGTTGACGAGATAGACCTCCGCCTCGGGAATCTTCTCGTTGGAGAGGACGCCCTGCAGCTCGTTTTTCAGCGCAGCCCAGAAATCGTCGATATCATAGCCGGATTTCATGACTGCATCGGAAATGCTCTCGCCGTAGAGCATCATGGCAACCTTTTGGTCGCCCTTGGGTCCTGCTTCACGGCCGGTCGCGGGATTGACCGCGGGCGCTTCATCGCCGTCCGCCGCGAAAACCGCCGCAGGGAACAGCGCGAAGACCATCAGCACCGCCAGTAGAAGGCTGATCCATCTTTTACTCATGTATGATCTCCTTTCAGAAAACAAGTCGACAGTTGACTCATGATAGCATGTACAAATTATAAAAAATAGATAAAAGATTGTCAAGAATTCAGCAGATTACATTACTAAAAAATCGTCAAAAAACAAGCACCCACCGAAGTGAGTGCTTGTAAATGACAGTTTAGCGCTTGCTGAACTGCGGAGCGCGACGGGCTGCTTTGAGACCGTACTTTTTACGCTCTTTCATGCGCGGATCGCGGGTGAGGAAGCCGGCGGCCTTCAGAGGCGCACGGTAGCTCTCGTCCACGAGGAGCAGAGCGCGGGAGATGCCATGACGGATGGCGCCGGCCTGACCGGTCACGCCGCCGCCGGTGACGGTCGCGACGATGTCGACCTTGCCGAGGGTGTTGGTGGTGACCAGGGGCTGACGGACGATGAGCTTCAGGGTATCGAGACCGAAGTACTCCTCGATGTCACGGCCGTTGATCGTGATGGCGCCGGTGCCGTTCGGGAACAGGTGCACACGGGCGACGGAGGACTTTCTGCGGCCGGTGCCGTACATATAATCTTTCTTGGGCTTATAGGTTGCCATGATTTATTCCTCCTTCTCAGCGATCCCAGACTTCGGGCTTCTGGGCAGCGTGGGGATGCTCGGCGCCGCGATAGATCTTCAGACGGCGGAGCTGCCACTGGGCGATGCTGTTCTTCTGCAGCATGCCGCGGACGGCCAGACGCATGGCCAGCTCGGGCTTGTCCTTCATGAGCTTCTTGTACTGCGTCTCATGCAGGCCGCCGGGATAACCGGAATGGGTGCGATAATACTTCTGCTCGAGCTTCTTGCCGGTGAGGACCGCCTGCTCGGCGTTGATGATGACGACGAAATGACCGCAGTCAACATGGGGGGTGTAGGTAGGATCGAGCTTGCCGCGCAGAAGATCCGCCGCGATGGCAGCGGTCTTGCCCATGGGCTTGCCGGCAGCATCCAGAACGTACCACTTGCGAGCGACTTCGCCGCTCTTGAGCATAGTCGTGGACATATGGTTTTGCCTCCAATAAATAATGAAAATACAATGTTCAGGCGCGTTTGCGCGCTTTATTTTTATACCACAAGAGCAGTGCGAAGTCAACAGCATTTTTGATTAGATCATGAAACGCTCCTAAAATCGCTTATTTTCTCTCGTATGCTCTCAAATTCTCGCTTTCAATTTTACTTTTCGAGCCAATCGGGATCGTCCGGGCTGCCGTAGATCGGATGGAGCGAATGGCGGATGGCGTTCGCCTGCGAGATCTCACCCTGATTCGTATGCGCGAGAAAGCGCCAGGCGATGAAGATGCCGATGGCCATGAAGAGCAGCTCCGTGAGACTCTCCTGCAGCATGACGCCGACGCCGACGCTGGTGAAGAGATAGTTGAGCGTGAAGCGCATGGCGGGCAGGAGCGTCATGCCGAGCTCCTGCTTGAAGCTGATCGTGACGGCGAGAAACTCCAGCAGCACGACGCCCGCGAGCGAGAGCAGGATGATGATCACGATGGACGCGCTGCTGCGCTTGCCGCCCAGCTTCCGATAGCCCCACATGGCGCAGAGCGGCACGAGGGCAAAGAGCACGGTATAGATGCGGTCGAACAGCAGGATCGACAGCAGACTCGGCACCAGACCGACGAGCACGCCGAGCACGCCGCCGACAAAACCGGTGAGATAGCTCCCCTTCCGCTCGTTCTCCTCCGCGGCCTGCTTGGTCGTCTCCGTCATGTCCTGCACGCAGGCGGCGTGGACGGGCTGATAGCCCCCGATGAGGCAGAGGCTGTCCGGATGCTCTTTTCCGCAGACGGCACAGGTGTTCGCCGGAGCGACGCCTCGCTTCTGCAAAGCGGCCGAAATCGCGTTGAGCGCGGACTCAAACTGATCGGCGTAGGGTGTCTTCTTCTCGAGCGTGATGGTGAAGGTGAGGCGGTCGCCGTTGTTCACACAGCCGAGGATCGTTTTCGGCAGACGGGCTTTGAGATCGCCGCGCAGCGTCTTCGGCAGCGCGCGGTCCTTTCGGTCCGGCCGGGCGGCGAAATCGAGATAATAATAGGGCGCGCCGTGCCGCACCGTGACGGCATAGCCGTCCCAGACGCCGATATAGACCGGGCCGACGGCTCCGATTCCCAGACGCGCGAGCGCATCGGATACGGCTTGATTTGTTGCCATGGTATTCTCCTCTTTGCGAAAACTGCCGCCCGGGTTGCGGACGGCAGAGAAAGATTCTTAGGAAACGTAAGGACCGGTGAAACCGAAGTGCGCATACTGGCGAGCAGTTTTTTCGCCTGACAAAGACGAGAAATCGAAGGAATACTTTGTGTATTTCAAGATTTCGAGACGAAGGCAGGCGGAAAAAATGCCGTCAGGATGTGTGCGGCGGTTTTGCCGGTGCTTGCGCAATTAAAGCGCAGCCTTGGCCTGCTCGCAGAGCGCGGTGAAGGCAGCGGGATCGTGGATCGCGGTCTCGGAGAGCATCTTGCGGTTCATGTCGATACCGGCGAGCTTCAGACCGTGCATGAAGGTGGAGTAGTTCATGCCGTTGGCCTTGCAGCCGGCGCTGATGCGGGTGATCCACAGCTGGCGGAAGTCTCTCTTCTTCTGCTTGCGGCCGACGTAAGCGTAACGGCCGGACTTCATGACCTGCTCGTTGGCCATCTTGAAGTGGCGGGACTTATTGCCCCAGTAGCCCTTCGCGAGGCCCAGAACTTTATTTCTATGCTTGCGCGTCATCATCGCGCCTTTAACTCTTGCCATGTTTGGGTATCCTCCTATTCGTATCGTGAACAAACAAGCCGCGGCTTATTTGTAGGGAATCATTTTCTTGATGGTGGCGTCGTTGGTCTTGTCAGCATAGGTGGTGCTGCGCAGACGACGGCAGCGCTTGGTGTCCTTCTTGGTGAGGATATGGCTCTTGTAGGCGTGGGCGCGCTTGACCTTACCGGTCTTGGTGAGATTGAATCTCTTCTTCGCACCGCTGTGAGATTTCAGCTTGGGCATATTGGTGTTCTCCTTCCTAGATGTTACTTACTTCTTACTATTGCCCTGCGGCTTCGGAGAGAGGAACATGGACATGTTTCTACCCTCGAGCTTGGGCTGCTTATCCAGATTGGCAAGCTCAGCGCACTGCTCGGCAAATTTGCGCAGCAGCTGCTCGCCAATGTTGGTATGGGCCATCTCTCTGCCGCGGAAGCGGACCGTGACCTTGACGCGGTCGCCGTCGCGGAGGAACTTCTGGGCGTTTTTCAGCTTGGTGTTGAAATCGTTCTCGCCGATGCTGGGCGACATCCGAATCTCCTTCACCTCAATGACGTGCTGATTCTTGCGCGCTTCCTTCTCGCGCTTGGACTGCTCGAAGCGATACTTGCCGTAGTCCATGATCTTGCACACGGGCGGATTGGAGCCCGGCGCGATCTTTACGAGATCGAGATCCTTCTCCTCTGCGATCTGCAGCGCTTCAGCGGACGACATGATGCCGAGCTGCGCGCCGTCCTCGCCGATGACGCGGACCTCCTTATCGCGGATGTCGTCATTGATTTGGTAGTTTACGGTTGCGATAGGAACACACCTCCAGAAATGGTACCGAAAAACAAAAAGCGCGGACGCAAAGCGACCGCACAACATACTCCCCGGGAGAAACTCTCTCGGGCGGCATATTGACCGCGGGCGCGCAATTGCGGCCGGGTGAGGCGGAAAACCGCCTGCTTCCTTTTAGGCTCTGTTATATTAGCAGACGCGAAGGGTATTGTCAAGGGTTTTTTGCTGAAATTTCAGAGAAAAATGACGCAGATGTTTTCTCCTTCCGGTGTTTTCTTCGGCGGTGGTTTATGTTATAATGTAGTATCTATTACTATGAACATTCCGAGGGAAGCAACATGCGTTCTGTTTTTACCAAAATCATCATTCTGGCCGTCTGCCTTGCGCTTTGTTTTTCGCTCGCGGGGTGCGGGTCGGCGAAGATGGAGACGAAGCAAATCACCGCCTTCAACGCGCCGGTGGACATCACCGCCTACGGTCGGCACGCCGCGCAGGGCGTTTCAGACGCTGCCGCGGCCTACACGAGTCTGGAGGCGATGATCGATCCGGAGCTGGAGACGAGCAAGATCTATGCCATCAACCATGCGGGCGGCGCGGCCATCACCGTGAACGCGCAGGTGGCCGGCATGATTCAGGCGGCGCAGCAGGTCTCGAAAAAGACCGACGGCGCGCTGGACCTCACAATCTATCCGCTGGTGAAGCTCTGGGGCTTCGTGGACGATCAGTTCTACGCGCCGGAGGAGGCGGAGATCGACGCGCTGCTCGAGCATGTGGGCATGGACAAGCTCTCCATTGCGCCGGATCAGGAGAACAGCGGCTATCTCGTGGCCGTGCCGGACGGGACGGAAATTTCGCTCGCCTCGGTGGCGGGCGGCGCTGTGACGGGCTTTGCCGTGAGCGCAATGCGCGCCGCGGGCGTGGACAGCGGCGTCATTTCCATGGGCGGGTGCGTGCAGACGCTCGGCCAAAAGCCGGACGGCAGTCTCTGGAACATCGCGATCATGGACCCGAACAACCCGAACGACTATCTCGGCTATCTCTCCCTCGGCGAGACGGCCGTCTGCACCAGCACGAGCACCGATCACAGCTTCACGCAGCGCGGCTCGCTCTACCACCACATCATCAACCCCGAGAACGGCGAGCCGTCCAACAGCGGACTGCGCAGCGTGGTGATCGTCTGCTCGGACGGTCAGCTGGCGGACTGCCTCTCGACGGCACTGTTTGTGCGCGGCGAGCGCGAGGCGCTCAAATACTGGCGCAGCAGCCACGCCTTCGAGATGGTGCTCATCACGAACGACTGGCGCATGGTCGTGACGGACGGGCTTTACAGCGCGTTCCACTCGAATACGGACAGCTACACGATCAGCTATGTGAAATAACCACGGAGGAAAGCATGACAATCACAGCGGACAGCCCCATCACCGCGCTGCGGGGCGTGGGGCCGAAGAAAGCCGCGGCCTTTGAAAAGCTGGGCGTAAACACCGTGCGCGACCTCGTAACGCTCTTTCCGAGACGCTATGAGGACCGCACGCGCTTTACGCCCATTGCGCTGGCTGTGCCCGGAGACACGGTGTGCATTCGGGCGATGGTGGCCGCGCCGCCGCGCTTAAACCGCATCCGCCGCGGGATGGAGCTCGTGAAGCTCCGCGCCGTGGACGACTCGGGCGCGGTGGAGATCACCTATTTCAATCAGACCTATCGAAAGGACTCCCTGCATCAGGGGGAGACCTATATTTTTTATGGAAAGGTCGGGCTCGTCGGGCAGAAAAAAACGCTGACGAATCCGGTGGCCGAGCGCGAGGACCGCGCGGGTACGGCCGACAGCGTGACGGGACGGATCATGCCGATCTATCCCTTGAGCGCGGGGCTGACGCAGCGCGTGATGCTCGACACGGTGCGCGCGGCGCTCGATCTCTGTGGGGATGATCTGCCGAATGCGCTGCCGGAGGAGATTTGCAATCAGCATGGCCTTGCGCAGGCGGGCTTTGCGTATGAGAACATCCACTTCCCCGCCGATCTCGGCGCGCTGGAGCTGGCCAGACGCAGGCTGATCTTCGAGGAGCTCTTCGTTCTCTCCTGCGCGATGGGACGCATGCGCGGCGAACGCAATCGCACCGGCGGGCTCAAGATGCAGCGGCAGGACACTCGGGACTTTTTCCGCACGCTTCCCTTTGCGCCCACCGGCGCGCAGGAGCGCGCGGTATTGAGCGCGGCGGACGACATGTGCTCCGGCGCACTGATGAACCGGCTGATTCAGGGCGACGTCGGCTCCGGCAAGACGATGATCGCGGCGGCATGCGTCTGGTACGTTTGGAAAAGCGGGTATCAGAGCGCCTTCATGGCGCCGACGGAGATTCTCGCCGAGCAGCACGAAAAGACGCTCAAAGCCTTTCTGGAGCCGCTCGGCCTGCGCGTTGGCCGACTCGTCGGCAGTATGACGGCAAAGCAAAAGCGCGAGACCAACGAGCTTTTGCAGGCTGGGCTTCTCGACGTCATCGTCGGTACGCACGCGCTGATTCAGGGCTCGGTGGCCTTCCGTCGGCTTGGGCTCGTGATCACGGACGAACAGCACCGCTTCGGCGTGGGGCAGCGCTCGGCACTGACGGAAAAGGGCGATCATCCGCACACGCTCGTCATGAGCGCGACGCCGATTCCACGAACGCTGGCACTGATGATCTATGGCGATCTCGACGTGAGCGTGATCGACGAGCTGCCGCCGGGCAGACAGCCGATCGAGACCTATGTGGTGGACGAGCGCTATCGTGAGCGGCTGAATGCCTTCATGGAAAAGCTGATTGCCGAGGGGCGGCAGGTGTTCGTCGTGTGCCCGATGGTGGAGGAAAACGAGGACCTGCCCGAGGGGCTCAAGAGCGCGGAGGAGCACGCGCACACGATCCAGAACGCGTTGCCGAACCGACGAGTGGACTGCGTGCACGGCCGGATGAAGGCGAAGGACAAGGAGGCCGTGATGGCCGCCTTTGCCGCGGGCGAGACAGACGTGCTCGTGGCGACGACGGTGATCGAGGTCGGCGTGGACGTGCCGAACGCGGCGCTGATGATCGTGGAGAACGCCGAGCGCTTTGGCCTGAGCCAGCTGCACCAGCTGCGCGGCCGCATCGGGCGCGGAAAGCATCAATCCTACTGCATTCTCGTGTCCGACTCGGAGACGCCGGAGGCCAAGGCGCGGCTGCGCGTGATGAAAGAGACCTCGGACGGCTTCAAGATCGCGGAGGCGGACCTGCGTCAGCGCGGTCCGGGCGACTTTTTCGGCAGCCGGCAGCACGGCCTGCCGGAAATGCACGTGGCCGATCTCTGCGACGACATGAACGTGCTGGAGGAGGCCAGAAACGCAGCGCAAACGCTGCTGGAGCGAGATCCCGACTTAACCGAGCCCGGAAACCGGCGGCTGAAGGCGCAGTGCGACCGGCTGTTTGAGATCAACGCCGGAAGGCTGAATTAAAATTCAAGAAATCTTATGTTGATTTTTCTTTGCAATCGGCAGATAATAGTAGACGAAATCCACAGACAGAAAGAAGGAAGAACCCTTGAAAAAGAGAATCCTAGCTCTGCTGCTGACCGTTTTGATGGTCACGTCGCTGCTTCCCTTCGGCGCTTCCGCCGCGGGAGAGAAGCTCATTGCCCTCACCTTTGACGACGGGCCCTCGCAGTACACCAGCCAGCTGCTGGACGGTTTGGCCGCACGCGGCGCGAAAGCGACGTTCTTCATGCTCGGCGAAATGGCGCAGAGCCGCAAAGACATCGTGAAGCGCGCCTGGGAGGAGGGCCACCAGATCTGCAGCCACTCCTACAGCCACCCCGACCTGAAGACGCTCTCGAGCGACGCGGTGCGCAGCCAGTTCACGCGCACGGACTCGATCCTCGACAGCGCACTCGGCTTTGACGGGCGTTACATGATCCGCCCGCCCTACGGCAACTACAACCAGAACATTCTGAACATCGGCGGCGTACCGTTCTTCTACTGGTCCGTGGACACGCTCGACTGGAAGAGCCGCAATGCCACCAGCGCCTACAATGAATTCATGCGCGCCGCGAAGGACGGCTCCATCGTGCTCATGCACGACATTTACCCGACCACCATCACGGCCGCTCTGAACGCAATCGACACGCTCAAGAGTCAGGGCTATCAGTTCGTGACCGTAGCGGAGCTGTTCTACCGCAGAGGCGTGACGCTGCAGAACGCGACCATGTATTACAGCTGCGCACCGGGCAATAACGGCACCGCCTCCGCGCTCGCCACGCCCGCGATCAAGCAGAACGCCGATCCGAACGGCGGATTGAGCATCTCCATCACGGGTGACAGCCGCGGCACGATCTACTACACCACGAACGGCGCTGTGCCGAATCCGGCCAACAGCACGAAGTACACCGGTCCCTTTACGGTGAGCAGTTCCTGCACGGTGAAGGCCGTGACCGTGGTGAACTGGAACAGCGTGCGCTCGAATCTCGCCTCGGCGAAGGTGGACTACATCCCCGCCGCTGCGCCGGTAATCCAGATCAAGGATGACACGCTGACCATGACCTGCGCCACCAACGGCGCGACGATCCGCTACACGACGGACGGCTCCGCCCCCACGAAGGACAGCAAGGTCTACAGCGGCCCTGTCGCCATCGCGAAAGGCACGACTGTGAAGGCTTTCGCCACCGCGAACGGCTATAACGCAAGCGCAACGGTGCAGCTGACCTACACGGCAAACGGCAACCTGATGCAGGACGTGACCGTGAAGGACTGGCACTATGCCGCGCTCGACCGCGCCGTGACGATGGGCATTATCAACGGCACAGCACCCCAGGTCATGAGCCCGAACAGCCCGCTGACCCGCGCGATGCTCGTGACGATGCTCAATCGCCTTGCCAAGCCCGAGGGCAGCGCGAAGGACGTCAGCTTCTCCGATGTAAGCAAGAGCGGATACTATTACCAGCCGCTCTGCTGGGCCGTGGAGCAGAAGATTGTGAACGGCTATCCGGACGGCACGTTCCAGCCGAACAAGAGCATCACCCGCGCGGAGCTCAGCGCGATGATCGCCCGCTATCTGCGCAGCATCGGCCATGAGCTGAGCAGCGATACGAGCGTGCTGAATCAGTTCAAGGACGGCAAAAACGTGGCCTCCTGGGCAAAGGAGGACGTGGCCGCGATGGTGTCGCTCGGCATCATCAAGGGCTATGAGACCGGCGCTGTCGGCGCCGACAGAGGCGCGACCCGCGCCGAGGCCGTGACGATGCAGCTGCGCGCGGCGGATCTGCCCGCGCCGGGGCAGCCCGGGCCGGGGCCGACCGAGGGGCCGGCGCCCACGGTGAC
>JAZPZZ010000102.1:0-2094 GCA_045544935.1 Oscillospiraceae bacterium | reverse complement strand
TCTGTCTCAGGAGCAAGTGGAAGTTCGCGCAGCGAAAAGAGACGTGCGTGATCATCTGTCTGATGCAGGCGGCGCTGATCTTTACCTGGTCGGGGTGGATTTCGCTCCTGCCGGTTGCGGCGAACATTGCCGCGACCATCGGCGGCTATACGCACAACGCGCAGAAGATCCGGATTGCAGGCATGGCGATCAACTCGCCGCTGTGGATCATCTATGACATCATCGTCGGCTCGTGGGCGGGCATTCTCGACGAGGTGGTGAGCGAAGTGTCCATGGCGATCTCCATCTGGCGGTACGGCTGGAAGGAGCTCGGGGAGCTGCAGGAGTGACACGGATTTAAAACCCAACGCACACCCCGCTGTCCAGGCGGGGCGTGCGTTGGGTTTTGGAGTTTATATGATGGTCGAGACTTAGCAAGTTATTCGCCGTAGATCGAATCGATCATTTGGATGAGATCGGCGCGGTCTGTGACGTTCTGGATGGAGCACTCGAGGTCCCCCGCCTGCCAGACGGCGGTGTAGAGATCGACGTTCCGGAAGATGAAATGCGTGACGCCGTGGACGACGTATTCCTCCGGCGGCGTTTCGTTTTTCTGGAAGGTGCTGCCGACGCCGTCGTCGCCCAGCGTGCGGTAGACGAGCATGATGAACTCGTCCGGCTCCCGCCGGAGCATGGTGAAGAAGACGCTGGTGTCCTCCCGGAGATCGCAGCGCGTGTCCGCCGCGGCATAGCCCTCGGGGAGCCAGCGCGGCAGCAGGTTCGCCTGAGCCAGATTGTGATCCGCGAGCAGCTGATAAAGCGCCTGCAGCTCGGCGGGGTATTCCGCCGGATCGACCGGATCGGCGGAGCGGGCGCCAAAAGTGTCCTTCGTCCAGAGAACGAAGGTGTCCCACGCGGAGGAGCCGTCCGCCGTCGGGATCAGAAAGCCCGCGAGAACGACGAGCGCCAGCGCGGCGGCAATGCCCGCAACGCGCGGAAGGATGCGGCGCTTCGGCTTCGGCTCCGGGTCATAGAGCGTCTCTCCCTGCTCGGCGAGCGGGAGATAGTCGCGCTGAAAGGACTCCCACGCCGCGTCAACGCTCGGCACGGACGCCTCGGTCCGATTCGGTTTTTGGGTTCGGTTTCTGCCGGTCACAGAATTCCCCCTTCACTCTGTATATGTTCCGAGGTCCCCGATTGGGGACAATTATTTTGAAAAAACTTATTTCAGCTGCTCGCGCAGGCGGGCTTTGGCGCGCTGGATGCGCTTTTTGCACGCCTCGACCGTGATGCCGAGCGCCTCCGCCGTCTCGCGGACGGAATAGCCCTCGAGCGTGACGCGGCGAACGAGGCGGAAGTCCTCGTCCTCCTCAAGATCGGCAAAGACGCCGCCGTCCGTCCGCGCCTCGGGCTGCTCTGCGAGCAGGCGGAGCACCAGTTCGCTTCCCCGCTGCCGCGCGCGCTGCTGGTTCATCGCGACGTTGCGCACCGTGCGGAAGAGCCAGCCGGCCGGATTGCCGGAGGCCTGCAGCTGCTCATATTTGATGACCGCGATCATAAACGCCTCCTGCACGGCCTCCTCCGCCAAGGGCGGCGAGCGGAGCATGCGGTTGGCATAGCGATAGAGCGCCTCCCAGTTTTCCCGGAAGAGCGCCTCGATCGCGGCGGTCTGCTGTTGGTCCAATGCCATGGATGTTCATTCCCTCGGGTTGATATTGCGTTTCATTATAACAGCAATCGGCAGGGATGTCACATAAAAAACGGAAAACATGCGGATTTGTGTTATAATCAAATACAAGCGAGGTGATCCAATGGAATATCCGAAGCGGAAAACGATTCGCCTGCCGGCGTTTGATTATGATGCAGGGGCGTATTTTGTGACGATCTGCACGCAGGACCGGCGGTGCATTTTGTCCGATGTTCTCGTAGGGGACGGCGTCCTCGACGTCCCGCAAGTGCAGCTGTCGGAATACGGAAAAGCCGTAGATCAGACGCTGCAGGAGATCAACGAAAACTACATGCACATTTCCATTCCGAAATATGTTATCATGCCGAATCATATTCATCTGCTGGTGCATATCGAAGGAAACGGGACGTCGAGGACGCCGTCCCCTA
>JAZPZZ010000101.1:0-8302 GCA_045544935.1 Oscillospiraceae bacterium | reverse complement strand
TCTCCTGGCAGCAGTAGCAGCGGATGCATTTTTTGCGGTCGTAGACCGGCGGGTGGTCCTTGCCGTTTTTGAACGAGAGCGCCTTGCCCGGGACGGGACAGTGCTGCACGCAGATTCCGCACTTGATGCACCGGTCCTTATGAATCGTCGGACGGCGGGTGAAGTTTTCCAGCACGGCGAGGCTGCGCATGAGCATATCCTTTTTCAGGCGGTCGGCCTTGAAGTTCGGGTTGCCGTACTTCGCGGCGAACGCCTCGACCGTGGTGCGCTTGAGTTCCTCACCGGTCTTTGCGAGCAGAAGGTCGATCCGGTCATTGTGGTAGACGCCGAGGCCCATGGCCTCCCCCTGCACGTTGGTCGGGACGGTCTCGGGATCGACGTGGACGAGCGCGCAGAAGACCGCGTCGAGCGCGACGGGGTCAGCCGAGAACAGGAGCACGTTCATCGGCGTCGGCGTGCCCGCGCCGGGGCCGTTGCCCTCCATGGCGACGATGCCGTCCATGATGTGCAGGCGGGGCTTCACGCAGCGGTGAATGTCGATGAGCATGCGGGAGAAGACGCTCGCGTTCGGGAACTTCACGTGCTCCATCGCCTTGCGGTAGCCGCAGGTGAGGCCGAAAAGGTTCTTCACCGCGCCCGTGAGGCGCACGAGGGCGTGCGTCTTCATCTTGCAGACGTTGATGATCGCGTCCGCCTCGGCGACTTCCCTGGCGAAGTAAAACTCCTTCTCCGTGAGGCCCTCGGGGAACGGGACGCAGACCTCCTTGTCCATGGGCGCAAACGTCGCGCCGTAGATGGGCTCCTTCGTGTTCAGGCCGATCTTGGTCGCGCTGCGGACGCCGGCATCGTGGCCGGGGGAATCGCCGTATTTTACGGATGCGCAGCCACTTTCCTGCAGCAGGCGCAGCACGGCGCGGAGGACGGCCGGGTGCGTCGTGACGGCGGAGTCCACCTCCGCGGGCTTGAGCAGGTTGGGCTTGACGAGGATTTTTTCCTCCTGGCGGACAAACTGACTGATGCCGCCGAGGGCGTTCACGCCGACGCAGACGGCCTGATAGACCGTCTCCGGATCATAGGTATTGCAGGGGACGGCGACGACCGTCGAGCGTTTGAGTTCCATGTTATTCTCCTTTTTGATACAGGCGGCAGAGGCGGTCGGCCTTCCAGGCATGGAAGGCGGGGCCGGTCATGCCGTAGTATTGACCATTGCAGGTAAAGAGCAGGCTCTTGCCGAAATAGAGCATCGACATTTCCGAAACGTCCGAGAACGGAAAGACAAACGCGCCGATCTCCATGCGGTCGTGATAGAGCTTTAAGCTGCCGACGGTGCGGTCGAAGGTGCTGTGGTCGTCCGAATCGATCTCATAGAGGCGGACGGGCGTGTCGGTGAAGAGGAGCTCCCCCTCCCCGCGCGCAGCCATGTCGGAATCAAATTTGGTCTCGATCCACTTGCCCCAGTCGTAGACCGTATGGAACGGGAGATCTCCGTGCAGGAAGCCGAATTCGTCATGAACGCCCTCGAGACCGCAACTGCGGCAGCGGAAGCGGTTATCCTTACTCTCCAGCGTGTCATAGCCGCCGCAGCGGGGGCAGCAGACGAGATAGTTCTCCAGCCCCTCGGCGAGGCCGCGGCCATAATAACGCGCGGGGCGGCGGCGCTGGGTCTCATAGGCGTTTTCATAGAGGTCGCAGTTGACCGCGTCCGTGATCTCGGCGGCGGTCATGGTCTTGAGCTGCTCGGAGGAATAGACGTTCACGACGTGCCCCTCCATCGGGCCCTTGCGGAAGTGGTAGGCCCAGCGGGGCGCGACGAAGTAGCCGCCCTGAATGCGATAGGTGACGAGGGCGGCGCGGCTGGTCTTGACGAGCTTGCCGAGCGAGGGCTGCATCGGGATCGTCTCGCCGTGGAAGGACCGGCTGCCCTCCGGGAAGAGCATGACGTTCTCGCCGCGGCGCAGGCGCCGCAGAATCTCGCGGACCGAGCGGATGGCGGAGGCGCCCTTCGGCACCGGGATCGGATCGGCGACGGACTTGAGCAGCTTTCCGTACTTCCCGCGGAGCAGATGCTCGCCGCAGACGAAGGTCATCGGCTGCCGCGCGGCGCAGGCCGCCATGAAATGGTCCGACTCCGTGGCGTGGTTTGCGAGCATGAGAAACGGCTCGTCCATCTCCGGCACATAATCGGTATGAAAGCGATACTTTTTCAGCAGCAGCGAAAACACCGGCAGCGCCGAGCGAAAGATCGCCGCATAGCGCTTTGCTTCACGCGTCATGGGTCTCTCCCTCCCACACTGGAAAAAATGGGATATCCAAAAGGCATCATAATATCAAAAGGCAAAAAAATCAAGGGCATGCTGAAACATGCCCTCGGATATTCCTATTTGCTGCGGTGCCAAGATCCTTCGACTCCGCGCTGACGCGCTCCGCTCAGGATGACAAAGTGTGGGGTCTGACACGCTCCGCTCAGGATGACAGGAGCGTTGTTTACCAGTCGGCAACATGCGTGCCGCCGCAGGCGTTGTAAATTGCGTCGAACGCTTCGCCCGGAATATGGACAAAGTACCAGCCGAGCGGCGCATAGCCGACGAAGCCGCCCTCGATGAGCCGCAGCTCTGCGCGCGTGCCGTCCGTCATGGTGAGAAAGAGATGCGCCTGATTCGGCGTGTCGTAGATGCTGCTGTTCGGATGGTCTTCATAAAACGGCGTCTCCGGCTGCCAGGTGTTCACAAATTTGCCGGCGTCCACGGCGTCGAGAAACGCACTCCACGTCTCCCCGGAGAGTTCGGCGTTCTGCATGCCGCCAAGGTTCCAGTCCCAGTCGGAATGCGCCTGCCATTGAATCGACGTGATGCGGTCGCGCAGGTGCAGCCGCGTCTCGAACAGATCCGCGCCGGTGGAGAGCGTAATGCCATTCAGATGATCCATGAACCAGACCGAGAGGCGCCCCTCGGAGTCCACGTTCCGCACGGCGACGCGGAAATCCGCATCATAGCCCTGCACGGTATAGACCTCTCCCGCAAGCGTGGAGGCAAACGGCTTTTCATATTCCGAATCGTCCGAAAAGCAGTCGATCGTGCCGGTCGCGTCGCCGAGCTTTTCACCGAGAAGCAGTTCCACTCGCGCCGCGTCTTCCTCATAATCGGTCTCGCCCTGTGTATACAGGTTCCCGTCCACCATGACGAGTGCTTTCATGTCCGCCATCGCCGCCTCCTCCGGCTTTGGCAGCTCGATCGGCGGAATCCAGACGCCGGTTTCCGAGTCGACCGGCGCGGGGAGTGTGTGCGTCTCTGGGATTGGTTCGGTTATGGGTTTGGGAAGGCGCAGCAGCGCGCCGACGCCGACGGCGAGCAGCAGGCATGCCGCGGCAGCCCACGGAATCCAGCGATACTTCTTTTTCGTCTTCTGCGCAAGCAGGATATCCGAATCCTCGGCGCCGCCGACGGCGTCGAGCAGATCGAATGCGTTCATAGGTTCCAGCCCTCCTCTTCGAGCACGGCACGAAGCCGCTCGCGCAGGCGATGGAGCGTCACCTTGACCTTGCTCTGGGTGAAGCCGTATCGCGCGGCGATGGCGGGGATCGTGTCGAAATACCAATAGCGTCTGAGGAAGACCCCGCGCTGCTCGGGCGTGCAGAGAGCGAGAAAGCGGCGAATAATCGTCTCAAGCTCGGAGGCATTCACCTGCGTCTCGACCGTTTCTCCGGACGGGAGGCACTGCTCGAGCTCCCGCGTCAGCTCGCAGAGGAGCGCGCCGCGCTTTTGCGCGTCTCTGCGGCGGCAGCGGTCGATGGCAAGGTGGCGCGCAATGCGCCCGAGAAACGGAAAGAGATAATCGCGCGGCTCGTGCGGCGGGATGCGGTTCCATGCCTCGAGATACGTGTCGTTCTCACATTCCTCGGAGGCGGGAATGTCATCGAGAATCCGGTTCGCGAGCGTCCGGAGCGCGGGGCCGTATTTCTCGCTTGTCTGCGCAATGGCGCTCTCGTCTCTGGCCAGATAGAGTTCCACGATGCGTCCATCGTCCATGCCGCTCCCTCCTTTCGGGGTCTTCAACCTTATAAGCGCAAAAACAGATCGAATGGTTACAAAAAAAGCAGCGCCCAGGCGCCGCTTTTTTCTTTATACGACTCTGACGCGAATGACATCCGGAATACTGCGGATGGCTTCGACCTGCTCTTCACTCAGCTCGCCGTTGAGATCGATCATGGCGTAAGCGTAATCGCGGTAGGCCTTGTTGATCATGTTCTCGACGTTCAGGCCCGTGGAGCAGGCGATCTGCAGGAACTGGTTGAGCATCGTGGGCTTATTGAAGTGGAGGATGCACAGCCGGCGGACGCCTATGCGCTCGAGCGTGGCGTCCGGGAAGTTAACGGAGTTTTTGATGTTGCCGTTGACAAGATAATCATACATCTCGTGCGCGGCCATGACGGAGGAGCGCTCCTCGCTCTCGGGCGTGCAGGCGCCGAGGTGCGGCATACAGATGACGTTCTCCACGCCGATGAGCTTTTTGTTCGGGAAGTCGGTAATGTACTTCCCCACCTTGCCGGAGGCGAGCGCCTCGAGCATGGCGTCGTCGTCCACGACCTCGGCGCGGGACTCGTTGATGACGCGCACGCCCTGCTTCATCTTTTTGAAGGCGGCGGCGTCGAGCATGTGCTTGGTGCTGGAGGTAAAGGGGACGTTGATGCTGATATAGTCGGACTTGATGAAGATCTCGTCCACGTCCACGGCGTGCTGCACGCTGCGGCTGAGACGCCAGGCGGCGTCCACGGAGAGATAGGGGTCATAGCCGATGACGTTCATGCCGAGCTTGACGGCAATGTTCGCAATGAGCGAGCCGATCGCGCCGAAACCGATGACGCCGAGGGTCTTGCCCGTGAGCTCCGGGCCGGAGAAGGCGGACTTGCCCTTTTCGACGAGCGAGGGAATCTCGTCGCCCTTGTCCTTGAGGCTCTTGACCCAGTCGATGCTGCCGAGCACGTCGCGCGAGGACATGACCATGGAGCAGATGATGAGCTCCTTCACGGCCTCGGCGTTCGCGCCGGGGCTGTTGAAGACGACGATGCCCTTCCGGCTGCAGAGATCGAGCGGGATGTTGTTCGTGCCGGCGCCGCTGCGGGCGATGACGAGCAGATTGTCGCCAAAGGGATGGTCATGCAGATCGGCGCTGCGCAGGAGGATGCCCTGCGGATCGTCCAGATCCTTGCCGACGGTGCAGCCGCGCTCCACGAGCGCCGCGATGCCGCGCTCGGCGATGTGGTTCATGATCTGGATGCGGAAGTTTTTATTTTCCATGGTGTTCCACCTCAAATACTTTCAGATAGGCGATGAGCGCGTCCACGCCGGCCATGGGCATGGCGTTATAAATGCTCGCGCGCATGCCGCCCGCGACGCGGTGGCCCTTGATGTTGAGCAGGCCGCGCGCCGCCGCGCCGGCGACGCACTCGGCATCGAGCGCGGGATCTCCCGTGCGGAAGGTGACGTTCATATCCGACCGCGAGCCGGGTTTGGCGTTCGGCGTAAAGAGGGCGCTGTTGTCGAGAAATTCATAGAGCCTGCGCGCACGTTCGCGCTTGATCTGCTCCATACCGGAAACGCCGCCCTGCTCTTCAAGCCATTCGAGCACGAGGCCGAGGATATAGATGCACCAGCACGGCGGGGTGTTGAACATGGAGTCCTTTTCGATCATGCGCTGATAGGAGAGCATCAAAGGCGTCTCCGGCCGCTCGTGACCCGCGAGATCGCGGCGCACGATGGCGACGGTGAGCCCGGCGGGGGCCATGTTCTTCTGCGCGCCGGCGTAGATGAGGCCGTATTTCGACACGTCCACGGGGCGGGAGAGAATATCGGACGACATGTCGCACACGAGGGGGACAGAGCCGGTTTCGGGCACATACTGCCACTCGGTGCCGTAGATGGTGTTGTTCGCACAATAGTGGAAATAGGCGGCGTTCGGGTCAAGTGAGAGCTCCGCCTGCGCGGGAATGAAGGTGTGCTTTTGCTCGCTCGTGTCCGCCGCGAGGCGCACCGCGCCGTACTTCGCCGCTTCCTTTGCCGCCGAGCCGGAGAAATGGCCCGTGACGGCATAGTCCGCGCTGCCGTCCGCGGGCAGCAGGTTCAGCGGAACCATGGAAAACTGCGTGGACGCGCCGCCCTGCAGGAAGAGCACCTCATGCGTATCGGGCACGGAGAGCGCAGTCTTGAAGCGCGCCTTCGTCTCGGCGAAAACGTCGGCATAGACGGCGCTGCGGTGGCTCATCTCCATGACGGACATGCCGGAGCCGCGATAGTTCATCAGCTCCGCCTGCGCCTTCAGGAGGACGGATTCCGGGAGCACGGACGGCCCCGCGGAGAAGTTGAAAACCTGATTTCTGTCCAAGAACAATCGACCTTTCAGGGAATCTTTTTAAGCTTTATCACTTTATCACGAAAAAAGTCAAGCGTCAACGAGCGTTCCGACAAGCATTGGGCCGGAAACGCCTGTGATTTCGACATTTTTGACAAGTCCGCGCAAAGCGTCGCCCTTGGAGAGGACGGTGCAGTAGTTCGTGCTGTGGCCGAGCCAGCCGCCGTCCTGCTCGGTCTCAAAGAGGACGGAGAGCGTGCGCCCGATCTGGGCGTTTAAGTAATCCGCGCGCGTTTCGTCCGCGGCGCGCTGGGCTTCGTGCGCGCGCTGCGATTTGACGGCGGCGGTGAGCTGGTCGGGCATGGCGTCCGCCTTCGTGCCGGGGCGGCGGGAATACGGGAAGACGTGCACCTGCGAAAAGGCGATGCGGCGGAGGAAATCGAGCGTGGCTGCGTGGTCCTCCTCCGTTTCGCCGGGAAAGCCGGTGATGAGGTCCGCCGTGAGCGCGCAGCCGGGGAAATGGCGGCGCAGCCGCTCCGTGACGGCAGCGAAGGCGGCGGTGTCATACTTGCGGTTCATGCGCGAGAGCGTGCGGTCCGTGCCGCTCTGGAGGGAGAGGTGGAAATGATCGCAGACCTGCCCCGTTTCGGCAATGGCGCTGCAAAACGCCTCCGTGACGACCGTGGGCTCCAGAGAGCCAAGACGCAGGCGCATGCCGGGCGCGGCCTTTGCCGCCGCGACGACGGCGTCCGCGAGGCCGGGCTTCCCTTCCAGGTCCAAGCCGTAGGACGCGATCTCGATGCCGGTGAGGACGAGCTCGCGGTAGCCCTCGGCGTAGAGGGCCTCAGTCTGCGCCGCGATCTCCTCGAGCGGCAGAGAGCGGATGCGCCCGCGCGTGAAGGGAATGACGCAGTAGGTGCAGAAATTGAGGCAGCCGTCCTGAATCTTGAGCATGGCGCGGGTGCGGCCGGAGACAGCGCCGGCGGGCAGCGGCTCAAACACGCGGCGCTGGAACGGATCGTCCACGAAGGTCTGCTGCTGGCGCGCGTCGAAGGCCTTGACGATATCGGCGACGAAGGCGTGCTTATCGCCGCTGCCGTGCACGACGTCGGCTCCGATGGACGCGGCGTCCTCGGGGCTGAGCTGGCTCCAGCAGCCGCAGACGGCCGTGAGCGCGCCGGGGTGCTCCTCGCGCAGGCGGCGGATCGTCTGGCGGGATTTGCGCCCGCCCTCCGCCGTGACGGCGCAGGTATTGACGATGACAAGATCGACCGGCTCCCCCGCCGCGGCGGGCGCGAAGCCCTGCTCCTGCAGGAGGGTCTCGACGGCCTGCGCCTCGTACTGGTTGACCTTGCAGCCGAGAGCGGTTATAATGTAACGCATAATTTTCACTCCAAAAAATGAGGTTCAAAACAATGATTTATCTGGATAACGCGGCGACGACGCGCGTCTGCGAGGAGGCGGCCGCAGCGGCGATGCGCATGATGACAGAGCAGTTCGGAAACCCGAGCGCGACCTACAGGCTCGGCCGCGAGGCGAAGGCGGCGGTGGACGCCGCGAGAGCGCAGGTCGCCGGCGCGCTGGGCTGCAAGGCAGATGAGGTGTACTTCACCTCCTGCGGCTCGGAGGGCGACAACTGGGCGCTCCTCTCCGGCGCAAGGAGCATGCAGCGCAAGGGACGACACATCATCTCCTCCGTGATGGAGCACGACGCGATCCGCAAGACGCTCGACGCGCTCGAGAAAGAGGGCTTTGAGGTGACGCGCCTCTCCCCCGCAGCGGACGGGAGCATTTCGGTCGACGCGGTAAAGGCCGCGCTGCGGCCGGACACGATCCTCGTGAGTCTCATGCTGGTGAACAACGAGATCGGCACCGTGACCGACATTGCGGGCGCGGCGCGCATGCTCAAGGCGGAAAAGAGCCAGGCACTGCTGCACACCGACGCGGTGCAGGGCTT
>JAZPZZ010000100.1:0-9853 GCA_045544935.1 Oscillospiraceae bacterium | reverse complement strand
CAACAACCCCGGCGGCAAGCTGTCCGAGCTCATCACGCTGCTCGACCACATCCTGCCCGAGGGCGATCTCTTCGTCAGCGTCGACCGTGCCGGCAAGGAGACCGTCACAAAGTCGGACAACGTCTGCGTCAAGGTGCCGATGAGCGTGCTCGTCAATTCCGGCACCTACAGTGCGGCCGAGTTCTTCGCCGCCGCGCTGCGCGAATATGACTGGGCCACCATCGTCGGCGAGAACACCACCGGCAAGGGCCGCAGCCAGACGACGCTCCTGCTCTCCGACGGCAGCGCCGTGCACATCTCCAGCAACAAATATCTCACGCCGCAGCGCGTGGACCTCTCCGAGCAGGGCGGCCTGATCCCCGACCAGACCGTCACCCCCGGCGACGATCCCGAAGTGGACGCTCAGCTCAACGCCGCGATTTCGGCAGTTTTGAAATAACAAATTACAGTAAGGAGTTTTCATCACATGGCTAACGAGAGCAGATACAAAATGAGTGAGGAGCGCCGCCAGGCGCTCGTGGAGGAGCTCCAGCAGCTCGAAACCGTCGGCATGAAGGAGGCCGCCGCCCGCATCGCGGAGGCGCGTTCCTTCGGCGACCTGTCCGAGAACAGCGAGTATGACGAGGCCAAGAACGAGCAGGGCAAAATCGCCTCCCGCATCGCTGAGCTCAAGGACCTCATCGACAATGCCGTCATCGTCGAAAAGAGCACTGAGGCCAGAGATGTCGTCTCCATCGGCTCGCGCGTGCGCGTGCAGGACCTCGAGGACGACTCCGAGGAGGAGTATCAGATCGTCGGCTCGCAGGAGATCGATCCCATGAACGGCCGCATCAGCGACGACAGCCCCTTCGGCTTCGCGCTCAAGGGCCACCGCGTCGGCGATATCGTCACGGTCGAAGCCCCCGCGGGGGAACTCAAGTTCAAGATTCTCTCTCTGGAGAATGACTGATTGATTTTGTAGGGGCGATTCACGAATCGCCCGTGAGAGGAAAGAAAGAACTATGTCCAACGAGAACAACACCCCCGCCGCCGCACCGGAGCAGGACCTCTCCGAGCTTCTGCAGATCCGCCGCGACAAGCTCAAGACCCTGCAGGACGAGGGCCGCAACCCCTTCGAGCAGACGCGCTTCGTGCGCACGGCCTGGTCGGCCGAGATCAAGGCCAATTTTGAGGGCTTCAACGAAAAGCAGGTCGCCGTCGCCGGCCGCATCATGTCCAAGCGCGGCATGGGCAAGGCCATCTTCTGCCACATTCAGGACGACCGCGGCCAGATCCAGCTCTACATCCGCAAGGACGCCGTCACCGATCAGGAATTTGCCGATTTCCGCAAGTATGACATCGGCGATATCATCGGCGCCCACGGCTTCGTCTTCCAGACCAAAACGGGGGAGACGAGCGTGCACGTCGAGTCCGTCGTGCTGCTCTCGAAATCCCTCCGCCCGCTGCCCGAGAAGTTCCACGGCATGACGAACACGGAGCTCAAGTCCCGCCAGCGCTACGTCGATCTCATCATGTCCACCGACAGCCGCCGCAACTTCGAGATCCGCTCCGCCTTCATCCGCCACGTCCGCCGCTATCTGGACGACCACGGCTACATGGAGGTCGAGACCCCGGTGCTCAATACCATCTCCGGCGGCGCCACGGCCCGTCCCTTCATCACGCACCACAATACGCTCGATATCGACATGTATCTGCGCATCGCCACCGAGCTCAACCTTAAGCGCCTCATCGTCGGCGGCATTGAGCGCGTCTATGAGATCGGCCGCATCTTCCGCAACGAGGGCATGGACACCAAGCACAACCCCGAGTTCACCACGGTCGAGCTCTATCAGTCCTATGCCGATTTCAACGACATGATGGACCTCTTCGAGGAGCTGCTGTCCACCGCGGCCGAGCAGATTCTCGGCACGCATCAGATCCAGTGGCAGGGCTATGACATTGACCTCACGCCCGGCTGGCCGCGCCTGACGATGATTGAAGCTGTTAAAAAGTACGTCGGTATCGACTTCTCGACGTTTGATGATGACGAGTATGCGGTCGAAACCGCTAAGGCGCACGGAATCGACATGGACGGCGTCGAGCCCACCTGGGGCCACGCGCTCTATGAGTGCTTCGATCAGAAGGTCGAGGAGCAGCTCATCCAGCCCACCTTCATCACCATGCACCCCGTGGACGTCTCTCCGCTCGCCAAGCGCAGCCCGAAGGATCCGCGCCTGACCGAGCGCTTCGAGCTCTTCATCTGCCACAGCGAGATGGGCAACGCCTTCTCCGAGCTCAACGACCCCATCGACCAGCGAGCCCGCTTCCAGAAGCAGGTGGAGCTGCGCGCCAAGGGCGACGACGAGGCCGGCATGATGGACGAGGATTTCATCAACGCGCTCGAATACGGCATGCCCCCCACGGGCGGCCTCGGCATCGGCATCGACCGCTGCGTCATGATGCTCTGCAACGCCTCCTCCATCCGCGACGTGCTCCTCTTCCCGACGATGAAGCCGGAGAACTGATATGAAAAAGCTCTTCGGCGGCCTCAATCTCACCTGGCCCAAGATCATCATCGGCGCGATTCTCGCCGGCGCCTATACCGCCCTTATGGCGATCCTGCCGGCCGCGAAGGACACGTCCTTTGCCGATATCAGCATCTCCTTCGAGGTGTGGATCCTCTTCGGCATCCTCATCATCACGAACAGCAAAACGCCGATGGAGTCGGCGCTCAAGTGCTTCGTGTTCTTTCTCATCAGTCAGCCGCTGGTCTACCTCATTCAGGTGCCGTTTTCGCAGATGGGCTGGCGCATCTTCGTGTACTATCCGCCCTGGTTTTACTGGACGCTCTTCACGCTCGTCATGGGCTATGTCGGCTGGTACATGCGCAAAGAGAAGTGGTGGAGCCTGCTGATTCTCGGCGCCATGCTCGTGCTGCTGGCCTATCACTATGCGGGCTTTCTGAGCGAGAGCATCTCCTTCTTCCCGAACCATCTGCTCAGCGCGATCTTCTGCGCCGTCACGATGATTGCCTATCCGCTTTGCATCTTTGAAAAGAAGCAGCTGCGCACGGCGGGGCTGATCGTGAGCCTCGTTCTGCTGGTCGGGATCACCGTGCTCGTCCTCGCGCAGGGCCGAACTGCCTATGAGACTGACGTGCTCTCCAACGGCGGCTCGCTCGGCGCGGCGTTCGACGATACCTACACCGCCGAGCTCGCCGACCCCGCCTACGGGGAATTGTCCATCCGGTATGAGGAGGGCATCGAGGATTACATGGTGCACGCGCGGTTCACCAAGACCGGCGCCACCGAGCTCATCCTCACCGCCCCCGACGGGACGCAGCAGCGCTTCTCGATCGAGATCGGGCGAGATACCTACAACATCGAACCAATTACACCATAATGACAAGAAAAGAGTCCGCGCCGGCGGGCTCTTTTTTCTGCGTTGCCTGCGCGGTGCAGATATGGTATAGTACAGAAAAGCACAAAAAAGATCGGGAGAAGAGCAGATGAGAGAGAAATGGATCGACAACGCCAAGGGCATCGCCATTCTGATGGTGATTCTCGGCCACGTCAGCGGCGGGCTGGAGGGCTTCTGGAACTTCAAGTTCGTCTATGGCGTGCATCTGGTGCTTTTTTTCGTCCTGTCCGGCTATACGCTCCGGCGGCAGCCGGTGACGGGGGAGTATCTGCGCGTGAAGTTCAGCCGCCTCATGCGCCCGTATTTTCTCACCTGCCTTGCGGTGACGCTGATGGATATCGTGAACGCCTTCCTCTGGGACGACCGCTCCATCCTCTCGATCACGCAGCTGATCGGCACCGACCTCGCCCGGAGCTTCTTCGCCTCCGGCACGATCAACACGTTCGGCCCCGCGGACGTCGGCGCGCACATCGGCGCGATCTGGTTTCTGCCCGCGATGTTCTTCGCGCTCGTGATGCTCCAGCTGCTGCTGCAGGCGTTCGACGGCAGGGCGGATCTGGTCGGCGCCTTCTCGGCGGCGATCGCGCTTTTGGGCTACGTCTCCGCGCGGTTTGTCTGGCTGCCGTTCAGCATCCAGTCGGCCATGGTGGCCGTGTTCTTCCTCTGGCTCGGCTACGAGATTCGGCAGCGGAATCTGCTGCAGCAGCTGCGGCCGCATCACTATATCGTCGCGCAGGTCCTGCTCGTGGCCGGCATTTACGCCGGCTTCTGCAGCGTCCAGTTCGTCACGGCGGATCTGAACGATCTCGTGCTCTCCGTCATCGTCGGCCTCGCCGGCTGCCTGCTGATCTATCTGCTGTCCAGGGCCGACCGCGGCGTCATCCTCGCGTGGATCGGGCGCAACTCGCTGCGCATCCTCTGCACGCATCTCTTCGCGCTCAATACGCTCGCGCGCGAGTGCTTTCTGCTCGTGGACGCGCTCCATCTGGAGGGTAACGCGCGCGTCTGGGCCATCATCGCGCTGGAGATGCTCTTTGCCGTCGGTGCGGCGTGGGTTCTGAACGTGCTGGAAGCGCGGGGTGAGAAGCGGCGCGCGGCGCAGCCAAAGCAGGCCGCGGGCGGCCGCGACGCGATGGTCGACGTGGCGCGCGGCATTCTGATCGTCTCCATGCTGGTGGGTCATTTTACGATCGATCTCAAGCTCCGCACCATCATCTATTCCTGCCACATGGTCGCCTTCGTGTTCTTCTCCGGCTATTTTTTCAATGCCTCGAGAAGCCCTGCGCAGACCGTTCGGAACATGGCAAAGAGCTTTCTGCGGCCCTATGCGGTCTTCGCGCTCGGCTCAGCGCTGCTCGATCACGCCGCCTGGAGCCGCGCGTGGCTGAAGAGCGAGGCGGTGCGCTTCGCTGCGGGCATGTCGTTTTCCAACCGGCTGCTGCAGAACGTCGATTCCATCGGGCCGGTGTATTTCATCCTCCTGCTGTTCATGGTCCGGCTCCTGTATTTGCCGATCGGAAAATACATCCGCTCCGAGCGCGGCAAATGGGCGGCGGTGCTCGCGCTCTCCCTGCTGGGCTACTATCTCGGCAAGCTCGGTTATTGGCTGCCGTGGAGCACCGATATCGCGCTCTATGCGCTCGTGTTCTATCATCTCGGCGCGGTTCTGCGCCGCTGCGGCGCCATGCAGTATGTTCGGGCGCATCCGCAGGTCTATTTCCTGCTCTCGCCTGTCTAGGCCTATATGATCTATTCCGGCAGCATGGAGATTGCCGCGCGCAATTACGGCCGGTACGGTCTCGTCGTCCTCGGCGCGCTCGCGGGCATTTTGCTGCTCGTTCTGCTCGCGGACGCGATCACGAACCGCTATCCGCGCCTCTGCTCCGTGTTCCGGACGCTGGGCGAGAGCTCAATCTACATTCTCGTGGTGCATACGCTGTTCAATACCCGCATCCGCGCGCTGATCGGCGCGGTCTTTGACCCGGATTATATCACCAACATGACGCTCACCATTCTCGTGCAGCTCGTGCTCTCCGCCGCCGTGTGGCACGCCGTACGATTTTTGAAGCGGCGCCGCCGCGCGGACGCCGCGTGATGAAAACATGCCAAAACCGCTTCGTCGGTTTTGGCATGTTTGTCTCTTGCAAACCGCAGCGCTCTGCGCTATACTTTCCCTCGTGCAAAAAAAGGAGGGAACGGCATGACACTCACGCCGCGCATGTTTCTCATCGTCTGTCCGCTGCTGTTTCTGGCGGGCCTCGTCGATTCCATCGGCGGGGGCGGGGGACTGATCTCCCTGCCGGCTTATCTCTTCGCGGGCCTGCCCGTGCACGCCGCCGTCGCCACGAACAAGCTCTCCTCCGCCTGCGGCACCTCGGTCGTCACGGCGCGGTTCATCAAAAACGGGCTCGTGAATTTCCGGGTCGTGCTGCCCGGCGTGGCCGCCGCCATGCTCGGCTCCGCCATCGGCGCGCGACTGTCGCTGCTCGCAAGCGAGGCGCTCATCCGCTGGCTGCTCCTGCCGGTGCTGCCGATCGCCGCGTTCTTTGTCCTCAATCACCATCTCTTCCCCGATCGGGAGAACGCCCCCGCCGTCGCCGACCGGCGCACGATTTTAGTCTGCGTCATCGCGGCGCTCATCATCGGCGTGTATGACGGCTTCTACGGCCCCGGCACGGGCACGTTTCTCATCATCGCCTTCACGGTCTTCGCCAAAATGAGCGTCGGCGCTGCCAACGCGCAGGCAAAGGTCATCAATCTCACGACGAATCTCACCTCTCTCGCCGTCTTTCTCGCGAGCGGTCAGGTCGTGATTATGCTGGGCCTCGCCGCGGCCGCCTGCAACATGCTCGGCGGCTGGGTCGGCTCCGGACTCGCCATGCAGAAGGGCACAAAAATTACAAGACCGACGATTTTGATTGTCCTTTTGTTACTGCTTTTTAAGATCTTAACAAACCGCTGAAATGGTGCCGCTTTTCGGCGCCATTTTTGTCGCATCCGACAGTTGACATTGATTTTCAATACCAAAATATTGTGTTGAGGTCACTTGACAGAAACTATATCTAGTGGTAACATAACAAATGCACGCAAGACGTGCATGGAGGAAACTATGCTCATTTCAGGCTTGCAAAAGATGACGCTGCTGGACTATCCCGGCCGCGTGGCCTGCACGGTTTTCACCGGCGGGTGCAATTTCCGCTGTCCCTTCTGCCACAATGCCTCGCTGGTCATTCCGGAGGCGCTGCGCGCATCCGACGGCGGGGTGGAGGCGATTCTCGCCTTCCTCAAAAAGCGCCAGGGCCTTCTGGACGGCGTCGCCATCACGGGCGGCGAACCGCTCCTGCATGCCGATATGGCGGATTTCCTGCGCCGGATCCGCGCTCTGGGCTATCAGATCAAGCTCGACACGAACGGCTCCTTCCCGGAGCGGCTGATCTCCCTCGTGGAGGAGGGCCTCGTGGACCGCGTGGCGATGGACATTAAAAACGCCCCCGGCCTCTATGCCGAGACGGCGGGCTTCCCGCTTTTGGACATTGCGCCCATTGAGCGCAGCAAGAACTTCCTGCTCGAGGGCCGGGTGGAATATGAATTTCGCACCACGGTCGTCAAGGGCCTGCACACCGCCGAGAGCCTCATGGAGGCGGCGCGCTGGATCGAGGGCGCGAAGGAATATTATCTCCAGCAGTTTAAAGATTCCGGCGAGCTGCTCGCACCAAGCGGACTCGGCGCCTTCGACGACGACGAGATGCGCGCGCTCGCGGATGCCGTCCGTCCGATCATCCCCACCGTGCAGCTTCGCGGCGTGGATTAAGACAGAGAGAAATAAAATCACACTATATAGAGAGAAGAGGGACCCACCATGTATCAGGTCATCAAGAGAGACGGTCAAATCGTTGATTTTGACATCACCAAGATCGCCAATGCGATCAAAAAGGCCTTTGAGGCCACGAACACCGAGTATAACGACAGCGTCATCGACTTTCTGGCGCTGAAGGTCTCCGCCGACTTCCTGCCGAAGATCAAGGACGGCAAGGTCGCCGTCGAGGACGTGCAGGACAGCGTTGAGGCCGTGCTCTCCCGCGGCGGCTATGAGACCGTCGCCAAGGCGTACATCCTCTACCGCAAGCAGCGCGAGAAGCTGCGCAACATGAACTCCACCTATCTGGACTACAAGGAGACCGTGGACAAGTACCTCAAGGTCGCCGACTGGCGCGTGAAGGAAAACTCCACCGTCACCTACTCCGTCGGCGGTCTGATTCTCTCCAACTCCGGCGCCATCACGGCCAACTACTGGCTCAGCGAGGTGTACGACGAGGAGATCGGCAACGCCCACCGCAACTGCGATATCCACCTGCACGATCTGAGCATGCTCACCGGCTACTGCGCCGGCTGGAGCCTCAAGCAGCTCATCCAGCAGGGCCTCGGCATCCCGGGCAAGATCAACTCCGCCCCGGCGAGCCACCTGTCCACCCTCTGCAACCAGATGGTCAACTTCCTCGGCATCATGCAGAACGAATGGGCCGGCGCGCAGGCGTTCTCTTCCTTCGACACCTATCTCGCCCCCTTCGTCAAGGTCGACAACCTGGACTACAAAGAGGTCAAGCAGTGCATCCAGTCGTTCATCTTCGGCGTGAACACGCCGTCCCGCTGGGGCACGCAGGCGCCTTTCTCCAACATCACGCTCGACTGGACCGTCCCCGCGGACCTCAAGGACCTGCCCGCGATCGTCGGCGGCAAGGAGATGGACTTCACCTACGGCGACTGCAAGGCCGAGATGGACATGGTCAACAAGGCCTTCATCAACATCATGATCGAGGGCGACGCCAACGGCCGCGGCTTCCAGTATCCGATCCCGACCTATTCCATCACCCGCGACTTCGACTGGTCTCCCACCGAGAACAACAAGCTCCTCTTCGAGATGACCGCGAAGTACGGCACGCCCTATTTCTCCAACTACATCAACTCCGACATGGAGCCGAGCGACGTCCGCTCGATGTGCTGCCGTCTGCGCCTCGACCTGCGCGAGCTGCGCAAGAAGTCCGGCGGCTACTTCGGCTCCGGCGAGAGCACCGGCTCGATCGGCGTCGTCACGATCAACATGCCGCGTCTGGCCTACCAGTCCAAGACGGAGGCCGAGTTCTATGAGCGTCTCGATCACCTCATGGACATTGCCGCCCGCTCGCTGAAGATCAAGCGCGACGTCATCACCAAGCTCCTCGACATGGGCCTCTATCCCTACACCAAGCACTATCTCGGCACCTTCGCCAACCACTTCTCCACCATCGGCCTCGTCGGCATGAACGAAGCCGGCCTCAACGCCGAGTGGATCCGCGCCGACATGACCGACCCCAAGTGCCAGGAGTTTGCCAAGCAGGTCCTCGACCATATGCGCGAGCGCCTGAGCGACTATCAGGAGCAGTACGGCGACCTCTATAACCTCGAGGCCACCCCGGCAGAGTCCACCGCCTACCGCTTCGCCAAGCACGATGTGGAGGACTTCCCGGACATCATCACCGCGGCCGAGGCCGGCGGCACGCCGTATTACACCAACAGCTCGCACCTGCCCGTCAGCTACACCGAGGACGTCTTCGACGCGCTCGACATTCAGGATGATCTGCAGACGCGCTACACCTCCGGCACCGTCTTCCACGCCTTCCTCGGCGAGAAGCTCCCGAGCTGGGAGGCCGCCGCGAACCTCGTGCGCAAGATCGCCGAGAACTACCGCCTGCCGTATTACACCATGAGCCCGACCTACTCCGTCTGCAAGGAGCATGGCTACCTCACCGGCGAGCAGTTCACCTGCCCGCACTGCGGCAAGCCCACCGAGGTCTACAGCCGCATCACCGGCTACTACCGCCCGGTGCAGAACTGGAACGACGGCAAGGCGCAGGAGTTCAAGGAGCGCCGCGAGTACGTCGTGGCCCGCTCGAACCTGAAGCACACCGGCCCGCTCGCGCCCGCCGAGGTGCCCGCGCCGAGCGCCGCCCCTGCCGCCGCGCCTGTCGCCTCCGGCGAGAAGCGCGCCATCCTCTTCGCCACGCCCACCTGCCCGAACTGCAAGATCGCCTGCCAGTACATGGACAAGGCCGGCTTCCGGTATGAGAAGCTCTTCGCGGCCGAGAACGCCGATCTCTGCAAGCAGTACGGCGTCAAGCAGGCGCCCACCCTCGTCATCGTCGACGGCGAGCACTTCGAGAAGATCGCCGGCGCCGGCGCCATCAAGCAGTTCGTGAGCGCAACTGCCTGAGAAACCAACCAGTCAAAAGGCTGCTGCGAGATGCAAAGTCGGATCGTAGCCATGTCGTTCTGTGAGCCAAGGAGTTGGTGCCCATTGTTGTCTTCCTAAGCCCGCTTGGCCCTCCGACTTGAAGATCGCCGGCGCCGGCGCCATCAAGCAGTTCGTGAGCGCAACTGCCTGAGAAACCAACCAGTCAAAAGGCTGCTGCGAGATGCA
>JAZPZZ010000099.1:0-11313 GCA_045544935.1 Oscillospiraceae bacterium | reverse complement strand
TCCTCTGTGTTGGGAAATTCGCATTGAAAATGCGAATTTCAGAGGATGACATTACAACGGTGTATTCAAATTGCGTGTTTTTCACGCAATTTGGCGGGCTCCGCCCGCCTACCTCCGCTTTGCGGAGGTGAATACTTAGTTACAGCTTGCTTACTCCCGAACTGAAATGATATCAAAGGTGATGCCGCCGCTCTTCTTGCGGCGCTGATAAATCACATTGGCGGCGACGCCGATGGCGAAAAACAGCGCGGAGACGAGGATGCAGCCGCCCTCGGCCAGATGCAGGGCCGCGCCGATGGCGTAGCCGATGAAGAGCATCACGAACGGGACGATATAGAGCAGCATCGCGGCGCTCATCACATCGCCGGTCTTGCTCTCGATGACGACCTGCTGGCCCGGCAGCGCGGAGACTTTGTTGAACGCGACGGCGCGGATGACATTCTGGAAGACGCAGGCCTCGCAGGCGCCGCAGTTGCCGCCGCAGGCCGTGCCGCGCTCGACCTCGACCTCGGCGGTGCGGCGGTCGATGATTTTGGTGACGACAGCGTTTTGTGTCATGGAAAGGACTCCTTCTACTTCAGGGTGACGGAGACGGTATAGTCCCCGACGGCGCCGGCCTTTTCGAACCCGTCGACATAGACGCGGGCCGGAACCTCGATCGTGCCGGTGGCGGAGGCGTACTCCGTGAGATCGGCGACGATGCGGATGCTGTCCGCGGTGATCTTGGCGAGATCCTCCGCCGTGCCGCGGACCACAATCTCCTTCTGCGTGGTCTGGAGCTCACCGGAGCCGCCGGTGAGGGTGATGTTCGTGACGGTGAACTTCTTCGTCTCCATGCCGGAAACCGTGACCGTGACGGTCGCTTCGGTCACGCCGGTGAGGGAGCGAATGTTGTTATCGAGCGTGATCGGGAACGTGACCGTGGTGGTCTCGGCAAAGTCGGTGAGGTCGACGGTGCCGATGACGAGCTGGTTCAAATTCTCGAGCGTGGCAGTGCTGCCCGCGACCTGAATGGTCTTGGGCTCGATCTCGACGACGGTATTGTCCGCCGTGGCGCCGGAGCCCTCGACAAGATTGACCTTGAGCGCGAGCTCTTTATTCATCAAAACCGGAACCGTAACCGTGACGCTGGTCTGCGAGCTCGTGACGGAGGCGGGACGGACGGTGGAGCCCTCGGCGTTGAGAAGGACGAAGTCGCTGCTGAGCGGGCCGATCGTGGCGCTGACGTTCTGACGGTCGATATAGACGCAGGCGCTGTCGATCTGATCGAGCTCGCTGGCGGGACCGTAGAGCGTGACGGAGGCGGGCTCCACGACGATGGGATCGACGGTAAAGCCCTCGGCTACGCTGCCGGTGAAGACGCCCTTGACCTCGACGGTCTTGCTGTTTTCCTGCACGACGGAGAACTCGATTGTCTCCGGCGTTTTGCTGTGGACCTCGACGCCGCTCATGTTCACGCTGTCCGGGAAACGGACGGTATAGCTGACGGTCATGTCGCGCACCTGCGAGATGCCGCTCACGTCCACGACGGCGGTGAGATCGGAGGCATGGAGATTGCCGATGCTGGCGCGGCTGCCGCTGACCTTGACGGTGACGGTATCGGCGCTGGCGTCGGTGACGATCAGGCCGCGTGAGGAGCGCAGCTCGTCCGCGCCCTGAAACACGACGGGCACGCCCGTGAAGATGCGCTCGACGCCCGTGTCCTCCGTGGTGGAGATATACGCCCACGCGAGGAAGGAAAGCAGCAGGGACACGATCATCCAGAGAGCCTTGCTGTCCCAGATATTACGAATCTTTTCGTTCTTGTTCATCTTGCTTCTCCCGGCGCTTGGGCAGCCATTTTTTCAGGAAGTCAAAGCGCTGATCGGTGCCTTTTTCCTTCGGCAGCAGCTCGCTGCGGAGGATCGCTTCAAAGGTTTCGCGCGTGAGGCGGCGCTTGAGCATGCCGTCCACGGCGATGGAGATGCTGCCTGTCTCCTCGGAGACGATGACAACCACGGCGTCCGACTGCTCGCTCATGCCGATGCCCGCGCGGTGGCGCGTGCCGAGGTCGGGACTGAGGTTATTATCCCCCGTGAGCGGCAGAACACACCCGGCGGCGGCAATCTTTCCGTTGCGGATGATGACCGCGCCGTCGTGCAGCGGGGCCTTGACGAAGAAGATGTTTTTTAAGAGCTCCGCCGTGATTTCGGCGTTGAGCACCGTGCCGCTGAGGATCTGCTCCTCGAGCATGTTGCTGCGCTCGAAGACGATGAGCGCGCCGGTGCGCGTGGCGGACATGTCCTCGCAGGCCATGACGGTCTGGGTGATGTCCCCTTCCGCCTCGAGCGTATCGAGCCGGCGGGAGCCGAAGAGGCCTGGAATGTTGCCGACGCGCTCAAGCAGGCGGCGCAGCTCCGGCTGGAAGAGAATGACGAGCGCGATCAGGCCGAGCTCGACCGTGCGCTGCAGGAGGCGGTTGACCATCGTGAGGTGCATGACGCCGGAGAGACCGAGCGCGACCAGAATGAGCAGCACGCCGCGGGCCAAGTGAAAGGAATTGGTCCGCCGGATGAGCATGATTAACTTGTAGATCAGGTAGGCAACCACCAGAATGTCCAGAATGTCCGTGATGCGGATGGTGGACAGGAGGCTCGGGATGCGCTGCCAGGAAATGTTGAACTGACTCATAGACGTTCCTTTTCCGAAATGGGCATATTTCTGGTTATATAGTAACTAATTTATTATACAGCACCAGCATGAAAATGGCAACCGTCGGGACGCTGTTTTTTTGATTGACAGATGCGTTCTGTTTGGTTTATAAAAGATAAAAAACAACAGGAGTTCATCGCAATGAAATACAAGGCAATCTTATTTGATCTGGACGGAACGCTGCTCGACACGCTCGAGGACATGGCCGACGCGCTCAACCGCACGATGGACCGCTTCGATCTGCCGCACCGCACGCTGAGGGAGGTGCGCAGCTTCGTCGGAAACGGGGCCAAGAGGCTCATCGAGCTGGCCACCGGCGCCGAGGGCGATCGGCTGGCGGAGATCCTCGCCGTGTACAAGGAGGATTATGACCGGAACTATCTGATCAAAACCGCCCCCTACCCCGGCGTTATGCAGCTGCTGGACGAGCTGCATGCGGCGGGCTGTCTGGTCGGGATCGTGTCGAACAAGCCGGACAGCACGGTGCGCTCGCTCGCGGACGCGCTTTTTCAGGGAAAGGCAGACATCGCCGTGGGCGAGAAGGCCGGCATCCGCCGCAAGCCCGCGCCGGACACGGTGCTTGCAGCGATGAAGGCGCTCGGCGTGACGAAGGAGGACACGGTCTACGTGGGTGACTCGGAGGTCGACATCATGACTGCGCGGGCTGCGGGCGTGCCCTGCATCAGCGTGACCTGGGGCTTTCGCGATCAGGACGTGCTGGAAAAGGCCGGCGCGGAGCGATACGCCGACAGCTGCAATGCGCTGTGGGCGCTGCTGGAATAATAAACAACTGAAAAACCCCCGTCTCGATTGAGACGGGGGTTCGTTTTGATTTGCTTTGCTCAGGAAGAGAACATCTGTCCCTGCTCAAACTGGTTGTAGCACAGAGCACCGATCATGGAAGACATCATGGAATCGCTGATGACGTTGCCGTCAACGATTTCGTGATCGTCATCCACAGAGGCGCTGCAGGCAGACTGCTGCGCAGTGAAAAACGTGAGACCGGAGGAATTGCCCCGGATCGAGCACGTCCAACCGGTGTTGTGGTTGGCGCTGTAGTCGGTGAGGGAGCAGTTGGCTGCGATGTGCTCTGCCATCTGGTAGCTCTCCGCAAACAGGAGAGGCTTCGTATAGGTCTTTTTCATCTCTCGCTCCTCCTCTCTTACTTGCCGAACAGCTTCGCGATGTTGCTGAACAGCTGCTGCACGAAGTTGCTGATGAGCTGACGGATCATGTCGGCCAGGCTCTGCGCTTCACGCTCGTGCTCAGCGTTGACTTCCGCGGTGGAGCGGAGCGTCGCAAACCGGGAGGCGAAGTCCATCGTGCTCTGATCCACCACAAGGTTCATGGTGACGGCCGCTTCCTCTTCGTTTACCGCGAGGGGTTCTGCATTCGTGGGAGCAAAGCTCGCCGTGATCGGGCTCGTGCCGCCGCTGATCTTCAGATTCGTGAGAGAAACCATGTTGTCGCCGGAGTTGAAGATCACCACAATGCCCTCCGCATTCGGCTTCACCTCATAGTACATGTCCACGGGAGATTCCACAGGAACAGGCGTGTAGGTTGCTTCGCCCTCAACCATGTTGGAGAGCTTCACACTGCCGTCACCGTCATCGTCATCGTCCGGGACGCTCAGGCCGACCATGAGCTTGATGCCGGTACCGCAGGTGGTCTGCAGCTCGGTCCAGTTCGCGATCTTGAAGGCGATGCCGGTATTCTCGGCGAGATAGATCTCGTTCTTCGGGCCGTTGACCGTGTAGTCAGAGAGCGTCGCATTTTCCGTGCCGTTGTCAAGGTAGAAGCCGACGCCGTTGAGGCGGGCGCCCTCTTCATTGATCAGATCGGTGCCGTTGGCAATCAGCATCTTGCGGAAGTTTTCAAACGTGGCGTTCTGCTCTCTCAGATCATCAGCAGCATAGAGATCGTTGGCTTCCTTATCCGTACCCGCGGGATTGTAAACGCGGATGCCGTCGATGTTGTATTTCGCATTCGCGGAGGCGTACACAGTGAGAATGTAAGTGCCGTACTCCAGATCGCGGAAGAACACAGACGGGACGTTCAGGCGCGTCGACTTGGAGTAGTTGCGCATGGCCATGCTGCACTTCTCGCCCTTCAGGTTCGTGACAACATTGCCGGAAGCATCCAGGATCTCCGCGGTGACCAGCTTGGATTTATCGGTCGTGGTGCTGTAGACGTCGATTCCGGTGCCCTTGAAGGTGTAGTACACCATCTTGCCGCCGAACTCGTCCGCACTGCTGGAGGTCATGCCCGCGTTGTAGCCGGTGCCCTCGATGGTGCTGGCGGCAACAGGGGTGTTGAGAATGGCATCGTCATAATAGACATTGTTCGCCGGAACGGTGGCAACTTCCGTCCAGACCTTTCCGGTCTCGAAGAACAGAGCCTTATCCACGCCGTTGTAAGCTCTGATGTCCACATTATATTTGTTGGTCAGCTCGGTGGAACCTTCGCGCAGATTATCAGTGGAGCTCAGAGCTTCCGTGCTGAGCTGATAGGTCAGGGTCGTGCCGCTCTTGGCGTAGGTGCCGCTCTTTCCGTTCGGGGTGAACGCGCCGCCGTTGATCATGACGCTGTCATTTCCGAGGTCGGTCGTGAGCTGCACGGGATAGTTATAGTCGATGACCTTGCCGGTGCGGGCAATGTTCTCCTCCGGAGAGGCAACGCCAAGAACCGCATCGGACGAACTATCATTCGGGAAGATGCTGGCGTCGCCGCTGTTGGACCACAGATGTCCTCCCTGCTTCGGGATGAGATTCGAGATGGTCACAACCAGCTTCTCGCCCTCTCTGGTCGAATCCGTGTAGAGTGCGGAATAATTGAAGTCCGTGACAGAGAGTCTGCCGTTCGAGGCAACCGTCTCGGTCAGCTTCGGCTCGGCCGTGCCGGCAACGCCGGTCTCAACAACCTCTGTGCCGACGGTCTTGACCTTGACGGACTTCGCTTCCACGGAAGCGCCGGACACATCAAAGTCGCCGGTATAGACCTTGTCTCTCAAGACAGCGCTGCCGTCCACGGTCGAAGACGTAGTGGAAGTGTCAATGATGCTTGCAACCACCTCGAACGCTCTCTTCAAGCCGTCCGAGTCTGTCACACGCATGTAATAATCCACCTGATCCTGATTCTCGGCATTTCGTTTGTTCGCCTTGGAGCCTTCATCCGCAGTGCCGCCAGCATGAGTCAGGAAGTTCTCAGCATTAGGATAAATAGAGGATACGCAGCGCATGTATTCAGCAATCGTGTCATTGTAGGGAGTCTGCGTAACCTTGTTGCCGCGGAAGAAGAGGTAACTGTTCGTTGCGCGAACGTAGTTGTCTCTCTCCATAGCGTCGGTGTTCTGATTGGTATAAGGCAGCGTGAAGGTCAGCGGCTGATCATCGCCGGTGGCAAAAATACCAACAGAGAAAACCTTCGTCTTCCATTCATTCTGCTTGACCTTGTTGGCAGCAGTCACAACAGCATTCGCCGCCGTGATCTGATCGCTGCTGTCATAGTTGCCGGGATGGCCGTCCGTGAAGAACAGAACAACGGTGTTACGATTCATGGTCTGGTCGGTGCTGTTAACATAGGTCTTCACCTGACGCTTCTCAAGAATATTCTCAGCCATTGTAAAGCCATGCTGAGCCTGAGTACCTCCCGCAGCGTCAATGGCTTTAATCGCATTCTTGAGATCCGTCTGTCCGGCCGTAGTCGTTACATCCTGCAGCGCGTTCTGATAATCCTCATTCGAAATATTCGTGTACTGGCGTCCGGTGGTACCAGACACATTCACACCGGTAAGAAGCTCAGTATTCTGCCAAGCAGGATTATTATTGTTAGTATCCGTATCATCAGAAGCAAAGCCGACAATCGCTACACGATGATTGACTTGATCCTCTTCTGCCTTGGACTGAACAGTATCGACAAAGTTGGTAACCGCCTTTTTCAGCGCGTTCAGTCTGGACTGGATTTCGCCCTTGACATAGAGCGGTCCATTGAAGAACACAGTGTTGACACCCGTGACCGTAGTGCTGCCGTCGATTTGATGCTCAACACCGTTCTCATCCGTATAATACAGGCCATAAGCATGCTGTCTTACCGTATACAGATCGGAAGAGAGACGTCTGGAAGTCAAAAGACCTAACAACAGCCAGCTGCGCGTCTCAAAATCATGTCTGATTCCGTTGCCGTCAATGTAGTAATATGTGGCATTGTGATATCCGAGGAAGTTAAACACATCCTGATACACACGGTAGACCGCACCGTCGCTGTCCTTAAAATAAAGAGCTTCGCCGTTGTAAGAAACAGCGCCGTCAGAGGTACCAAGGTCTCTGCCTCTCGGGTTGGTAGAGAGCTTCGTGACTCCGGTGGTAGGCTTATCCTTGCAATATACCGGATAATAATTATTGGTTCCCGGAACATTGTAATAATAAGAACCGTTCAAAATTTGGTTCGGCGTCCAACTCTGTCCTGCAAGCTCATAAGACGCAGGAATATCTTCCGTAGTCATGGAGCCGGACTGGTCCAGAACCAGGACGAAGTCCGTCGGGACCGCCTCGGTGACCTCGTGACTGTCAACCTGGCCGGTCGCCCAGCTCTCGATGCGGATGTCATAGGTGCCATCCTCGTTCCGGAGCAGGGTCTTCTTCATGTGCAGAGCACCGTCATCCGTGTCCGACGTCTTCTGATCCACGAAAACGGGGTCACTGTCCGCAGCCATCGCCGCGGGAATCAGAGAGACGACGAGCACCATGACGAGAAGAATGCTCAACAATCTTTTCTTCATACAATTCTTCCTTTCTTCGCAAAATGGGGTATATCAAAAATAATTTTTTGATCAGAACGATGGCCTCGCTTTGAGGCAAAGAACATACGCGAATCCCGCCTCCGGGCGCTGATTGCGCGCGGAGGCTGAAGGATACTTTTGTTCCACTTCTATTTTACTGGAAAACAAGGTAAAAAACAAAGGTTTTTTGCGCCAGATATGGAAAAAATTAGCCAATACATGTACTATTTTTTGTGCGTTTAATCGAATTGTAATCAAATCATCCCGTTTTTGTAACTTCTAGATACTTTTACTTTGCCGTACAAAAAAATTATGTGAACTACACAAAAGCAACGCGGTATGAACTGGCTATTTTCACAAATGATGCTTTAAATAACTGCAGTGAAATATCGAACATAAAGTTGAATTCGTAATCATAACAGGCTTTGCTTATCTGACGATCAAATCCAAAGCAGAGTTCCCGAAAAACGCAAAAAAGGGAACTGCCGATGGGCAGTTCCCTTTTGGATGGCATTCTTAATCAGTCGAGCGTGAGGTCGCCCTCTTTGATCCAGCCGATTTTGCGCGCGAGCTGACCGAGGAGCCAGCAGATCACGGCAGGCAGGACGATGGCGATGAGGAGCAGGCCGATCCAGTCCATGGCACCGGGCTGCATGGCGGCGGCGCCGTTGGCGAGGGCCGCTTCGCTCGGAGAGACCCAGCCGGTCCAGACGCCGATGGGGCCGCAGAGGCCGCAGGTGCCCATGCCGGAGTTGATGGCGGCGCCGTTCATCTCGAGCTTGAAGACGCAGGTGGCGATCGGGCCGGTGATGGCGGAGGTCACGATCGGCGGAATCCAGATCTTCGGATTGCGGACGATGTTGCCCATCTGGAGCATGGAGGTGCCGAGCCCTTGGCTGACGAGGCCGCCCCAGCGGTTTTCCTTGAAGCTCATGAAGGCGAATCCGATCATATTGGCGCAGCAGCCAGCGACGGCGGCGCCGCCGGCGAGACCCGTAAGGCTGAGCGCGGCGCAGATGGCGGCCGAAGAGATCGGCAGCGTGAGCGCGATACCGACGATGACGGAAACAAGGATGCCCATGATGAAGGGGCGCTGCTGCGTGGCCCACATGATGACCTGCCCGACCCAGGAGGCCGCCTTGCCGATGGGCGCGGCGACGAGCATGGCGAGGCCGACGCCGACGAGAATTGTGACAATGGGCGTGACGAGAATATCCACCTTTGTCTCCTTGGAGACCGCCTTGCCGAATTCGGAGGCGACGACCGCCGTGACGAGCACGGCGAGCGGACCGCCGGCGCCGCCGATCGCGTTCGTGGCAAAGCCGACGGGAACCAATGAGAACAGGACCATGGCCGGGGCATGCAGGGCGTAGCCGATGGCGACGGCCATCGCGGGGCCGACCATCTGCATGGCGACGCCGCCGATCGTCGGACCGTCGGCATAGATGGGCATGGTCAGAAAGCCGATATGGAACTGCTGGCCGAGCGTGTTGAGGATCGTGCCGATCAGCAGCGAGCAGAACAAGCCCTGCGCCATGGCGCTCAGGGCGTCGATGCCGTAGCGCTTGAGGGTGATTTCAATGTCCTTGCGCTTGAGAAACGCTTTGAATTTGCTCATGTTTCTACCTCCGAAAGAAGTCAGCAGCATGGGTGTCTTGACACCTGCAAGGTCACTATACCATGCTTTGTGGGAAAGTCAATGATAATTTAACTTTTGTCAGAGCGATCTCTTTCGGTGCGGTGCCAAGATCCTTCGACTCCGCGCTGACGCGCTCCGCTCAGGATGACAGAGAAAAAGCGGAAAAGAGAAAGGAAATCTTCAGAGTTTCGATGCAATTCGGACACAGGGGCGGGGTATAGTGAAGGCGGCTGCGGAAAGAATTGTACATTGGGCCGCCGAGGTCGTCGGCCCCTACGAAAGACACGATGGAGGTATATACAATGGTAAAGCAACGAAGGCCGGTGCGGCTTTGGAGCGCGGCGGTGCTGCTGCTCGCGGTACTGGCGCTGACGCTCTCGGGCAGCGGGACACCGTTTTCGCTGAAAATCTACGCGCTGACGCACGCCGTCTCCCCCGCCGACTATCCGGACGAGCTCGTGGCGCTCTATGAGCGGAATCCGGACGCGCGGGATTTTGTGAAGGAATATCCGCTGCGGAAAAACGACGCGCCGGAGATTGATCTCTCCGGCGAGGTGACGCAGGGCGAAGCGCCGCGGCTGATGCAGTGGGACCAGCGCTGGGGCTATCGGTCTTACAACGAAAATCTGATGGGCCTGTCCGGCTGCGGGCCGACGTGCATGGCGATGGCGTACATGCAAATCACCGGCGACGCGTCCTATGACCCGTGGAGGATGGCGCAGTTTGCCGAGGAGCACGGCTTCAACGTGGTCGGGAGCGGGACGAGCTGGAGCTTCTTCACCGAGGGCGCGCAAATGCTTGGGCTGGACTCCGTGTCCATTACGCCGGAGGCACAGCGCGTGCTGGACAATCTCGCGGTCGGAAACCCGATCGTGGCGATCATGGGGCCGGGCGACTTTACCAGCACGGGGCACTTTATCCTGCTCACGGGCGAGGAGGACGGTAAAATCCGCGTGAACGACCCGAACAGCGTGCGCAATTCGGAGACGCTGTGGGATTTGGAGACGATTCTGGAACAGGCACAGGGCATGTGGGTATTGAGATAGGTGCGCAGGAAATACGGGTCGTCGAGGACGCCGACCCCTGCAAACGAGAAAACCGCCGCGGCAGATACCGCGGCGGTTTTTATGAATGATCTTTACTTTGCCATGAGCTCGCTGCAGACTTCGCCGAGGACCTTCATGCCGGTCTCGATGGCTTCGTCCGTGGAGTTGGAATAGTTGATGCGGAAGGTGCGCACATCACGCTCGTACTCATAGAACGGGTCGCCAGGGCAGATCGCCACTCCGCGCGCGAGCGCCGCGCGATAGAGATCGACCGCAGTGATGCCCTCAGGCAGCTCGGCCCAGAGGAACATGCCGCCCTCGGTGGGCGTGAAGGTGACGCCCTCGGGCAGGTACTTGCGCATGCAATCCATCATGAACTCGGCCTTCTGCTTATAGAGGACCTTGGTCTTCTCGATGTGCTGATCGAGGTCGTTGTCCTGCAGATACTGCGCGAGGACCATCTGGCAGAAGATGTTGGTGTGCAGATCGGCGGTGGACTTATAGCTGAGGAGCTTGGCCTTGAGCTCTTTGTTGCGGCAGCAGATCCAGCCGATGCGCATGCCGGGAGAGACGATCTTGGAGAAGGTGCCGAACATGCAGCACTGCTCGCCGAGGTAGGCGCCGAAGCTCTTGCCGCTCTCGCCGGCGAAGCGGAGCTCGCTGTAGGGGTTATCCTCGAGGACGAGAAGGTTGGAGTTCTTGAGAATCTCAGCGGCGCGCTCGCGCACGGCCTTGGAATAGGTCAGGCCGGTGGGGTTCTGGAAGTTCGGGATGACGTAGATGAACTTCGCCTCGGGATTCGCGTCGATGGCGGCCTGCAGCTTGTCACAGTCGATGCCGTCGGCGTTGATCTGCACGGGGACGACCTCGGGGTCGAACAGATGGAAGCTCTGCAGCGCGACGAGGTAGGTCGGATTCTCGACGAGGATCTTGTCGCCCGGATCGACGAGGGCGGCGCCGACCATCTCCAGCGCCTGCTGGGAAGTCGGAGGCCAAGCGGTCTTAGGAAGACAACAATGGGCACCAACTCCTTGGCTCACAGAACGACATGGCTACGATCCGACTTATGGAAGCTCTGCAGCGCGACGAGGTAGGTCGGATTCTCGACGAGGATCTTGTCGCCCGGATCGACGAGGGCGGCGCCGACCATCTCCAGCGCC
>JAZPZZ010000098.1:0-2702 GCA_045544935.1 Oscillospiraceae bacterium | reverse complement strand
TGGAGACTCTACAGCTCTGTCATGACCGATCAGCAGGCTGCCAAACAGGCCGCTCCCTGCGGCATGGAATCATGAACTGCAATATCAGAAAGAGCGTACCGACCGGTACGCTCTTTTTATATTCTGTCTTCGTCCGTGATTGCTCTTATCACTCGGCAGGGAACGCCCGCGGCGAAGCTGCGCGGCGGAATGTCCCGCGTCACGATGCTGCCGGCGCCGATCACGCAGCCCTCGCCGATCGTCACGCCCCCGCAGACCGTCACGTTTCCGGCGAGCCAGCAGTTGTCCCCGATTGTGATCGGCTTTGCCGCCTCCAGATCGGCGATCCCCTCGCCGTAAGGGAAGGGGTTCCGGTCTTCCGGGTGCATCGGGTGCACCGGCGTATAGAGCGACACGTTCGGCCCCATGAATACGTTCCTGCCGATCTTTACCGGCGCGCAGTCGAGCACCGTGAAGTTGAAGTTCGCGTAGGAGTTTTCCCCAATGGAGGTGAACAAGCCGTAGTCAAACTGCACCGGCCCCTGCAGATAGACGTTTTTCCCGCGCTCCGGCACGAGTGCGGCGAGAATCGCCTCGCGGCGTTCCGCTTCGGTCTCCGTGGTTTGGTTATATTCCATGCTCAGCCGGTGCGCCTTCTGCCGCAGGGTTTTCAGTTCTGCGTCCTCCGGGCAGTAGAGCTGTCCCGCGAGCATCTTCTCTTTTTCTGTCATCCGATCACGCTCCTTTGCACCATGATAGCACGTAAGGCCCGCTCGGGCAAGGTTGCGTTTCAGCGCGGCGCATGGTAAAATGTTGAAAAACCTAGATAACAGGAGGCTACCATGCAGCTTCAGGATTATGAACGCGATCATTTGGCCATACTCCGGCCGTGCCTTGCCGAGTGCGCGGTGCTGCTGAAGAAAAACGGCGCCTTTCCGCTCGACTGGCCGTGTGATCTTGCGCTATACGGCAGCGGCGCGCGCCGCACTGTCTTCGGCGGCACCGGCTCGGGTGAGGTAAACGCGCGGCATTTCGTTTCCATCGAGGAGGGCCTCGAGGAGGCGGGCTTCCGTCTCACGACGAAGCGCTGGCTCGACGAGTATGACGCGGTGGAAGCCAGAGCGAAGGCCGCCTTCCTCCGCGAGATCAAGGCGAACGCACGCAAGCACCACCGCCTTGCTGTTTTGGAGGGCATGGGCGCCGTCATGCCGAAGCCGGAGTATGATCTCCCGCTCACCGCGCACGGGGACGCCGCCGTCTATGTCCTCTCCCGCATCTCCGGCGAGGGGAGTGACCGCATCGTGGAGGGCGACGTGCTGCTCACAAAATCGGAGATTCGGGACATTCTCGCCCTCGACCGGAAGTTTGACCGCTTCCTGCTCGTGCTGAACGTGGGCGGCCCGGTGGACCTCTCGCCGGTGCAGTCGGTGGGGAACATTCTGCTCCTCTCCCAGCTCGGCACCGAGACGGGTCCGGCGCTCGCGGACCTGCTGCTCGGCCGCCGCAGCCCCTCCGGCAAGCTTGCGACCACGTGGGCCGCGTGGGAGGAATCCCCGCGCCTCGGCGACTTTGGCGCGCGCGATGATACGCGCTACCGCGAGGGCATCTACGTCGGCTACCGCTATTTTGATTCAGTGCGAAAGCGCGCGCTCTATCCCTTCGGCTTCGGCCTGAGCTATGCCGATTTTGAGCTGCGGGACGCGAAGGCGTCTCTGGAAGGGGAGCACGTTACCGTCACTGCGACGGTGGAGAACGTCGGCGAGCACACCGGCAAAGAGACTGCGCAGCTTTATGTCTCCGTCCCGTGGGGCCGGCTTGACCAGCCCTATCAGACGCTCGCGGCCTTCTGTAAAAGCCGCACGCTCTATCCCGGCGAGCGGGAAGCGCTCACCATGACCTTTGATCTGCACGAGCTCGCGTCGTTCGACGCCGCGCGCAGCCTGAGCGTTCTCGAGGCGGGCGACTATGTCCTCCGTCTCGGCCGGAACAGCGCCGATTCCATGCCGATCGCCGTCCTGCGCCTTGAGCGCGAGGTTATCACGGCAAAGCTCCGCGCGCTCGACGGGCCGGATTATGAAGATTGGAAGCCGGAGGCGCCTGTGCGGGAGACACTGACGGACCTGCCGGTGCTGACGGTCGATCCGGAGGAGATTTCGTGCCTTACGCCGGAGTACGACGTGCCCGCGCCGATCGACCCGCTCGCGGCCTCGCTCTCGGACGAGGACCTCGCCATGATGAGCGTCGGCGCGTTCGACCCCAAGGGCGGCGCGCTCAGCGTCATCGGCAACGCCTCGACCGCCGTGCCCGGCGCGGCGGGGGAGAGCAGTCACGCGCTTAAAGACCGCGGCGTACCGTTTCTCGTCATGGCGGACGGCCCTGCCGGCCTGCGCCTCACGCGCACCTTTGCCCGCGACCGAAAGGGCGTCGTCCCGCTCGAAGCTGCGATGCCCGCCACGATCGCGGATCTCCTGCCCGGCGTTGTCACGAAGGCGCTCGCGCTCATGCAGCGAAAGCCTTTGCCGGACGCAGAGACCGTCACGCAGTACTGCACCGCCATCCCCATCGGCACCGCGCTTGCGCAGAGCTGGAACCCGGAGCTCGCGTCGCTCTGCGGCGATCTTGTCGGCGCGGAGATGGAGCGCTTCGGCGTGCAGCTCTGGCTCGCGCCTGCGCTGAACCTCCACCGCGATATCCGCTGCGGCCGCAACTTCGAGTATTATTCC
>JAZPZZ010000097.1:0-6795 GCA_045544935.1 Oscillospiraceae bacterium | reverse complement strand
CGACATGGCTAGATCCGACTCCATGATGAGGGCCCTGATGTCGGCGGTCCGGTCGGTCCGTATATCCAGACCGAGCGCCGCGGACTCTATAAGGAATATGCCGAGCGCCTGATCGCGCGCGGACATGCCTATCGCTGCTTCTGTGATAAAGAGGACGCCGAGGAGGAAAACGTCTCCGATGGTGTTGCGATCCACAAGTATGACGGTCGCTGCTCCCGCCTGAGCGAGGCGGAGATTCAGGCGAATCTCGATGCAGGGAAGCCCTATGTCATTCGCCAGAAGATTCCGAGAGAGGGAAAGACCACCTTCCACGATGAAATCTTCGGTGATATCACTGTCGATAACGATACGCTTGACGATCAGGTTCTCATCAAGCGCGACGGGCTGCCGACCTACAACTTCGCCAACGTCATCGACGATCATCTCATGGGCATCACGCACGTTGTGCGCGGCTCGGAGTATCTTTCCTCTACGCCGAAGTATAACCTGCTCTATGAGGGCTTCGGCTGGGAAATTCCGAAGTATATTCACTGCTCGCCCGTCATGCGCGACCAGCACAATAAAATGTCCAAGCGCCACGGCGATCCTTCTTATGAAGACCTCATCGCGCAGGGCTATGTGACCGAGGCGGTCGTCAACTATGTGGCGCTGCTCGGATGGGCGCCCGGCGGAGAGCAGGAGATTTTCTCCCTGTCCGAGTTGGAGGAGGCCTTTGATCTCAAGGGCATTTCCAAATCTCCCGCGATCTTTGATATCGTGAAGCTTCGCTATTTCAACAGTGAATATCTCCGCGCCATGGAGCCTGCTCGCTTTGCCGAGATTGCGGAGCCCTATATCCGCGAGACTGTGAAGAATCCCGCGATCGACGCCAGGGCCATCGCGCCGCTGCTGCAGCAGCGCTGCGAGGTGCTCACGGAGATCCCCGAGAAGGTCGCGTTCTTTGAAGCGCTGCCGGATTATGATCTCGCGCTCTACAGCAATAAGAAGAATAAGCTCAATCCCGAAGCCTCTCTGGAGCTTCTGCACGCCGTTCGTCCGCGTCTGGCAGCGCTGGACGCATGGACGAGCGAATCCGTTCTCGGCGTGCTCTCCGGTCTGGCGGAGGAGCGTGAAATGAAGATCGGCAAGGTTATGTGGCCGGTACGTATCTCTGTTTCCGGCCAGGCGGTCACGCCCGGCGGCCCGGTGGAAATCTGCACCATTCTCGGCAAGGAGGAGTCGCTTCGGCGCATGGACGCCGGCATTCATAAGCTGGAGGAAGGAGCGCAGGCATGAAGCGGAAGGGAATTGCCCGGCTGATCCCATGGCTGATCGGTCTGGACGTGCTTCTGCTGACGGTGCTGCTCGTGGTGAATTTGTTCCACATCCGGATTGATACGCCGGAGGGCATTGTGATTCCGGCGATGCATACGCAGCAGCCGATCGCTGTGGAAGTGATCACGCCGGAACCGTTTTCTCTCGGTGATGAACCGGAGCAGCTGCTGATTGACAGCAGCGATGTCGATCGTCCGGCGGAGACCATGCTTCCGATTGGCGAAGAGGAGCAGCAGGCCACGCTTGTGGCCGGCAGCTTTGCGCTTCGCGGCGGCCCGGATTTCTCGCTGTATCTCGACCAGACCCGTTTTCAGCTGATTGAAAACCAAGGTCGCTGCTATTTCTGCCCGCAAAATGACGGCGGAGATCTCTATCTCGAGGTCGCCTATTTCAACGGCGTTCATTCCGATCGCCTCGCGCCGAGTGTATTCCAGGATTACGGCATCATCATTCAGGCGAGTGATGTGGAGGACGCGGAGCTGAACGGACAGACGGCAAAGCACGTCACGGCCAAGACCATGGAAAACCATTTTGAGGCCTACGTTCTCGATTCGGACGGCGGCAGTGTTACACTGGTGTTCTGCGGCTCTGACGCCATCTCCGAGACCACACAGCAGGCTTTGATTGCGTCCATGCAATCGTTCCAGCTTTCCGATCGCGGATAAGCTGCGCACACATGAAAAAAACTCTTTCGGTTATCCTAACCGAAAGAGTTTTTGCTATTGGAGGAGAGATCGTTGAGCAGAAGAGGGAAGATTCGTTTGATATCTTATTTTGCTGCTGTGCTGATTGTTCTGTCTGCCGCGATCGCGGCCTGCCACGTCGGAGCGGGGAACTATATCACGCGTCTGGACGCGAATTCAGCGCGCGCGTTCGGCGAAGCGTTCAGCGCAGCAGAGCGTCTGCGGCGCTCGATCGACGCGTGTGCCTATGCGTCAGATGCGCCAATGCAGAGCGCCCTCTTTACGCAGCTTTATGCTGACGCTGTAGCTGCGGAAACCGCGCTCAGCGCGCTGCCGGTGGAGTTGGATGCGCTCGAGAATCTTTCCGGACAGATCTCAGTCGTTGGCGATTATGCGTATCTGCTCTCACGCACCGCGGCCAATGGCATGGTCATAGCGGAAGAGGAGATCTCCGCTTTAACTGGAGCATCCGAAACCGTTCATCTTTTCACCGAAGCGCTCTCGGATATACGTCAATCCTTCGAGCAGGGAGATCTGGTGTTTGAGGCACGCAATCGTCTTACGGATTCGCTGGACAATCTGTCAGGGGAGATGCACAGCAGCGTAAAAACGCTTGATGATGCATTTCATGAACTGCAATCCTCTTTCCCGGTGATGGAACCGCTGGACTATGACGGACAGTTCAGCGATCATTCCGATGATGTTCCGCGCATGCTCATCGGAAAAGCAATCGTTTCTCCTGCAGCGGCAAAAGAAGCCGCTGCAAGGTTTCTGAATTGTGATTTCTCTGTGCTCAAACCGCTTGATTTTCGAGGCGGAGACCTTGCGTGCTGGCGCTTTTCCATGCCGGATCGAAATGTCGTCATTGCTGTCACAGTGCGGGGCGGGGAAGTGCTGCAGTTCCTCTCGGACTCCGTGGAGGGCGAAGAGGCCGATACCGCAGAGGCAGAGCAAATTGCAAAGGGTTTTCTCACTGAGCACGGTTATCCGGAGATGGAGTGTGTGGAGTCAACTGCTGCGGGAAGTGCAGTGATGCTGGTTTTCGCGCCGCAGGTGGATAATGTGCTGTGTCTTCCGGACCGAGTTTCGCTGCGTGTCTGCCCGGCAAGCGGACAGGTGACAGCGTTCGATGCATCTGATTATGTTCGTCACCACACAAATCGTGTGTTTCCGGAAGAGCCGCATGTGTGGACGCCGCCGGAATCTCTGACCGTGGAGTCAGAGAGAAAGGTTGTGCTTCTGTCTCCGGGAGGACGGGACCGCTATTGCGTTGAGTATCTTTGCACGGCGTCGGACGGCGAATCCGTTTGCGTTGACGTCAACGCGGAGACCGGTTTGCAGGAGCGGATTCTGATCGGAAATCAACGTGCGCAGAGCATAGACTGAATCGCGGAAAGTCTTGACGAATTTTCGGGGAACGTGTATTATTAGTGGGTATAGATTTCTAGTCATCCATGGAGGATCCATTATGAATATCATACCCAAGGTTGAGTGCCGCCGCTGCGGCCGGGAGTTTTCCGGTCTGCGCAGCCGTTGCCCTTATTGCGGTACGACGCGTGTTCGCGCCGGTGATACCGTTCCCCCGATCACCGCGAGTGAAGTGCCCGGAACACCTGCCGCGCAGCGCGCCGAGGTCAACACGCGCTGGCAGACGATTTTCGGCCTGCTGCTTCTGGCCTGCGTCGTGCTCGCAGTCATTGTTCTGATCACGATCAGCCTTGCCGACGCAAAGGAGATCAACAGCTCTACCGCGCAGAACCTGCCCACGCAGGATATCCTGCCGGAGGAGTCCTTTGAGCCGGAGGAAACCACCGCTCCCGCTGAGAGCGCACAGCCGACGGAGACGCCTTCTCCCGCGGATACAACCGAAGCGACCGAAATCGGCAGCATTAAGCTCACCTATTACGGCAGTGAGCGCACTGAATTCAGCGAGGCCGTCGGAGAGACGGTTCCGCTCGAGGCGGTCACGTACCCGGACGGTATGGCCGGACAGGTGGTCTGGGCGAGTGAAAACGAAGCCGTCGCCATCGTGCGTGACGGCCAGGTCACCGGCATCGGTCAGGGCATGACGACGATTACCGCCTCCATCGGCGATGTGGTCGCCAAGTGCACGGTTTACGTCGGCTAAAAGCCCTTGCAAACAAAAAAACGGCATGGTATAATATCCATGCCTTTGTGGGATTAGTTCATCGGTAGAACATCAGCTTCCCAAGCTGAGGAGGCGGGTTCGATTCCCGTATCCCGCTCCAGAACCAACAGGACGCTGATGCTTTCAGCGTCCTGCTTTTTTATGGGAGGAAGTTTTATGCGCGTTCTGTTTGTCGGCAACAGCCACACCTATTTTCACGATATGCCGTACACGTTTGCCCGAATGTGCGCGCAGCTTAGCGGCCAGATACCGGAGGTCACTATGCTGGCGTATTCCAACCGCTCGCTTGCGTGGCACCGGGAGGAGTACTTTTCGCTGCGATTTGCGCTGCTGTACGGGCATTATGACTATTGCGTACTGCAGCAGCAGGCGCATCCCTTCCCGGATGAGCATCAGACGCGGCAGAGCGTTCTTCGCATCCTTTCGCTCTGCGAATCCGCCGGAACAAAGCCGGTTCTGATGATGACATGGGCGGAGCGGGCATATCCGGAGCACTTCCCGGCAATGCATCGCTTTTATACTGCGCTCGCAGAGGAAACCGGAGCAATGCTCGCGCCGGTTGGGAAGCTGTTTGCTATGATTCGCCGGACGAACCCGGAGATTGAGCTCTATTGGCATGACGGAGAACATGCTTCCGCCTATGGGGATTATCTCATTGCGGCTGTGTTTGCTTCGCTGCTCTGCGAAACCACAGATCTATCTGCGCTGGACGATCAGGCCATCGACTTTGATCTGGATTTTGAAGGTGAGAATGGTCTTCCGCTGGCGAAGGAGCGTGCGTCTGATTGCATCGTGCAGCTTGAACCGGAGAAAACGGCAGTTCTGCGCGCTATGGCGGCGCGGCGTTTTGGGGAGGAATTTGAATGATCGATCTTCTGGTATTCCATGAACTTTCCGGTCTGAACTGGCCGCAGTTTTTTGCGGTCTATCGGGAATCTTCTGCAGAGAATGCCGCCGAATGGTATCCGGAGCTCCCGGAATCAGAGGCGCTTGGAAAGTACGAAGCCGGCTATCGTGACTATCTGCTCGGAGAGTTTCAATCTGAGGATGGGGTCCTCATGGTATTGCAGAAGGATGATATCTATCGCTCTGCGCTTCGTTTATTGCCGCAGGGGCAAAACATGTTTCTGATGGAAGCGCTTGAAACCCATCCGGATTACCGCGAGATGGGCCACGGGAAGCGAATTCTGCAGGAGATGATGCTCTGGCTTCACCGGAACCACCCCAATTGCACGGTCCGTTCCGACGTTTCTGCCAGAAATCGGAAGAGCATCATGACGCATCGCGCGGCCGGGCTTTCGGCGACCAAAGAGGAGGACGGCAAATTTTGCATGACGTGGACGGATTCGCAGCTGATGCGCATTGAAGAGCAGGAAGCGCGGCTGGACCGAATTCTCGCGACGGAGCATCCCTCGCTTGAAGATCTCCGAGCGCTCGCGGCATACTATGACAGTCCGCTGTGGCGCATGGATTTTGAGAGCGATGAGGCCGGGCAGATTCCAAATCAAGTCAAACGCGGCATCTTGAGTGAGGACGCAATTTATGATGTATTGACCACATACAGGGACTTGATAGAATAAAACGACGCTGTCAAAGACAGCGTCGTTTTTATGTTATTGCGTTTACAGGAGCACCACGCCTGCGGCCTTGCAGGTCTGAATGGTCTCGGCGTCCCAAACAGAGGACTGCACCTCGCCGATGTGCGCTTTGCCGAGCAACAGCATGGACAGACGGCTCTGCCCGATGCCGCCGCCGATCGTGAGCGGAAGCTCGCCGTTTAAGAGCATTTTGTGATAGGTCCGCTCACGGCGATCATCGCAGCCTGCGATGGTCAGCTGCCGATCCAGACTGACGGGATCGACGCGGATGCCCATGGAAGAGAGCTCAAACGCGCATTCGAGCAGATCGTCCCAATAGAGCAGATCACCGTTGAGCGTCCAATCGTCATAGTCGGGGGAGCGGCCGTCGTGCTTCTGGCCGGACTTCAGCGCGCCGCCGATGCCGATGATGAACGCGGTTTTGTGTTCCTTGAGAAAGGCGTTCTCGCGCTGCTTCGGAGTGAGCTCCGGCCAGCGGTCCTCGAGCTCCTGCGCGGTCACGAAGGTGACGGTGCGCTCCAGCTCCGGCAGTGCCTGCAGCTGCGGATAGATCGCGCGCATGGTGCGCTGCGTCTCGCTCACGGCAGCCGCGATATCCATCACGGTGCCCTTGAGATAATCCAGATTGCGGTCCTTGGCCTCAATGACCTTTTCCCAGTCCCACTGGTCCACATATACGGAATGCAGATTGTCGAGCACGTCCTCATCGCGCCGGATGGCGTTCATGTCCGTATAGAGTCCCTTTCCGGGATAGAAACCATAGTCGTGCAGGGCCATGCGCTTCCATTTGGCGAGCGACTGCACTACCTGCGCGTCTCTGCCGATGTTGGGAATGTCAAAATCCACAGGACGTTCATAGCCGTTCAGATTGTCGTTCAGTCCGGTGGCTTCTTCCACGAACAGCGGAGCCGATACGCGGAACAGATTCAAATTAGCGGCCAGCTGATCTTCAAACAGACGCTTGAGCAGGCCGATGGCCTTCTGCGTGTCATAGATGCTGAGCAAACTGCGATAGTTTTCAGGGATACGGGTGTTCATTCAGATGCCTCGC
>JAZPZZ010000096.1:0-3587 GCA_045544935.1 Oscillospiraceae bacterium | reverse complement strand
GCTCCTTCAGGCCCCGGAGGATGGAGATGGTGTCTTCCACCGTGGGCTCGTCCACCTGGACGGGCTGGAAGCGCCGCTCCAGGGCGGCGTCCTTTTCGATGTACTTGCGGTACTCGTCCAGGGTCGTCGCGCCGATGCAGTGGAGCTCGCCCCGGGCCAGCATGGGCTTGAGGAGGTTCCCCGCGTCCATGGGGCCCTCGGTCTTGCCGGCGCCGACGATGGTGTGCAGCTCGTCGATGAACAGCAGAATGCTGCCCTCGCTCTTTTTGATCTCCTCGAGCACGGCCTTGAGGCGCTCCTCAAATTCGCCGCGGTACTTCGCGCCCGCGACGAGCGCGCCCATATCGAGCGAGAAGACGGTCTTGTCCTTGAGGCCCTCCGGCACGTCGCCGCGCACGATGCGCTGCGCGAGGCCCTCGGCGATGGCCGTTTTGCCGACGCCGGGCTCGCCGATGAGGACGGGGTTGTTCTTCGTCTTGCGCGAGAGGATGCGGATGACGTTGCGGATCTCCTGATCGCGGCCGATGACCGGGTCCATCTTGCCCTCGCGGGCGCGCTGGACGAGGTCGGTGCCGTATTTCATGAGGGCGTCATAGGTGCTCTCGGGATTGTCGGAGGTGACGCGGCCGGTCTTGACCTTGCTCAGCTGCGTCGTGAAGCCGTCCTTCGTGATGCCGTGGTTATTAAAGATGCGCTTGATGTCGCGCGTCGGGTGCTGGAAGATGCCGAGCATGATGTGCTCGACGGAGATGAAATCGTCCTGCATGTTCTTCGCCACGCGCTCGGCGAAGGCGAGGACCTTCCCCGTCTCGCTGGAGGCATAGACCTCGCTGCCGGCGCCGGAGACGCGTGGGAGATTGCCGATGACGGTATCGAGCTCGGCGAGCACGGTGTCACAGTCGACGCCCATGCGCGTCAGGAGCGTGCCGATCAGGCCGCCGTCCTGGTCGATGAGGGCATAGAGCAGATGCTCCGGCGTGATATATTGATTGCCATTCTCCTGCGCCATGTTCTGAGCGGTCTGAATGGTCTCGATGGTCTTTTGGGTAAATTTTTCAGCGTTCATGGTTTCTTTCTCCTTTCATTGGGATAAAAAGCTCTCGGCAGAGTTCGCGCCCGCAGGCGCGAATAGAATCAATGATTTTTCCGGCGACATGTGCGGTGGAAAAATCTCCGCTCGCGGAGAGAACGTGCGAGCGAAGCGAGTGCGCTGAACGGAGCGCTGCTCTCTCGATGAAAAGCCCAGCGAAGCGGGTTTTCATCGAAATACTAGACGATGATCTGCCCCTTCGCGCACTGGGTCATGTAGATGGCCTCGACCTCGTGGACGGAGTAGCGCCCGGCGAGAAAGCCCTTCATCAGATGGTCGAAGAGCTGGATGTATTCCGACAGAGCGCGGGCGATCTCATCGCTGGTATAATCGCGGTCCTGCGGCAGGCGCAGTGAGCGGACGAAGCGCCCGTCATAGAGCGCGTAGCGCGGCGGCTCGGTGCGATAGAGCGAAAGATGCTTGTCCTCAATGCGCTTCCAGAGACGGAAGAAATACGTCATGCTCTCGAGTAACCCCTGGCTCTGCGTGCGAAAGGCCACCGAGAGCTCGCCGAGATCCTCCGACTCGCCGCGCGAGAGCGCGACCTCGTACTTCACCGTGGGACGGTATTTATACTGCAGGCTGCTCTTGAGCGTCATGCTCATGGCGTTCGGCACGAAAAACGGCACAAGCTCCCGCGCCGGCGCGACGAGCTCCTCCATGGCGCGGAAAATGTTCTCGATCCGGCGCTCGGGCGTGAGCACCGAGGTATAATCCGCGAGAATCTGGTTGATGAGCGCGGAACGGTTCGTACCGAGCTGATGCGCGAGCGCGTCGATTTCCCGGACGACCTCTTCATTCAGCATCAGGCTGTATAATGTCTTTTTCACAGGATGCACCACCTTTTGTTTCTGGGCTTATCCTATCCCAAACCGCAACTTTTGTCAAGTATATTTATATAAATATTTCTGCAAATTATATTTTCTAGATTTCTTTTCCACTGATTATTCACTATTTTTAATAAGGTCGATTCAATTCTTTCGTCGTTTTAACGAAATAAAGAGTGTTTGAGCTTTCACAAGTGATCTTTTTGCACAAAAATCTTCTGGTTTTCTATGGAAATCATCAATTGTAATCGGCTCCGATTGGCGTTAAGATAGAGTGACGGGTATAGGTACCGTCGTGAAAACAAGGACGAAACGTCAAATTTTTGAGAAAGAGGACTGATTATCATGATTCAGAACGAGTATCTCGCACGCGTATTGGCCGATGTGCAGAAGAACCATCCCGGTGAGCCTGAGTTCCTGCAGGCGGTCGAGGAAGTGTTCGAGTCTCTGCAGCTCGTCGTCGACAAGCACCCCGAGTGGGAGGCTGCCGGCCTGATCGAGCGCTTTGTCGAGCCTGAGCGCATCATCATGTTCCGCGTTCCCTGGGTGGACGACAACGGCAAGGTGCAGGTCAACCGCGGCTACCGCGTGCAGTTCAACAGCGCGATCGGCCCCTACAAGGGCGGTCTCCGCTTCCACCCCTCCGTCAACCTCTCCATCATCAAGTTCCTCGGCTTTGAGCAGATTCTGAAGAACTCCCTCACCACCCTCCCCATGGGCGGCGGCAAGGGCGGCTCCGACTTCGACCCCAAGGGCAAGTCTGACGCCGAGGTCATGCGTTTCTGCCAGAGCTTCATGAACGAGCTCTATCGTCACATCGGTCAGTTCACCGACACCCCGGCCGGCGACATCGGCGTCGGCGCCCGTGAGATCGGCTACATGTTCGGCGAGTACAAAAAGATCGTCGACCGTTTCGACGGCGGCGTGCTCACCGGCAAGGGCCTGACCTACGGCGGCTCCCTGGCCCGCACCCAGGCCACCGGCTACGGCGTGTGCTACTACAGCGTCGAGGCCCTGAAGCACCTGAAGAACGACAGCTACGAGGGCAAGACCGGCGTCGCCTCCGGCCCCGGCAACGTCGCCCAGTACTGCGCGCAGAAGGTCACCCAGTTCGGCGGCAAGGTCGTTGCCATGTCCGACTCTCAGGGTTACATCTACGATCCCAACGGCATCAATCTGGACGTGCTGTTTGACATCAAGCAGAAGCGCCGCGCCCGCATCAGCGTGTACGCGCAGGAGGTTCCCGGCTCCGAGTATCACGAGGGCTGCAAGAACATCTGGAACGTCAAGTGCGACATCGCGCATCCCTGCGCGAGCCAGAACGAGATGGACGCCGCCGGCGCCCAGGCGCTCGTCGACAACGGCTGCATGGCCGTGTTCGAAGGCGCGAACATGCCTCTGACCCCCGAGGCCATTGAGATCGTGATGAAGAACGGTCTGCTCTACAGCCCCGGCAAGGCATCCAACGCGGGCGGCGTGGCCACCTCCGGTCTCGAGATGAGCCAGAACTCCATCCGCATGAGCTGGAGCTTCGAAGAGGTCGAACAAGCGTTCCGATAAAGCTGATGATACTTGCCTCGGTATTGGTAACCCACTGAGAAGCAATGGTTGCGGGAATGTTAAGGATGACCAGCGGCAGCAAGCTGTAGGATGCTGCAACAAAAATATCC
>JAZPZZ010000095.1:0-10622 GCA_045544935.1 Oscillospiraceae bacterium | reverse complement strand
TTTCATCAGCCTTCCTCCGCGGCGGCCTCTTCCTCCAGCACGCGGTAGGCCACCTTGCCGACGAGGGTTTTGGGCATGTCCTCCTTGAAGGCAATGTCATACGGCATGGCGTACTTCGCAATGTGCTTGCGGCAATAGTCGAGGAGCATCTGGCGCGTCTCGTCGTTGGCGGGATAGGCGGGATTGAGCTTCACAAACGCCTTGACCTTCTGCATCTTATACGGATCGGGCACGCCGATGACGCAGCTCATCTGCACGGCGTCGTGCGCATCGAGAATGTTCTCGATCTGGCCGGGATAGACGTTGTAGCCCGAGGAGATGATCATGCGCTTGGCGCGGCCGCGGAAGAAGATGAAGCCCTCCTCGTCCATGACGCCGAGGTCGCCCGTATAGACCCAGGTGAGGCCGTCGGCGTGATGGCGCAGGGTCTGCGCCGTCTCGTCCGGGTGCTTCATATATTCCTGCATGACGGTTGGGCCGGCGAGCAGGATCTCGCCCTCCTCGCCGTAGGGCAGCTCCTCGTCCGTGTCGGGCTTGACGATCTTAATATACGTATCCGGAAACGGGATGCCGATGCTGCCTTCCTTAAAATAGCTCACCGGCGTGAGGCAGCAGGCCGTGACGGTCTCGGTCGTGCCGTAGCCCTCGCGGACCTGAATGGACGCGTTGTGATCCTTGAGGAACTTGTCAAACTTTTTCTTCAGCTCCACAGAGAGGCTGTCACCGCCGGAGAAGACGCCCTTGAGACAGCTGAGGTCCGCGCCGTTCATGCTGTCGAGCCGGAGCAGCGCCTCATACAGCGTCGGGACGCCCGCAATGAAGTTGCACTGGTACTTCACGATCTGCCTGGCGTAGCTCTCGGCGGTAAAACGCGGGATGAGGATGCACCGGCCGCCCTGCGAGAGCATCGTATGCACGCACACGCCGAGGCCGAAGCCGTGGAACAGCGGCATGGCGGCGAGCATCTTGTCGCCGGGGCGGAACATGGGGTTCGTGGCCACGACCTGCTGGCCGAGGGCGTTGAAGTTGCGGTTCGTGAGGACGATGCCCTTCGTGGTGCCGGTCGTGCCGCCGGAATAGAGGATGACGGCGGGGTCGTCGCTCTTTCTCGGCACGGCGTAGTTATAAAAGCAGGCGCGGCTGAGCTTGAGGAAGTCCTTCCAGCGGATGACGGGCGCGTCCTTCGGGATCTTCTTGATCTTGCGGCCCTCGGTGAGCATATAGCCGGCCTTGATGGGCTTGGAGAGCGCGTCCTTGACGGAGGCGATGATGATGTTCACAACCTTCGTGTTCTCGCGGATGTGCTCGAACTTATGATAGAACTGGTCGAGCGTGATGGCCGTGACGGACTCGGACTCGTTGAGATAGAACTCGATCTCCTTCTCCGCCGAGAGGGGGTGGATCATGTTGCAGATGCCGCCGATGAGGTTCACGGCATAGAACATATAGATCGCCTGCGGACAGTTGGGCATGGCAATGGTGACCTTGTCGCCCTCGCGCACGCCGATCGTGCGCAGGGCCCTGGCGCAGCGCTGGATTTCGCGGAGCATGGCCTTGTAGGTCGTGCTCTTGCCCATGAAGTCGAAGGCGACGTTGTCCGGATACATGGAGGCGATCTCGGCCACCTTGTCATACATGGAGCCCTCGAAATAGTTCAGGTGCATCGGCACCTCGCCCATGTGCGCCGCCCAGGGGGTCTTGGCGGTAATGATGCTTTCCATTCTCTCTCCTCTTTTGGTCCGCAATCAGTATTCCACCAGCACGTGCAGGGTGTAGCCCGTGGGCTCGTCCTGCGCCTGATAGTGGTAGCCGGTGTCATCGCTGACAATGCTGCCGTAGCGCGTGTAGTGATAATCGGCGGAGGCGAGCATGTCGCCGTCATAGACGTTCTCGGCCTGCATCTCAAAGAGGACCTCGCCGCTCTCGGTCATGTGGGTCCAGCCGGTGAAGTTGCCGTGCTCGTCGAGCTGATAGTAGATGATGTAGTTAAAGAGGATATTGCCCTCGGCGTCGAGCGCGAAGACCTTCGCCATGCGCATGTGGTCGTTGGCGTCATAGCCGAAGACGAAGACCATGCCGGAGCTGTGATACTCGCTGCCCTCCTCGGCAGAACGGGTGAGCAGTTCCATGTACTCCGTGGAGACAACGTCGGCGCTGTCCTCGAGCTCAGGGATCTCGAAGCTGTAGTTTTCGGTCTTCTGGAAGAGCTCATAGGTGGTGAGCACACCGTTGTCATAGACCTCGTCGCCGAGGATGTGGCCGTTCTCATCATAGTAGTCGATCGTGACGAGCGCGTTGTCCTCGTTGTAGTAGCCGGCGTCGCGATAGTGCGCGGTGATCTCGGGCAGGCTGGTCTCCTCGGGCGCGGCGGTGCCGCAGGCCGCAAGCGCAAAGAGCAGGAGCGCCGCGAGCAGGACGGAAACAAATTTCTTCATGATAATCTCCTTTACCTTATTTGAAATCAAACTCGCTGGGCTCGCCGATCAGGCGGTCCAGCAGCTCGGGGTGGGCAAAAATGTGCTTGACGAGCTTGAGCGAGCGGACGAAGTAGAACCCGTCGGCAATGCGCTCGTCGAGCGTGCAGCCGAGATCGACCACGTCGCGGATCTCCTTGTGTCCGTCGGGCATGACCATCTCCTCCTTGTGGAGCGTGCCGATGGCGACGACGATGCTGTTCGTGCCGTAATCGTTCAGATGGTGGTAGACGGCCGGGCCCCTGATGCTGCCGAGGTTCGTGAGCAGGACGGTGGAATAGTTCGTATCGCCGTCCGTGAGCGCCTTGGGGTTGACGCCCCAGAAATCGAGCAGGCGGATGAGCCGGATGATCGGCATGAGCAGGATGCGCGGGATCTTCGCGAAGGAATCGACCACGGCGTCGATGCCGCCGGTGGAGCTCGCGCTCTTCTTCGTCTCCTTCACGTCGCCGGCGATCTTCCGGCTGAGCGTGTCGAGCGTGTCGGTCTCCTTCGGGACGTAGAACATGAGCGACTCCTCGGCGTTGTCGGCAAACTTCCGCTTGGCGACGAAGCCGATGCTGATCTCATAGCGCTCATACAACCGGTGGCCCTGAATGAAGCGGTTCATCTTCGGCCGCTCGTGGATCATGCGCGCGATGGCCACGATGAAGCAGTGAAAGAGCGTGGTGCGGTAATCGGGATGCTCGGCGTTCTTGCGCTCGATGAACTTCACGAGCTCGGTCGCGTCGATCTTCTCATTGACATAGACCTCCGCCGCCGTGCGCTTGGGCATGATGTGCATCATGATCGTCGTGAGACCGGGCACGTCGCGCACCCAGCGTCCGTCCCGACGGTCACCAAAGCGGCGTTTGATGGGTTTATCCATAAGAGATTTCTCCATTCTTTCATTAATTGAAAACAATTATCGTTCATCATAGAACAAAACCCGCAAAAAAACAAGCCGGAGCGCGATTTTTGTCGCAGAAATTCATCAGTGTGTTGAAACTGTGTTGAGAATATGATAAATTATAAGGTACGGTACGACAAATAACTGTGTATAAAGGAAGGGATTACGAATGGCGCACAGACCGAACATTCTCAAGCTGGCGACGAAAATCAGCCTTGAGAGCATGACCTACACCGGCATCACCTACAACGACCCCGAATACAAGATTCTCGAGCCGATCATCGACGACGATATGTGCCAGATCATGATGCACATGCGTCTGGAGGTCAACCGCACCGCAGAGGACATCGCAAAGCGCGCGAAGAAGTCCGTCCACCACACGCAGGAGCAGCTGGACAAGCTGTGCAAAACCGGCGCCGTGCGCACCCGCGTGCGCAACGGCAAGACCTATTACTTCTACCCCATCTGGGTGCCCGGCATCATGGAGGGCATCATGGCCAACCGCGAGCAGTGCGACAAATACCCCGTGCTCGGCGAGTGCTTTGAGGAATACACCCGCCGCCGCGTGAGCATGCTCGCCCCGTTCATGGACGCCGGCATGAACATGATGCGCGTCATCCCCGTGCAGGCCGCGATCGAGAACAACTCCCGCAAGGCCAGCTATGACGAGGTGCACCGCCTCGTGGAGAACGCCTGGGCGATCTCCGTGGGCGCCTGCTCCTGCCGCCGGTCCCGCCGGCTGATGGGCGAGGGCTGCGGCCACCTTGAGGACGATATGTGCATCTACCTCAACGACAACGCCATCAACTACTCCAAGCTGGGCGAGCACCGCCTGATCTCCAAGGAGGAGGCCTACGAGATTCTCCGCCGCGCCGAGCGCAACGGCCTCGTGCACGAGCTGAACGTGGCCCCCGGCTATGAGGACTCCACCGCGATCTGCAACTGCTGCGGCTGCAGCTGCTACGCGCTGCGCATCGCGACCTACTTCCGCGCGCCCGACGCCGTGAAGTCCAACTACGTCGCCCGCGTGGACAAGGACAAGTGCGTCGCCTGCGGCCAGTGCGTGGAAAACTGCCAGGTCAACGCCATGAAGCTCGGCAGCAAGCTCTGCACCGGCGGCACCACCGTCCCGCGCCCGGCCGAGACCGCGCGCAACACCCTGCTCTGGGGCGGCAAGAACTACAACCCCGATTTCCGCATCAACCGCACGGACGTCACCGAGGGCGGCACCGCGCCGTGCAAGGCGGCATGTCCCGCGCACGTCTCCGTGCAGGGCTACGTGGCGCTCGCCAAGCAGGGGCGCTATCTCGACGCGCTCAAGCTCATCAAGAAGCACAACCCCTTCCCCGCCATCTGCGGCCGCATCTGCAACAAGCCCTGCGAGAGCGCCTGCATGCGCGGCGCGCTGGACGCGCCCGTGGCGATCGACGATCTGAAGAAGTTCATCGCCGAGCAGGACCTCAATGCCGAAACGCGCTGGATCCCGCCGATGGAAAACCCGCGCGGCGTCCCCTTCGAAGAGCCCATCGCCGTCGTCGGCGCCGGCCCTGCGGGCTTAAGCTGCGCCTACTACCTGCGCGAGAAGGGCTACCCCGTGACCGTGTTTGAAAAGGAAAAGGTGCTCGGCGGCATGCCCGCGCTCGCCATCCCCTCCTTCCGTCTGGAAAAGGACGTCCTCAACAGCGAAATCGACGTGCTGCGCCAGATGGGCGTGGAGTTTAAGACCGGCGTGGAGATCGGACGCGACGTCTCGCTCGACGAGCTGCGCGCGCAGGGCTTCAAGGCCTTCTTCCTCGGCGTCGGCGCCGGCAAGCCCGGCACGATCGACGTCCCTGGCGCCGACGGCAAGACCGTCTGTGCCGCGCTCGACATGCTCAAGAAGGTCAACCTCGGCCACAGCCCGAAGCTGGGCGACGATATCGTGATCGTCTCCGGCGGCATCAGCACGAACTTCATCACGCTCGACGCTGCCCGCACCGCGGCCGCCCTCGGCGCCAAGCGCGTGACCGTGATCGCGCCGAGAAAGATCGGCACGTTCAGCAACGTGAAGTCCGGCGTGGAGGCCGCGCAGGAAAACGGCGTGGAGTTCGTCTGCGAGGCCGAGGTCACGGCCATCACCGCAAAGGACGTCGCCTACACGCAAAACGGCGAAGCGAAGAAGGTCAAGGCCTCCGCCGTGGTGATCGCGATGGACCGCACCGTCGATCTCGGCGGCATCGGCCTGAAGGTCAGCGAAAAGGGTCTCGTCGCGGTCAACGGCGAATCCATGCAGACCGCCGTGGCGGACGTGTTCGCCGGCGGCGACGTCGTGACCGGCCCGCGCTATGCGATCAACGCGATCGCCGCCGGCCGCGAGGCCGCGCTGTCCATCCACCGCTATGTGCACGAGGGCCAGGATCTCGTGCTCGGCCGCGACCACATGGACTACAAGGGTCTCAACCGCAAGGAGGCCGTCATCAACCCGCAGGCCTACAGCGACGCGCCGCGGCAGACCGCCGAGCGCAGGGCAGCGAAGGGCAAGAACGCCGTCTGGCGCGACACGCGCGGCGTGCTCACCGCCGAGCAGGCGAAGGCCGAGGCCGGCCGCTGCCTCGGCTGCGGCGTGGCGATGGTGGACGAATACATGTGCGTCGGCTGCGCGATCTGCACCACGCACTGCAAGTTCGGCGCGATCAAGATGGAGAAGATCTCCGACGAGGGCAACCTGGAGTACTTCCACACCCTCGGCCGCATCGCGACGAATCTGCCGAACAAGCTCTCGTCCGTCGCCGTGAAGCACATCGGCCGCATCGGAAAGTAAAGCGATTATGCACGAGATCGGCATTGTACGCCAGATCGTCCGCACCGTGACGGACTTTGCGCAGGAAAACGGCCTCGACGAGATCGCCGAGGTGGTGGTGGACTGCGGCGAGCTCTCACTCGTCGTGCCGAAATACCTGCAGGACATCTACCCCGTCGTGACCGAGGGGACGATCTTAGAGAATACGAAGCTGCTCATCAACGAGATCCCCGGCATGGCCGAGTGCGATGAATGCGACGAGATCTTCAACGTCGTGCAGCACAAGGGCTACTGCCCCGCCTGCGGCAGCTTTGAAAAAACGGTTCTCTCCGGCCAGGAGTTCGGCATCCGCGAGGTGCACGTGCCGGAGGAGCCCGAAGCCAAATAAACAACGGAGGTACGCGCTATGGCAAAGAAAAAGACGATTCTGGATCTGCAGAAAATGAAGGAGACCGGCGAGCAGGCCGTATGGATGGTCATCTATGACGCCTGTCTTGCCTCCTGCGCCGAGGAGGCCGGGATGGACATGATCCTCGTGGGCGATTCCATGGGCATGATCATCTACGGCTGGGAGGGCACCGTGCCCGTGACGATGGACATGTCCATCGCCCACTGCCAGGGCGTCCGCCGCGGCGCGCCGAACACCTATCTCATCGGCGATATGCCCTTCGGCGCGTACCACGCGAGCTGTGAAGACGCCGTGAACAACGCCGTGCGCTTCATCAAGGAGGGCGGCGTGGACGCCATCAAGCTCGAGGGCGGCGTGGCCGTGGCCGACAAGATCGAGGCCATCTCGAAGGCCGGCATCGTGGTCTTCGGCCACGTGGGCCTCACGCCGCAGTCCTCCGCCGCGATGGGCGGCTTCAAGGTGCAGGGCAAGAACACCGCCGCGGCCAAGGCCGTCATCGACGACGCCGTCGCCGTTTACAAGGCGGGCGCGCGCTGCCTGCTCCTGGAGGGCGTGCCGGAGGAGACGGCGAGCTTCATCCACAAGCTGCTGCCGATTCCGGTCTACGGCATCGGCGCGGGCGCGGACTGCGACGGGCAGGTGCTCCTCGCCGCCGATGCGCTCGGCGTTTACAAGAACTTCACGCCGAAGTTCGCCAAGAAATACTGCAACCTCGGCGAGATCGCGACCAAGGGCATGGAGGACTATATCGCCGAGGTCAAGTCCGGCGCCTTCCCCGCGCCGGAGCACAAATATAAGTTCACCGGCGACAAGGACGAGTTTGCGGCCTTCCTCGCCGAATACGAGAAGGAACTCGCGCTGTAACACAGGAGGGAACCATGCCTGAATTTGCAAATCGGCTGGCATATATGGAGCAGACCGCCGAGGTCCTGCGCGGACTCTTCGGCGCGATGAGCGACCCGTCGATCATCTCCTTCGGCGGCGGGGCGCCGGCCTCCGCGGCTCTGCCGGTCGAGCAGCTGCACGAGATCGCCGACGAGGTCCTCCGCCGCGAGGGCCGCGGCGTGGAGGCGCTGCAGTACGGGCCCGTGCCCGGCGTGCGCCAGCTGCGCGAGATCGTGGCGGAGAAGCTCCTAAAGCCCAACGGCGTCGACGCCGATCCCGACGATATCCTCATCGTGAACGGCGGCCTCGAGACGATGAACCTCCTGTGCCAAGTGTTCATCAGCCCCGGCGACGTGATTCTCTGCGAATCGCCGTCCTTCGTGCACTGCGTGGAGATCTTCGAAATGTTCGAGGCAAAGTGCATCGGCTGCGAAATGGACGATCACGGCATTGTCATCGAGGACGTGGAGGCGAAGATTCAAAAGTACCACCCGAAGATGGTGTACGTCATCCCGACCTTCCAGAATCCGACGGGAAAGACCCTCCCCGCCGAGCGGCGGAAAGCGCTCGCCGAGCTCGGCAGCAAATACGACGTGATCATCCTCGAGGACGACCCCTACCGCGACCTGCGCTACTCGGGAGAAAAGCTCCTGCCCATCCAGTCCTATGACCGGACAGGCCACACCGTCATGGCCGGCAGCTTTTCCAAGATCTTCTCCCCCGGCAGCCGCCTCGGCTACGTGCACGCGGCGAAGGAGATCATCGCGCATCTCATCGACGCGAAGATCGCCACGAACTCGCACACGGCGATGCTGCCGCAGATCCTCTGCGCGGAGTTTTTCGCGCGCGGGTATTTCGACGAGCACCTGAAGAACCTCTGCGCCGTGCACAAGACGCGGCGCGACGCGATGATGGCGGCGCTGGAGAAATACATGCCCGCGGGCACGAAGTGGGTCTTCCCCGATGGCGGCCTCTTCAGCTGGGTGGAGCTGCCCGGCGGCATCGACGCGACGGCGCTCCTGCCCGAGGCAAAAGCCGCGGGCGTGGCCTACATCGCGGGCGAGGGCTTCTTCGCCGACAAGCGCGGCGAGGGCAAAAACTGCATGCGCATCTCCTTCGGGAACGTCACAAGCGAGCAGATCGACACCGGCATGCAGCGCCTCGGGAAGCTGATTCAAAGCAAGCTGTAAGTGAATACGAAAAACGTTCCGAAGCAGTTGCTTCGGAGGGTTTTTCGTATTCAAAAGGTCGAAAAACTTTTTTTTCGACCGTTTAAGATCAGTGCCCGAGATACTCTAACAAAAGATCTCGTGTATGCTCGGCGAGGGCGCTGGTCTTGCTGGCCTTGACTTCGTCCGCGTCGATCGTCTCGAGGATGGTGAGCACGACCTTCGTGCGGCGGAAGGGGAAGTTTTTGAGCACCTGCTCGGTGTTTTCCGTCGCCATGATGACGACGGGGACGTTCGCCTTCTGCGCGGCCTTGAACGAGCCCGCGTGGAACTCCTGCAGATTGCCGTCCTTCGTGCGCGTGCCCTCGGGGTAGATGCCGTAGGAGCAGACGTGGTTTTTCATGCGCTCGGCGGCGGCGTTAATCGTCTTGAGGGCGTTGCGCGCGTTCTCGCGGTCGATGGCGAGATAGCCCGCGCTCCACGCGGCCGCGCCGAGATAGAGCTTATAGATGTTCTCCGGCTTGGAGATGAAGGCGAAGTTCCGGTCGCGCAGGGCGGCGTGCGTCGTGAGCGGGTCGAACGCGGAGCGGTGGTTGCTCACGAGGAGAAATTCGCCCTCCGGCAGCCACTCCGTGCCGCGCAGCTCATAGCGCACGCGCGTGACGGCGAGGAGCCAGTCGATGAACAGGAGCGTATTTTTCTGATAAAAGGGGCTGATGCCCTTCCACTCCGCGTTCATGTCCACGCGCTTGCAGATGATCCACGTATAGAGCAGATACAGCCCGTTCCAGACCAGAAAGGCCAGGGGCAGAATCAGCAGAAGCCACCACTTGCTCAGCGCCGTCCAGATGCAGAACACCCCGATCGTCGTGAGCACGGCGGGAATCCAGAGCAGATAGAAAATCATGTGTTATGCCGCCTCCGATTTCTTCAAAAAACACAAGTATATTATATCCGCTTCGGCATCGAACGTCAATGAACGGTCTGTAAATCCTCACGGAAGTCAGCAATCGCCAAAATATTTAAAGGAATTTCAGCAGATTGAACAGTGCATTCTTTTCCGCTTTGCTGTAGAATAGAGATTGACTAAAAACAACCGTGAATGGAGGCGGTACGCATGCCGGAGCACATTGGAGAGAGCGAGCGCTTTCTGCAGGAGATGATCCGCAAAATCGCAACGGGTGCGCTGAAAAGCGGCACGAAGCTGCCGACGGAGAGCGAGCTCGCTGCGGAATACGGCATCGCGAAGACGAACATCCATCTGGGCATCAAGGAGCTCGAGCGCCTCGGCTTCGTGAAGGTCGTGCCGCGCCACGCGGTGTACATCGCGGAGATCCGCGAGAGTCTCACGCTCGACGGCGTGAACGCCACGTTCCGCTATGTGGACGGGCTGCCGAACCGCAGCGCGGCGGAGTCGCTCCTGGAGCTGCGCGAGATGATGGCCTTCGGCGCGATGCGCTGGATGGCGCGGCACCCCGACCGCGCGCACATGGAGCGCCTGCGCGAATGCTGCGCCGCGCTCGAGCTGGCCGCGGAGGACGGCAGCACCGACGCGATCAAAACGGCGCTGATGGACTTCATGCGGGCGTTTTATCGCGAGGCGGGCAACGACATTTTCCCGCTGCTCATCCGCTCGTTCTATGATACGATGGTCAAGTCCGTCGACTATATGTCGCGCTTTGCCGACCCCGTGGAGATGGCGGCGGTCTACCGCTCCGTGCTGCAGCACGTGGACGCGGGCGACGTGTTCGCGGCGATGGACGTCTGGGCCGCGTGGAACACGAGACTGTCGGTGTTCCTGCTGGAAGCGAATTTCCCGATCTAAAAGAGAGCCTGCTGTGCAGGCTCTCTCTTTTTTAAGTCCGAGGCCAAGCGGTCTTAGGAAGACAACAATGGGCACCAACTCCTTGGCTCACAGAACGACATGGCTACGATCCGACTTAGACTGTCGGTGTTCCTGCTGGAAGCGAATTTCCCGATCTAAAAGAGAGCCTGCTGTGCAGGCTCTCTCTTTTTT
>JAZPZZ010000094.1:0-5255 GCA_045544935.1 Oscillospiraceae bacterium | reverse complement strand
TTCGCCATGGTCGCGTTCATGATGGAGGTGATGTCGTGATTATCCATTTCGCTTTCATCCTTTCCGTCGCTGGCGAATGATCACCAGCAGTGCCTTCCAGCCGAGCACGAGCGCGATGCCCACAATCTGCCCGATGCGGATGGTGAGAATCAGTCGCCCTTCGGCGTCGATCGAATCGTTGGTAAAGTCCGGCGTGAGCCAGACGTCGCGCTCCTTCACGTTCAGGGAGCGCTCCGCGAGCGGCTGCAGCCCGTAGACCGCCGACTGCAGATAGGCGAAGGTCATCGCCGTGTTGTAGGGGTCGCTCGTGCCGACCTTCGCGTGCAGCCGCAGCAGGTCGACCGAGAGCTTCCGCCGAAACGAGCCCACGGCCTCGAGCGCGGGGCGCACAAGCTTCAGGAGCGTCGGGAGCGTGAGCGGGGATTTCTTTTTCTTCTTCGGCTCTTCCTCTTCGTCCTTGTCCTTCGGCGGCTTTTCCTTTTTCTTCTTTTTGGGCTTTGCGGGCTTTTCCTGCTTCGGCAGGATCGTGATCTTCACCGGTCCCGCCTTCACGCGAAGATACAGCCCCGCGCCGTCGTATTCCGCGTCCACACCCACGCGCAGCAGGTTAAACGCGATCAGAAACACGGCGACGGCCAGCAAAATCCAGAGCGCGGTGCTCAAAGGCTTCTCACTCCTCGGGTTTCTCCGCGGGAGCTTCTTCGGTCGGTTCCTCCTTGAGCTCGATCTGCTCTCCGCGGTTTTGCAGCTGCTCAATGGCGGCCTGCAGCTTCTCGGTGCCCTCGCTGCTGGTCATGTCCGGCAGCACGGGCAGCTCCTCGAGCGTCGTCATGCCCATCGTGCGCAGGAAGAGATCGCTCGTCTGATAGAGCGTCGGTCGGCCCGGAGCCTCGAGCCGTCCCGCGGCCTCGATGAGCCCGCGGTCGAGAAGCGTCGTCACGGTGTAGGAGCTGTCCATGCCGCGCACCTGGTCAATATACGCGCGCGTGACGGGCTGGAAATACGCCGTCACGGCGAGCACCTCCAGCGCCGACTGGCTGAGCCTCGGCGGCTTTCGCTGCTCGAGCGCGCGCTGCACGTAGACCGCAAACTCCGGCGCCGAGCACAGCTGCAGCCGCTCGTTCATCCGCACGAGGCGGATGCCGCTCTTCGATTCCTCATAGGCGTCCGCGAGCTCTCTCGCGCAGGAGATGATGGTCTCCGTCTCCTCGCCGAGCACGAGGCCGATGCGGCTCGCCTCGATCGGCTCTCCGGCCGCAAAGATGATCGCCTCCACGGCGGACAGCAGTTCTTCTCGTTCCATGTTATTCTTCTCCCACGGATTCCGCAATGGTATCCAGAATTTCTTCCATTTTCTCGTCGCTCCCCGCGAAGGACGCGACGTAGCCGCCGTCCTGCTCGGCCAGCCGCAGGCTGCCGAGACTGCAGAGCTCGAGCACGGACAAAAACGTCGCCACGATCTCGCTGCGGCTCTCGCAGCGCAGATAGAGGTCCTTGAGCGTCATGGCGCCCTCGGAGCGGAGCAGATCCATCAGATCGCGGCTCTTCTGGCGCACGGAGTAGGTGATGCGCTTCGGCGCGTTAAAGACGAGCGGCTCTGCCTGTGCCGCCCCGCCGCGCGTGAAGACCGAGAGGAGCCCCTTCAGGAGGTCCTCCGGCTCGATGCGGTAGCGATATTCGCCCGCCTTCTTCGGCAGCGGCTCGGGCGGGCGCGAGTGATACTGCAGCCCCGTCCGGCTCGCGGCCTCGAGCATCGGCGTCACGGATTTGAGCGCGGTGTAGGTGTCCTTCGCCTTGAGCTGCTCGAGCGAGGCGATCAGCTGCTCCAGCTCGTCGATCTCCTTCTCCTCCGTGAGCAGCATCCGCGTTTTGATATAGAGCAGATACGACGCCATCTGCACGAATTCGCTCGCAATGTCGAGATCGAGCTTCTCCATCGCGTTTAAGTATTCCAGATACTGATCCGTGATCTCCGCGATCGGAATGTCCCGAATCTCGATCTTGTTTTTGCTCAGCAGCAGGAGGATCAGGCTCAGCGGCCCCTCAAAGTCCACCATGTCGCTTTTTTCGTGGACGACGCCCTCCAGAAAGAAGGTCGGGTCGCCCAGCCGGTTAATGGATTGCTCCGATGAGTTCATAGCCCCACTCCGCAAAGATAAAGAGTTTGTCAAACGCCCAGTTCGTCGCCGTGCTCAAGGGCCGGCCGAAGATGCCGGACGAGACGAGCACCAGCAGCAGAATCATCCCGTAGCGCTCATAGCGCATCAGCTGATCGTACCGCTCCGACGGCAGCACCGAAAAGAGCACCTTCGAGCCGTCGAGCGGGCTGATCGGGATGATGTTGAAGATCGCGAAGGAGATGCTCAGGTACGCCGTGAGATAGATCATCTCCAGCAGGAAATTCTCCTGCCCGAGCGCGCGAAACAGCAGCCCGTAGAGAAAGAGAAACACGATGGAAATGACCACGTTTGCGAGCGGTCCCGCCACGGCCGTGATCGCCATGCCCTGCTTCGGGTTCCTGAAGCGATACATGTTCACCGGCACAGGCTTTGCCCAGCCGAAGTGAAACACGACCATCATCAGAATGCCCATGATGTCGAGGTGCTTGATGGGGTTGAGCGTCAGGCGCCCCGCGTCCTTCGCGGTCGTGTCGCCGAGCTTGTAGGCCACAAAGCCGTGGCTCAGCTCATGCAGCGTGATGCAGATCAGCGCCGGGATGATCGAAAGGAGGATGTTCGTCAAATACGACCAGTCGAGCCCCTCCCAGATGGATTGCACAGTATTCATAGTTTCACCAATCATAAAATGGATATGATATTATACCAATAATAGAGCGGAAAAACAAGTCGGATCTGCCATCCCTGTCATCCTGAGCGGAGCGCGCCAGCGCGGAGTCGAAGGATCTTGGATTGGAAGCAAAACAGAACTGCCAGTGTCTGCTGATCCGCTCTGCCAGGATTCTTCGACTCCGCTTCGCTTCGCTCAGAATGACAGGCTTTTCCCCGCAAATAAGGTGTTGTTCCCTGCGGGAAACTGTTGTATAATAGGTGCATCAATAAATTGGAGGTTGATTCCATGAAAAAAGCGCTTGTTCTCGTGCCCCTCGGCGCCGCCGCCGTGGGCGCCGCTGTGTTTTTCGCCATGAAGAAGCCCGCCGGCGACCAGGCCGCCGCTCCCGCGAAGAAGGCCGCCCCCGCCAAGTCCGGCGGCAAGAAGAAGGAAGCTCCCGCCATGGATCTCCAGCCCGGCAGCTACACCTTCATCTCCGGCTTCAAGGACGCCGCCAAGGTCGAGGCCGGCTTCCAGTATGACGCGAAGACCTGCGAGTTTGCCGTCATCGAGGAGGACTTCCCGGCCTACACGAGCGACTCCCACGTCGCCGTCGTCCGCTGCCCGGAGTTCACCGTCCAGCTCGAGTACGCCGGCTATTACGGCGGCGAGGATTTTGACGGGCTCAAAAAGTCCCTCGCCGAGCGGTATCAGGACCTTGCCGACGCCGCCTGCGGCGCCAATCAGGCCGTCCGCTTCATCGACGGCGACAACGTCTGCTTCGCCGTCGGCGTCGATCAGTTCAGCTATCTGCTCGTCACGCTCATCAAGGGCAAGGAATATGACGACGATTTCAGAACCCTGCCGGACTACCCGCCGGTGAAAGCGGTTTTGGACAGCATCAAATTCTCGGAAGGCAAATAAAGAGAATCCGCAGGGGAGGGGCTTGCCCCTCCCGTTTTTGTTCCGCGCTGACAGAGAACGCAGGGCGGCCACCTGTGGGCCGCCGCTCACTGCGTCAAAACGGTGGCGGGGCACAGGTCCCCGACCTACCGTTTGGTCCGAATGCATCGGAAGGAGTCACATCATGACCAAATCCATCGTGCTTGCGGGCGGCTGCTTCTGGGCCGTGGAGCACCTCTATCGCTCGCTGCCGGGTGTCCTCTCGGCGCACAGCGGCTATGCCAACGGCCGCAAGGCCGAGTGGGCGGACTATGAGAAGGTCTGCACCGGACTCACCGGCTTTCGCGAGGCCGTGCAGGTCACGTACGATCCGGAGGTCATCTCCCTGCGGCACCTGCTCTTCGTGTTCTTCAATATCATCGACCCCGCCATGTACCACCGGCAGGGGATGGACATGGGCAGCCAGTACCAGTCCGGCGTCTACTGGTCGGATGAGGCCGACTCCGAGACCGTGCTTGCTGTGGCGGACCTTGAGCGGCCCGGCCATCCCGGCTTCTGCACGGAGCTCGAGCCGCTGCGCCTGTTCTGCCTCGCGGAGGAGTATCACCAGCGCTATCTCGAGAAAAACCCCGGCGGCTACTGCCACGTCTCGCCGCGAAAGATGGCGCTCCTGCGGGACTATCCCTATCGCGAGGAGGACTACACCCGCCCCGCGCAGCAGATCTTCGACGCCTGGCGAGCCCAAACAGAATTGTAGGGGCGATTCACGAATCGCCCGTGCCTTCCCCGAAAGGGGAAGGCTTTTTTGCGTTATCACCAAAACCAATTCATTTCCACAAAAATCTTTATCCAACTTTTTCTGCATATTATCTTGACTTTTCCGCGAATAAGATGAATAATATACGCGTTTCATAAATAAATATTCACGGAGGAACCCGTCATGCAGAAAGAGAACATCAAAAAAGTCGTCCTCGCCTATTCCGGCGGTCTCGATACCTCGGTCATCATCCCGTGGCTGAAGGAGAACTATAATAACTGTGAGGTCATCGCCGTCTCCGGCAACGTCGGTCAGGCGGACGAGCTCGAGGGGCTCGAGGAGAAGGCCATCAAGACCGGCGCCTCGAAGCTCTACGTCCTCGATCTCACGGAGGAATACGCCGCCGATTACATCATGCCCTGCCTCAAGGCGGGCGCCGCGTATGAGGAATATCTCCTCGGCACGGCCACTGCCCGTCCGCTGATCGCGAAGGGCCTTGTCGACGTGGCGATCAAGGAAGGCGCCGATGCGATCTGCCACGGCTGCACCGGCAAGGGCAACGATCAGGTGCGTTTCGAGCTCGCCATCAAGCACTTCGCGCCGAACATGCCGATCATCGCCCCGTGGAGAGAGTGGTCCATCAAATCCAGAGAAGAGGAGATCGACTACGCCGAGGCGCACAACGTGCCGCTGCGCATCAACCGCGAGACGAACTATTCCAAGGACAAGAACCTCTGGCACCTCAGCCATGAGGGCCTCGACCTTGAGGACCCCGGCAACGAGCCGACCTATGAAAAGGACGGCTTCCTCGAGATGGGCGTGAGCC
>JAZPZZ010000093.1:0-2879 GCA_045544935.1 Oscillospiraceae bacterium | reverse complement strand
CCTCCTCGACCTGCATCGTGTAGCCCAGCGCGCCGGAGGTGCGCGGCACGATCGTGATCTTCTGCACGGGGGCGGACTGCGTCTGCCGCGCGGCGACGAGCGCATGGCCGATCTCGTGGTAGGACACGACGCGCTTTTCCTGCTCGGAGAGGATCGCGTTCTTCTTCTGATAGCCCGCGATGACGACCTCGATGCTCTCCTCGAGATCCGTCTGCGTCACGGCCTTGCGTCCGTCGCGCACGGCGCGGAGCGCCGCCTCGTTGATGATGTTCGCAAGCTCCGCGCCCGAGGCGCCGGAGGCCATGCGCGCGATCTTTTCATAGTCCACATCGTCGGACACCTTGACCTTCTTCGCGTGCACCTTGAGAATCGCCTCTCGGCCCTTGAGATCCGGCAGCTCCACCGGCACGCGGCGGTCAAAGCGCCCGGGGCGCGTCAGCGCGGGGTCGAGACTCTCGGGCCGGTTCGTCGCGGCGAGGATAATCACGCCGTTGTTGCCCTCAAAGCCGTCCATCTCGGTCAGGAGCTGGTTTAAGGTCTGCTCGCGCTCATCATTTCCGCCGAGCTGGCCCTCGCGCTTTTTGCCGATCGCGTCGATCTCATCGATGAACACGATGCAGGGCGCCTTCTCCTTCGCCTGCGAGAAGAGATCGCGCACCTTGCTCGCGCCCATGCCGACGAACATCTCCACGAATTCCGAGCCGGACATGGAGAAAAACGGCACGTTCGCTTCGCCCGCCACGGCCTTGGCCAGCATCGTCTTGCCCGTGCCCGGAGGGCCGACGAGCAGGATGCCCTTCGGCATCGAGGCGCCGATCTCGCTGTACTTCGTGGGGTTGTGCAGGTAATCCACGATCTCCTGCAGGTTCTCCTCGGCCTCGTCCACGCCCTCCACGTCACTAAAGCGGATGCCGTCGGAGCTCTTGACGTAGACCTTCGCGTTGCTCTTGCCGAGGTTGAACATCATCGACCCCGGACCGCCGCCGGCCTTGTTCATCAGACTCTTGGAAAGGAAATTGCCCAGCAGCAGGAAGATTCCGATCGGGAGCAGCCAGCTCAAAACCAGCGTCATCAGCGGGGAGGCCTCCTCCACGATCTCCTGCGAGAAGGTTGCGCCGGACCTGAAAAGGCGCTCGGTCAGCCCCGGGTCGTTCATGAGGCCGGTCTTGTAGACCTGCTTTTCGCCCTTGAGCGTGTAGAGAATCTGGTGGCTGTCGATCTGCACCTCGTCGATTTTGCCGTCCTCGGTGGCGGCCATGAAGGTGCCGTAGTCGACCTCCTTGACGCTGCCCTGTACGAGCGCCGGCAGCACAAACAGGTTCACCGCCAGCAGCAGCGCGAGCACGATCGTGTAGAACACGATCAATGGTTTTTTCGGCCGTTTGACTTCATTCATGTGTTTCCCTCGTTTCTGTGTCGCAATGGGTGGAACCAAACCCCGCTGCACCGGCAGCGGGGTTTGACGATATACTTACGGATAAACGTGCGTGCGCACGCAGTCGAACCAGGCCTTCAGACCGTCGGCGGACAGATGCATGCCGTCGCCGTTCTGGAAGTTCTCGGGCAGGAACCCGTCCGTTCCGGCGAGCTCAAACGCCGCGTCGAGATACTTCACGCCGTTTTCCTCGGCCGCCTCCGCGATCCACTGGTTCACGCGGTTGATGACCTCGAAGGTGATGTCCTCATACTGGTAGCTTCTCGCCACCGGCGTGAGCGAGGAGAAGATGATCTTCGTCTCCGGGCTCTCGGCCTGGATGGACTCCACAACGGCCTTGAGCGCAGCCTTGAAGGAGGTCTGCGTGATCAGATTGGCGTTGTCCGTGCTCGGGAGGAGGATCATCGTCTCGGGCCGATTGACGAACGCAATGTCTCCGAAGGGGGCGTTGTTGCCCGTCACGGGGGAGACGAACGTGACGCTTGAGAGCGTGTTCATGTCCATCACGCCGCTCTCGGGGCACCAGACCTGCTGCTCCTTCTCGGGACCGGCCAGCAGCGTCTCCTCGTTGAGGAGCTTCAGGGCGCTGTCGCCGAGGAAGTACATGCCGTTGACATAGTCGCCCGAGGCGGGATCGGTCTGCGCGAGCGCGGCGGGGGAGTCGATCTTCTGAATCGGGTTCGGCGTCGGCGTGGCGACGGGCTCGACGCTCTCCAGCACGTCCGGCGCGTAACTCACCTCCGGCGTTGCGGCGACGGTGCGCTCCACGCTGCCGCGCGGCGTGTTCCCGAGCACGCTCGCGAAGATCAGACAGCCGAGCGCCAGCACGAGACACAGCATGATCCCGAAGGACCAGATGCGTTTGCTCATTTGGTTTTTATTCTTCATCGCAAACCACCATTTGAGAAGGGCGCGTTGCGATCACAACGCGCCCGGTATCGTTGATGCTTACTCCTGCTCGGCCTTGGACTCTTCGATGACCTTCTGCTGCACGTTGCCGGGGGCTTCCTCGTAACGCACGAACTTGCAGCTGAAGGAGCCGCGGCCCTGCGTCATGGAGCGCAGGTCGATGGTGTAGGAGCTCATCTCCGCCATCGGAACCTCAGCCTCGACGGTCTGCATGCCGTCCTCGGCGTTCATGCCGAGCACGGTGCCGCGGCGCTTGGAGCTGATATCGCTCATGATGTCGCCGAGGTTTGCATCCGGAATCGTGACCTGGAGCAGGCCGATGGGCTCAAGGATGGTGGGCTTGGCCTTGGGGATGCCGTCCTGGTAGGCAAGACGCGCAGCCGTCTGGAAGGCCATATCGTTGGAGTCGACCGGGTGGTAGGATCCGTCGTAGAGCGTGGCCTTCAGGCCGACCAGCGGGTAGCCCGCGAGAACGCCCTTCTGCACGGCGTTGCGCAGACCCTTTTCGACGGAGGGGAAGAAGTTCTTCGGCACG
>JAZPZZ010000092.1:0-4297 GCA_045544935.1 Oscillospiraceae bacterium | reverse complement strand
CGAAAAATGATGGAATTTCTTCGCGGCGTGCGCGCCGCGAACTCAGCGAGGCTGCGGTAAGTCGGATCGTAGCCATGTCGTTCTGTGAGCCAAGGAGTTGGTGCCCTTTTTTGTCTTCCTAAGCCCGCTTGGCCTCCGACTTTATTTCCGTGAGCGGTATTTTTCAGCCCGAAACAAGTTCCGGGCGAAAAATGATGGAATTTCTTCGCGGCGTGCGCGCCGCGAACTCAGCGAGGCTGCGGTTCCGTTTGCGTTTACGGAACTTTTATGGTACAGTAGCGTCACTGGAGATGATGTCTTGAAAAAGCTCCTTTCCCTCTTCGACGCAAAGCTCCTGCGGTTTTTGATCGTGGGCGTTGTCAACACGCTCGTCGGCACGGCGATCATGTTCGGGCTTTATAACCTCGCGCACTGCTCCTATTGGGTGTCGTCCGCCGCGAATTACATTCTCACGAGCATTTTGAGCTTCTTTCTGAACAAATACTTCACGTTCCGAAACAAAGAGCAGAGCTGGTCCCAGGTCCTGCGCTTCGTTTTGAACATCGCCGTTTGCTACGGCCTGGCCTACGGCATCGCGAAGCCCCTCTGCCGCGCGCTGCTCGCAAGCGCAAGCGTAACCGTGCGCGACAATGTGTCCATGCTTGTCGGCATGGTGCTCTTCACGGGGCTGAACTATCTGGGCCAGCGATTTTTCGCTTTCAAAAGCGAGGAGGAAAACGCATGAAAAAGCTGCTCCCCATCCTGCTGCTCTGCGCACTGATGCTTCTAGCCGCCTGCGGCAAAAAGCAGGCAGAGCCCATCGGCTCCGGCTCCGCCGAGGAGACGGCGCAGACGCAGACCGAAAAGAACACCAAAAACAGCGGCAAGACCGCGAAGAACACAAAGGAGACCGCCATGCCCGAGAGCTCTGCCAATCCGAAAGCCTCCGCCGCGCCGTCGGGCGGCAAATCCTCCGGCGGCAAATCGAGCCCCGCCGCCACGCCGACGCCCAAGGTGGAAAACTGGACGGACGTGCAGGAGGTGCAGCAGGAGGTGCAGCATCTTGTGGCGGTGAACCCCGTCGGCAACTGGATCGACAAGAGCACCGGCGCCGCCATGGTCATCGACCAGGGCTTCCACGGCAGCATCCTGCTGGCGCAGGCGGACGGCTCGAACGCGGTCTGGACCTTCACGGGCACCTATGATCTCGAGCGCGCGGAGCTGGCCTACTCCGACGGGATGAAGCTCGTGCAGAACAGCGCCGGCCTGCAGACCGTCTATGAGCACGGAAGCGGCACGCTCGCCCCCGAGGGCGACAAGCTCGTCTGGATCGACGAGACCGGAAACCAGACGATGACATTTGAAAGAGATAACTGAATCAGCCAATCAAAAAGGTGCCTGCTGTGCAGGCACCTTTTTTTAAATCCTTTCGTTCACGCCGATGAAGAGCGGCAGATTCGTGTCAAGATCCACGATCATGTACACATACGGCCGGTCGGCGATGATGTGGGCGATTTTCTTCGGCGTGGTCGGGGGAGCGGCGCCCGCGGCGTCGATCGCAGTGACGGCGGCAGCGCTCACGCCCTCCTCGTTCACGTCGATGACGGCCTTGTGCACCGCGCCGGAGACAAAGGCCTCCTTCGCAATGCCGTCCAGCCCGGAGAGATCGGTGAGGCCGACCTGCCGGAACACCGGCATCAGATCGCGCTCAAACGCCGCTTTGAACTTCGGCATGGCGGTGTGCACCTCGTCGTACAGCTCATACTGCAGGAGCGAACGGAGAGAGGCCCCGTCGAGCGTTTTCAGATATTCCGCCGGGGTCATGCCCTCCTTCGGCAGCACGACGGCGAAGGCATAGTGCCCCTGCAGGTGCTTGAGGAAGCCCTCGGCGTTGGCGTCGTGGAGGTAAAAGTTCTCCACGCTGCGCAGCATCTCCGCCTTCTGCACGGTGCCGTCGGCGGCGTGGAAATCCATCGGCGTCGTGCCCTGATATTCATCCGCCCAGTTGCACTTAAAGAGCAGGGCGTTGACGAGCACGAGCCACGAATCCGCCGGCAGGTCGGAGAGGATGGACGGAATCATGCCGTCCGTCTGCTTAGAGACCCAGGCGTTCAGCTCGCGCACGGCCGAGGCGTTGAAGGTCCGCTGAAAGACCTCCGCACCGAGCTTATCGCGGTTGGTCTGGATGAACGGCTTTTCAATCGGCGCGCCGGAGCGCACCCACATGGCGTTGGCGAGGCGGATTTTGCCGCCGCCGTAGGCGTTCGGGAGGGCCTTCGCGTAGGCCGCGAGCGTTTCGGTGAGCGTCCCGGCGTCGCAGCCGAAGAAGGCTTCCAGCTGCGCCTTCGTCTCGCCCGAGGCGCCGTTATTCAGCATGGCGAGGGCATAGATCATCGACAGAGGCGAGGCGACGAGGTTCTTCCCCGGCTCCTCGGCGGCGCGAAACAGCCGGAGCGACACGTCCGCGAGCTGGTCGGCCTCGCCGCTCGTGATCGGCTCCCTGTCCGTGAACTCCAGAAGCAGGAAGCGGTGCAGCATCGTGACGGCCTCGGCGCGCGTGCAGGTCGCCTGTCCCGCCCAGAGCGTGCCGGTCTCCGCGGCGCGGCCCTTCACAACGCCGGAGCCGATGGACATGCGCATTGCGTCCTGCGCCCAATCGCTCACGGGGTCGGCGTCGGTGAACGCCTCCTCGACGTAGTAGCGCTCGCGATAGTCCAGCTCATAGCGCATCATGGCATAGCGCCAGATCAGCGTGGAGAGCATCTCGCGCGTGACGACGCCGTCCGGATCGAAGTGCGTCTCGTCCACGCCCTGCGTGATCCGGTTCGCCTTCGCCCAGCCGACAGCCTCGGCATACCACGCGTCAGCGGGCACGTCGGCAAAGCCGCCGACCGGCTTGAGCATGCCGCCGCCCATGCGCGAGAGGATTGTGACGACCATGGCGCGGGTCATGGAGCCCTCGGGGTCAAACGCCGTGGCGCTCACGCCCTTGACATAGCCCTGTTCATTCATAGACGCCGCGGCGTCTTCATACCACGCGCCGGCCGGCACGTCGGCAAACGGGGTCTTCCCCGCGGCGAAGGCGGGCGTCAGACCCATCAGCAGCGCTGCAAGCAAAAGCAGCGATAACAGTCGTTTTTTCATCTTATTTCTCCTTTCATGTGGCCTTTATCTGGCCTTTATCCATAAAGACCGCATTTCAGAGACAATCTTACATCTTGTGCACGTAAACAGCGTCCGCCGCGACCGCCGCGATCAGAAGCGCCGTGCAGACGGCAAAGCAGACCGCGCCGCGCGTGAAGATCGAGACGAGCACCATCAGCACGCCCGCGACGATGAGCGAGACGGCGACGAAGCGATGCGCCTTGTCCCAGTTTTCTTCGCTGGCCATCGTCTTCTTCGTGCGAAAGCCGAAGACGGGGTTGCGGTCCGTGCCCGGCAGGAGCACGCCGAAAAGCACGAGCAGCGCGCCGAGCATAAGAAACAGGATCTGCGTGAGCGCGATCGGCACGGCGTTTAAGTCCTGCACCTGCCGAAAATCGGTGAAGAGGAAATACGCCGTCATGGCCGAAAACATCGCGCCGCAGCCGACGCCTGTCCACAGGAGAGCGATCTCATTTTTCCCGGTCGGGTCGTGCCTTTTCGTCACGCGCGACATGGCGAGCAGAATCGCCCCCGTCACGATCGAGAGCACGGGGAACACGAGCGTTTCATACTTCGAGCCCCAGCGGTCGACCGTGCCGTCGAACCCGTAGTGCGCCGGAATGCGGTCCGGCAGGAAAAACAGGGCGGCGACGGTGGCGACAAGGGGCAGGAGCATGAGAATCCAGAGGAGAATGCGGACGCGTTTCATGGGCTGGCTCCTTTCGTCAAACAATGCTCAATTTTACTTTCTTCCCCGCGCCTTTCAGGATGTCCTGCAGCTCGTTGACGAGCTTGAGCTTGCGCTCGAAGCTGAACTCGGTGTCCTCCTGCGCGGTGTTGGCGGCGTTGCCGAAGAAGAGATTGATCTCGGTGGCGTCCTCCATGAGCATCTCTGCGAGCTTGGCCGCGCCGTCCTTGCGGCGCTCCATGTCGAGGGCGATCATGCTGTCGATCTGATAGTCCTTGATGAGCTCCACGGCGACCGAGAGCGTCACGGCGCCCTCCGTCACGAGATCGACGCCCTGAATCATGCTCATGGGCGGAATTTCGTCCGTGCCGGTATCGGGCAGGAGATGCACACGCGTGTTGAGATACTTCGCGACGGCCTTGGCCGTCGTGCCGCCGCAGACGAAGTCGGGTCGTAGCCATGTCGTTCTGTGTGCCAAGGAGTTGG
>JAZPZZ010000091.1:0-12126 GCA_045544935.1 Oscillospiraceae bacterium | reverse complement strand
TACCGGATCTCCTGTCGTTTGGATTGGATTCAGTATACCATGTTATGCCAGAAAGCGCAAGCGGGTGAGCGCAGACGTGCCTCGCAGAGTTCGCGCGTTAAGCGCGAAATGATTCAAATCGTCTTTCCGGCGTCATGTGCGGCGGAAAAACTCCTTGGGGCGAAGCGCCACGCGGGCCCTCGCGCCGACCAACCGAAGGGCGATGGAGCGCGAGTATTTCAAAAGAGAGCCGCATTGCGGCTCTCTTTTGATTATTCCTTCCCTTTGAGCGCCTCGATCTTTGCGAGAATCATCTTCTCGTTATACAGCAGGAAGAGGCACGCGCCGATCAGGCATGTCACCGTCGCGATGATCGCGGTCAGGCGGTACTGCGAGGGCAGCACGGTCTCGACGCCGTCGACCATCTTCTTGACCGTGATGGAGGTGAAGACGACCATGGCGATGGCCTGGCCCATCTTGAAGGCGAAGGTGCGCGCGGCGAAGAACATGCCGCTGCGGTCTTCGCCCGATTCGAGCCTATCGAGCTCCGCCACGTCGGCCACGCAGGCCTGCGGCAGAATGCCGAGAATCGCCATCGGCACCGCGGCCGTCACGGCGATGATAAAGCCCCAGTAGAGGCCCTTGCCGCAGATGCTCGTGATGAGAAACACCGCCGAATAGCAGAAGAAGCCGGTCACGATCAGCTTTTTCTTGCCGAGGCGCGGCGCGAGACGGTTCACCACGGGGTAGAGCAGCAGGCTCACGGCCGTCATCGTCGCCGTCAGCGGGAAGGTCCACGTCTCCGGGATCTCCATCAGCCGCGTCTCATAGAAGGCGAGACCGGTCTGGAAGAGCGTGAGCGCGAAGAAGTAGATCACGTCGCTGTAGACAAAGCGGCGAAACTGCCCGTTGGAGAAGGTCTTGATCAGGGACTTAAAGGGCGCCGTCTGGCTCGGCTTGGAGTCGATGTACTGCCGCTCCTTAATGTACAGCGAGGGGATGAGCATCGCGACGCAGGCGATCGTCGCCATGATGGCGACGGCGAGCTTGATCGAGCCCGCGGCCGACCCCGCCGCGCCCTCAAGCATGCCGGCGAGATTCGGCAGCATGAACGAGAGGCTCTGACCCACGATGAACGTGAAGGAGATGTAGGTCGAGACGTTGATGCGGTGCTCCTGCGTGTCGCCGAGCTCGGCGATGAGCGCGTTGTACGGCGTGCAGAAGATCGTCATGAAGAGATAGAACGTCATGATGAGGATGAACAGCAGTGCGTCGTTGAGGCCGGAGCTTTTCGTCTGCGGGATGACGAACACGCCGATCGTCACGAGCGCGAAGGGGATCGCGATCGTGCGCATAAAGGGGATGCGGCGTCCGCCCTTGTAGTTCGAGCGGTCGGACCAGCCGGCGATCAGCGGGTCGGTCACGGCGTCGAAGATGCGGCCCACGGCCATCACGAGGCCGAAGAGCGTGAGGCTCAGGAAGATGGGGCTCTGCGTGATGGAGCCCGCGAAAATGCCGGTGTTCGGGCTGTCCGCCGTGGGGACGCCGGTGTAGTAGAACACCATCCAGTTCGTAATCACGCCGGAGAGCAGGCTCCAGCCGAACTGCCCGATCGCGAAGATCCAGAGCAGCTTGTTGGTAATCGGTTTTTTCTGCATGTTGTTTCTCCTTCTATTTATTCTTTCTCAATTTGAAATTCCACCGTAATGGGCTCCGCGCCCTCGGCGCAGATGGTGAGCTTTGCCGCGCCCTTTTTGCCCGTGGTGCGGACGATCGTGCCGCCCATGCCGCCGCGCAGGACGGTCGTCTCGGGGCCGACGATCTCGATCGGGCCATCGGCTTGGAAGGTCACGGCGCCGCCGTAGAAGGCGAGGGTGCTGCCGCGCAGGTCCTCCATGCGCAGCCGCACGAGCGCCGCGTCGTAGGTGTCTCCCTCGCGCAGCGCGGTCCGGCTCGCCTCGGCGTGCAGGCGCATGCCCTCGGCGGGGCCGCGCTCGATGGAAGCGACAACCTTGCCGTTTTTCACCGCCTCGAAGCGGTAGACTGTCGCCGCGGCGCCCCAGTTGCCGATGTATTTGCCGAAGAGCTGGTAGGCGTCGTCCGGCTTCATGCCGTATTTCGCCATGGCCACGGCCGCCTTCGCCATCACGCTCGGCGGCAGCTTGCCGGAGCCGAAGCGCGCCGAGTGGTTGAGCATGTCTTTCACGAGCTTCGCCTGCGTGGGCGTGAAATTCTCGCCCTCGCGGATGCGCTCGCCGATGTAGTCCGTGATCTCCATCGGCGGACGGGAGAGGTGCTTGAAGGGGCTGTCCTTCTTCGTGTAGCTGCGGATGAACTGGTCGTTCTGGTACATGCGCACCTCATCCGCGTTCGTAAACAGGAAGATGCGCCCGCGGTTGCCCGCCGGATGCTCGCCGATGTCCATGGAGGAGGACACATTCAGCACCGGCGTCTCGTCCTGATAGACGCTGTAAACGTCGGCAGCGAGCTTCTTGTTGCGGAACATGTCCATCACGCCGTGATAGCAGATCCGGTCGCCCGAGCCGAAGTCCTTGTGCGTGTTGTAGTCGAACATGCACCAGCCGAAGGAGCCGGCAATGTCCTTCTCTCCGGCCACGGCGTCGAGCACGCGCGCGTGGCGCATGGCGTGCTCGAGGCGGTGCTCCTCGCTGTCAAAGGGCTTCGTGGGGTACATGTGCCCGTTATATTCGCTGATGAGATAGGGCTTCGCGGGATCGCTGGTCACGGCCTTCTTCGGCTCGCAGCCGGCGTTCGTCCCATCGTGGAAAAAGTCGTTGTAGGTATAGACGTCCTCGAGCAGGCTGCTCTTTTTGTAGCAGCGCACGCCGCCGGTGGGGCGGGTCGGGTCGAGCCGGTGCGCCGCCGCGTTCGTGCGCTGATAGAGCGCGTCGTCGTCGCGGCTTTCGTTGATGCGCACGCCCCAGAGAATGATGCTCGGGTGGTTGCGGTACTGCTGCACCATCTCCTCGGTGTTGCGCACGGCCTGCTCCTTCCAGGCGTCGCCGCCGATGTGCTGCCAGCCGGGGATCTCCGTGAAGACGAGCAGGCCCACCTCGTCGCACCGGTCGATGAAGTGCGGGCTCTGCGGATAGTGGCTCGTGCGCACGGCGTTGAGGCCGAGCTCGTGCTTGAGGAGCTCCGCGTCGTGCTGCTGCAGGCTCTTCGGCGCGGCATAGCCGATGTACGGCCAGCTCTGGTGGCGATTCAGGCCGCGCAGGAGGAGCCGCCTCCCGTTGAGATAAAAACCGTCGGCGTGAAACTGCGCGAGCCGGAAGCCGAACGTCACGTCCACGCGGTCGAGCGTCGGCCCTTCGGAGACGCTCTTTCCGGCCTCGATCAGCTCGGTGCGCAGCGTGTAGAGCACGGGGCGCTCCACGTCCCAGAGCTCCGCGTCCGGCACGAGCAGGAGCGTGGCGCGCTGCTCGTTGTTTTTGAGCTTTTCCGCCTCCCAGTCCTTCTGCACGAGGGGCTTTCCGTCCTCCTCGCCGCGGCGGTAAATGCTCTGGCGCAGGAACATGTGCTTGTGGTTGTTCTTCGCGCGGAAGGTGACGAAGCTCTCCGCCTGGCCGGGGAAGCGGATCTTCGCGAGCTCAGAGGCGGAGGCGTTTTTCTTCAGCAGCGGCGTGCGCGCCGGGATCTTCGGCTGCACGAACACGTCGAGAATGCAGGTCTTTTCACGGCCCTCGAGCCAGACCTCGCGGTAGAGTCCGCCGTAGGTCATATAGTCGATCACGAAGCCGAAGGGCGGCTGATCGAGACTCTCGCGGCTGTCGACCAGAATGGCGATCTCGCCCGTCTCTCCGGCCTTAAGCGGCAGCGCGACCTCAAAGGCCGTATAGCCGCAGGCGTGCTCGGCGAGCTTCTCGCCGTTGAGGTACACCTCGGCGTAATGCCCCGCGGCGCCGACGCAGAGAAAGACGTCCTTGTCCGTCCAGTCGGACGGCACCGTCACGGTCTTCCGATAGCCGCAGACCATCTGATAGATCCGGTCGTCGAAGTAGTGATAAGGGGTTTCCTTACAAGTATGAGGCAGGTTCACGGTGGTCGTTTCGCAGGCGAGGCCCTTGCAGAAGGCCTCGGAAAACTGCTCCGTAAACTCCCAGCCCCGGCAGAGGGACAGACGTTCTCTCATAAGCAGCTCCTTTCGGAATGATCCTGTTGGTGATTAATTAGCTATTATAACTGAAATCTCCGATATAGGCAAGGCAAAAAGGCCGGATGGAGTGTAGGGGAGGGGCTTGTGTCAAGCCCCTCCCCTACGTTGTCATTCAGAAATCCCCGCAATGTCCTTCACGACTTCGCCCGCGAGGATGAGCCCCGCCGCGGAGGGGACGAAGGAGACGCTGCCGGGGACGCTGCGTCGGCCCTCGCGGTCCGGCTCGACTGCTTCCAGCGGCGTCATCGCGTCCTCTTTGGAATAGACGACCTTGAGCTTCTTCACGCCGCGTTTTCGCAGCTCCTTTCGCATGACGCGCGCGAGCGGGCAGACGCTGGTCTTGCTGATATCCGCCACCTCGAAGGCCGTGGGGTCGAGCTTGTTGCCCGCGCCCATGCTGCTGATGATCGGCGTGCCGGCGCGGTCGGCCGCCTCGGCAAGGCAGAGCTTTCCGGTCACGGTGTCGATCGCGTCGACGATGTAGTCATACTGCGTAAAGTCGAACCGGTCCGCCGTCTCGGGCAGGAAAAAGCACTTGTGCGTCGTGACCTTCAGATCGGGGTTAATATCGAGCAGCCGCGCCTTCGCGGCGTCCACCTTGTCCATGCCGAGGGTGCTTCTGGTCGCAAAGAGCTGCCGGTTCAGGTTCGATTCGCTCACCTGATCGTCGTCCACGAGATCGATCGCGCCGATGCCGGAGCGCACGAGCGCCTCGCACGCGTGCCCGCCGACGCCGCCGAGCCCGAACACGATCACGCGCGAGCGCTGCAGCTTTTCCAGAGCCTCCGCGCCGAGCAGCAGCTCCGTGCGGGAAAAGGGTGTGTCCATTTAATGCCTCCGAAGGGTTATTTCAGGTGTGAATGTCCTTGCGCGGGTAATACAGAAAGGCGGCGAGCACACACGCCGCGCCGACGGCGAGACCGACGGCGATCCGGCCGGCCTCCAGCGTTCCGCTCGAGACGATCTCCGCCCCGTCGCAGAAGCCGAACGGCGTGAAATGCTTCAAAATCGCGGCCTTCTCCGTGATGTTCGCGATCAGGTTCAAAAAGTACAGGCCGACCGCGATCCCGATGCCGAGACCGACGCTTCCGCCGCGCAGAAACGCGCTGATGCCGAAGCAGATCCCAACGAGCACCAGCTGCATGAGATAATATGCCAGATGCAGCAGGTTCAGCTCCTTCCAGGGGATCGTCTCGCCGACGGCGGCGATGGAGCCGACGGCGACGGCATAAACGATCAGATTCAGCGCCGTGACCTGCAGCAGGACGGCAATCAGCTTTTCGGCGGCCACGCGGGTGCGCGTGACCGGATGCGGGAGCAGAAACTCCGCCGTTTTGTCCCGCTCCTCGCGGCTCAGGCTGCCGATGGCCGTGAGCGCGGCGTAGAACGCGCCGCCGAGGCCGAGCACGTTGCCGCACTCGATGGCGTAATAGCCGGTGAGCGTGCCGAAGTTCAGCCGGTCCATCCCGAAGGCGGCGGTGAAGCTGCCCATCGACGAGAACACATCGCCGACCTCGCCCATCTCGCCCTTCATCTCCGGATAGAGATAGGCGCAGACCGCGAGCAGAAAGGCGATCGCGCCGGTCCAGATCCAGAAGGCCAGGCGGCCCTGCCGAAGCTCATGCTTTACGATCGTCATGTCCGGTCACCCGCCTTCTCATAAAAGTGCAGGAAGATCTCTTCCAGGTCCGGCTCGGAGATGTTCAGATCCGTGATCGAGCCCTCGGCCAGCCGCCGCATCAGGCGGTCCATCTCGCCGCTGTAGAGGAAGCTCGCCGTGCCCTCGCCGGTTTTCAGATCGCGCACGCCGTCCAGCCCGCCGAGCTCGACGCGGCCGAGGACGGAAACGCACTTTGCGCTGCTCTTCGAGAGCGCCTCCACGCTGTCGCAGGCGATGATCTCCCCCTCGCGGATGACGGCGGCGCGGCTGCAGTTTCGCTGCACCTCCGAGAGAATGTGGCTGGAGAGAAAGATCGTGACGCCCGCGCGGTGGCACTCGCGGAGGATCTCGAAAAATTCGCGCTGCATCAGCGGATCCAGCCCGCCGGTCGGCTCATCGAGGATCAGCAGCGCCGGATCGCTCTGCAGGGCGCAGACGATGGCCGTCTTCTTCCGGTTGCCGAAGGAGAGCGCGTCCACCTTCGCGTTCATATCGAGCTGCAGGCGGTCGCAGAGCGTCCTCGCGCGCGCGGAGCAGTCCCGCCCGCGCAGGTCTGCGGAGAGCTTGAGCACCTCGCGCACGCGCATCCCGCGGTAAAACACCGCCTCGCTGGGCAGATACCCCGTCTGGCACAGGATCTCCTGCTTCTGCCGCACCACGTCCCAGCCGAAGATCTGTGCGCTGCCGCCGGTCGGCCGGATCAGCCCCAAGAGTGTGCGGATCGTGGTCGATTTTCCCGCGCCGTTCGGCCCGATGAAGCCGAAAAACTCGCCCTGCTCCACCGAGAGATTCAGGTTCGAAATGCCTCTGGCTTTGCCGTAAAACTTGGTCAGTCCGTCTGTCCGGATCGCTTCCACAGGCGTCACCTCCAATCTGCCTTCAGTGTACCATAAACGAAAGGGAAGTCAACTGCCTCGCCCGGTTCGCACCCCGATAAGTGCGAGTCCCAAAAAAAGATGCCCTGTAAAACAGGGCATCTTTTTTTGATTGTCTTACACGATGCGCTTGTCGCGGACCTGTGCGTTGTAGTGCTTGTTCAGCAGCGGGCGAACCACATAGTAGATGAGCTTGTTCTCGCCGTTGAACATATACAGGCTGAAGGTGCCCACGAAGAACAGGCATCCGAAGAAGCCGACCTTGCCGATGATTTTGGCAATGAGTTTCATGTTCATGTTTTGACCCTGCCTTTCTTAATACGCTTCGGAATCATCAAAGGTGATGATGGTGGGATCGAGCGGCTCTTCGCCCAGAACGATGGACATGTACTGGTTGACGCAGTCACGCATGTTCTGGCGGGAGACGGTGCGGCTGTCCTCGAGGTCGTGCTCGATGAAGATGAAGTGGAAGCCGAGATCGCGAGCCTGCTCCTCCATGATCGCGTGGACGCCGAGCATGCCCTTGCAGGCGATGTTGTCGTTCATCATGACCATATCGCAGTTGAAGTTGTGGGCCCACTCCCAGACGGCGTTGATGTTGTCCCAGCCGCCGACGGCCATGTGACGCATGGTGCACTTCTGCTCGAGCGCGGCGAGGTCGATGAGCGCCTGCTCCTTGTCGTCGGTGGAGATCATGTTGAAGCCCATGGTGGAGTCCATGTTCAGCACGATCGCGACGCCCCAGGCGTTCTGGCACCAGGTCGGGAAGTCGGTGTAGTAAACAGCACTGGGTCCCCACAGGAACGCGCGGTGGCGGGTCTTGCCGCCGAAGGGCTCATACTTGTCCTCATAGCACTTGCGGAGGATCTTCATGACCTTGCGGTCGATCTTGGTGAAGAGGGGATCGGTGCCGTTCGTGGCCTGCCACTCAAAGAGCTTGTAGAGCGTCTCGGAGATGCCCACTTCCGCGGTGTAGCCGGTCTTCATGTAGTCCCACTTCTCGAGCTCGTAGGTGTTCTGCTCGTTCATGTTCTTGGCAGCCTTGAAGAAGGCCTTCCAGTTCCACTTGGTGTCGTAGTGCTCCTCGATGAAGGCGATCATTTCCTTGATGATCTGCGTGGAGTACGGCAGCGCGGTCTCCTCGTCGTTGTGGATCATGGCGAAGGTCGCGGCGTAGTCAGGCAGACCGACGCGGCGGCGCTGGAACATGCTCGTCGCCTCGGAGGCGTTGCAGGGCATGTTGGTGGAGATGAGCACCTTGCCGACGAGCGGGAACGCGTCGTCGAGCGCAACGCCGGTCTCCGCCGCGCAGCGGGAGCAGACGTCGGCGGGCAGACCGAAGGACTCGGCCACGTCGATGTAGTAGGGCTCGATGTGCTGGTCGATGTCGCAGATGATGAACTCGGGCAGCGTCTGCAGCGGGAAGGAGACGAGGCCGGGGAAGCCGGTGGTGAACAGCGGCGGGATAACCTCATCGAACGGGATGAAGCGGGCGGCCTTCTTTTCGCTGCCGCCGAGACGGCGGTCGCTCGCGAGGGTCATGCCGATGCGGCCCGTCAGGGAGCGGACGATGCCGAACATCTGCATGTGCGCCACGCGCAGCTCGCGGCCGCGGTAGCCCTCAAACAGACGGTCGATGAACAGGAAGGTGCCGAGGAAGGAACCCATCCAGCGGTACTCCCAGAAGCCCTTCATGATGGCGATGGGGTTCTTCGCGACCATGAGACCCATGGCGCCGAGATTCATCAGCCAGCGGCTGTAGTCATACAGGGTGTCGACCGTGCCGCGCCACTCGCGGTACTTGGCGACGCCGGTGCGGTCATAGTAACGATCGCGCTGACCGCCGAGACCGTTCTCTGCGCGGTAGATGGGATCGAATACTTTCAGTTTGTCGTCGATATGGTCAATGATTTTTCCCATGATCAAACCCCTCCTTCAGCGTTGATCTTCTTGATCTCCAGGCTCTCAACGAAGGCCTGGAAGCGGGTACGCAGCTGGCCGACGGAGCCGAGGGCGTATTCCTTCTCGATCGTGGCGCAGGGGATGCCGTGCTCCTCGATCATGATGTGGGAGGCGAGCACCTTCTCATAGCTCCAGAACTCGCAGAACTTCATGTTCTCATAGATGATGCCGTCCGCCTTGTACTCCTTGACGAGGTCCACCAGCGCGTCGTGACGCTGATCGATCTTCATGCCGTCCATGAAGCGGGCGCACTGGTTCCAGTGCAGATAGTGGCGGCAGATCGCGGTGAAGGCGTCCTCGCCGTCCTGGATCTCGATCTCCTCGCGGCTGGGCAGGGAGCCGAAGCAGTAACGGTCGGCCACGACCATGGCGCCGCACATCTCGATGAGCTTCGTGAACTCGGGATCGTCGACCTCGGAGCCGGCGAGCACCACGCGGGCGCGGAAGGGGAACTCCGGCTCGGGCTTGCGCTTCTTGAGCTCGGCGAGTGTCTCCTCCAGATAGGGGAGGATCAGATCGTGCGGGCAAACCTCGCTCACGAGCTGGATCACGTGGAACTCATAGCCGGTGATGGGCGGATTGTCGAGCTTGCGCAGATCGCCGATCTCGGTGATGACGCGGCAGAGCTTGTTGAACCGCTCGATCGCGCGGCGGAGCGCCTCGTCGGAGGTGTCGATGCCGAACACGTTCTTCATCGGGCCCATGACGTGCTTCTGAAGCTGGACCTTGTAGTAATCCAGGTTCGTCTTGTCGCCCTTCATCGGGGGATCGATGATGGTCACGAAGAACTCCTCGTTCTTCACGGGCTTGAGCAGGTAGAAATGCTCCTCCATGCGCTCCATGGCGGCGCAGTTCTCGGCGCCGAACAGCGCGGAGAGGTGGTTGTAGCCGCCCTCAATGGCGCGCTCGAGAATCGAGCGGACATAGGGGCAGGTACGGCCGGTCATGTAGTAGGTGGCCACATCCGGGGAGGTGCATCTCGGCGCGCGCAGACGCGTGGAGAAGCAGCCGTCCAGATTCATCAACACTTCCGGGATATAGTAGCAGTTATAGCCCAGGCAGCGCTTTCCTTCCCCGCACGCCTTCTGCACGAGCTCATTGTAGGCGTCCTGCAGGAGGTTTTCGAAGAAGATCAGGTGTTTCAGGTCTTTCATGTTGTCCCTTCCTTCCGAATATTTGATTTCTGTTTCAGCCGTAAGTTGTGTCCGATATTATCTCAAATTCATTCGATAAAATATCATTATAAAATTAACACATCTTCAACGCTCTGTCAACAAAAAACAGGCTTTTCCGGCGGCCGAAATCGGCGAAGTGTACCGGTTTTGCGCACTTGCGCGAAAATCGCGTCCGCCGCCGCCTTTGACAGGCTTTTTGCCGCCGCGGTGCTAGGATGCGGGTATGGAAGTGCTCTATCTCGACCGGCTCGTCGCCGTCAATTTCCTCATCGATTACTGCCTGCTGCTCCTGTCCGGCAGAGTGTGCGGGGCCTATCTGCGGCGCGGGCGGTTCGCCCTCGCGGCGCTCGTGGGCGCGGCGTATGCCGGCGCCGGCGTGCTGCCGGGCTGGACGTGGCTGCTCCATCCGGCGCTGAAGCTTGCCCTCGGCGTGCTGCTCTCGCTCATCGCCTTCGGCGGCGAGAGCGGGCTCGGCCGGTGCACGGCGGTGTTTTTCGCCGCCGCGGCGCTCTTCGGCGGCGGGGTTTATGCCGCGTCCCTGCTCGCGGGGTCGGACCCGCTTCGCGGCAGCGTCGCACCGCTCTCGCTGCGGGTCTTCGCCCTGTCCTTCGCCGTGTGCTACACGGCGGCGAGCCTGCTTTTTCGCCGCCGGGCAAAGCGCGCGGGGCGCATCGTCCGCCCCGTCGTCATCCGCTTCGGCGGCCGGGAGGCGCGCCTGCCCGGCTGGCGCGACAGCGGAAACGATCTGCACGACCCCGTCACGGGCCTGGCCGCCGCCGTGGCGGACCGGCGCGCGCTGCAGTCCCTGCTGCCGAGCCTGCCGGACGACCCCGTCGCGGCCTTCGAGGAGCTTCGGGGCAGCGGCGCCTATCGCCTTCTGCCGTACCGCGCGGTCGGCGCGGGCGGGCTTCTGCTCGCCTTCCGGCCGGACGCGGTGGAGGTGGACGGGAAACGGGAGGACCTGCTCGTCGCGCTCTCGCCCACGCCCGTAGGCGACGGGGGAGCGCAGATCATTCTTCCGGAGAAATGATGTTTGCTATGCAAATGATGTATGCCTTTCGGCAAATGTGCGCAGCACACATCATTGCGCTTGTGCAGCATCATTCACGGAACGTGAACATCATTTGCCGCGTCAGCGGCATACATCATTCTTGTCAGGAGGGCTTCTATGCTTCGGTTCTTTCAGCTTCTCATCCGTCTCTTTCCCCGCGCCGGCCTGTTTTACATCGGCGGGGCGGACACGATGCCGCCGCCCCTGAGCCGGGCCGAGGAGGCCGCGGCGCTCGAGGCGCTCGCCGCCGGGGACGAGGACGCCCGCGCAAAGCTCATCGAGCACAATCTCCGCCTCGTCGTCTTCCTCGCGCGGCGGTTTGAGAACACGGGCGTGAACATCGAGGACCTCATCAGCATCGGCACGATCGGCCTCATCAAGGCCATCCGCACCTTCCGCGCGGACAAGAACATCAAGCTCGCGACCTACGCCTCCCGCTGCATCGAAAACGAGATTCTCATGTACCTGCGCAAGCTTGCCGTCCGCCGCGGCGAGGTGAGCTTCGACGAGCCGTTGAACACGGATTGGGACGGCAACGAGCTGCTCCTCTCGGACATTCTCGGCACGGACCCGGACGAGGTCTCCAGACCCCTCGAGGCCGACGCCGACCGCGCCATGCTCCGCGCCGCGATCGCGTCTCTGCCGCCGCGTGAGCGCGAGATCATCTGCCTCCGCTTCGGCATCGGCCAGAAGCAGGAGGCCACGCAAAAAGAGGTCGCCGACGCCCTCGGCATCAGCCAGAGCTACATCAGCCGGTTGGAGAAAAGAATTATCGCAAAATTAAGAGGGGAGATGGAGCGGCAGATGCAATAATCAAAGTAGAGCCGCGATGCGGCTCTGCTTTGAGGACTCGCGCTCCATCGCCCTTCGGTTGGTCGGCGCGAGGGCTCGCGTAACGCTTCGCCTTAGGGAGTTTTTCCGCCGCACATGTCGCCGGAAAAACGGATTTCAATTCATTTGCCCTGTCGGGCAAACTCTGCGAGGCGAGTTTTTGTCGTAGGGGTCGGCGTCCTCGACGACCCTGCAGAACGCATTGATTTTTTGTCGATCCCGGGCGAATCCATGCCATACACGAACACAAAAAAGGGCTGTCTCGATCGAGACAAGTCGGAGGCCAAAGCGGGCTTAGGAAGACAACAATGGGCACCACCTCCTTGGCCCACAGAACGACATGGCTACGATCCGACTTCTCGACGACCCTGCAGAACGCATTGATTTTTTGTCGATCCCGGGCGAATCCATGCCAT
>JAZPZZ010000090.1:0-23565 GCA_045544935.1 Oscillospiraceae bacterium | reverse complement strand
CCCGCCTTCTTCCGGGTCCGCCCCCTTGGCGCCCAGCTCGTTGAAGCGGCTGGAGATGACGATGGCATAGTCGATGTTCGCGCCCATCTGGATGGCCGTGACGATCAGATAGCAGTTGAAGAAGACCCAGCTGCCGAGGAGCTTCGCAATGGCGAAGTTGATGCAGATGCTGCCCTGAATGACGAGGATGAGCAGAATCGGCATGCCGAGCGAGCGGAAGGTGAACAGCAGGATGAGCATGACGAGCAGCAGACTCGCGAGCGTGACGACGAGGTTATCCTGCTCGAAGGATTTCTGGAAGTCATAGGAGTTCGTGGCGTTGCCGACCGTGACGATCTCGTCCGCCGGATAATACTGCTCGGCGATGACGTGCGCGCGGTCGATGAAGGCGAAGGTCTCCTCGCCCTCGACGGGGAGCTTGAGCTGCAGCACGAGACGGCTGTAGTTCTTGCCCTGCAGCTGGTCGCTCGCCATGGAGAGCTGGTCATAGAGATTGCGGATGAGCGAAAGCTGCTCCTCGCTCACCTCAAATTCGCCGGACTCGGCCTTGTCGTGCAGGAAGAGGAAGAGATCGATGATCGGCACGCGGTATTCCTCCGGCGCCGTGGTGACGGCCTCGGTGGCGCCGTGCATGCCGGCGTAGTATGCAAAGAGGCCCTGCGCCATCGTCTCATCGAGGTTCGCGAGCTGCATGAACTCGCGGTAGTTCACGGCGTCGCCGAGCTTATAGCCGCCCATGGCGTCGATCGTGGCGAGGCCGAGCACGCTGTCCACCTCGTCGCAGGCGGCGAAGTCGCTCAGCAGCGCCTTTTCGCTCTCGAGATCGCCCGCGGGCACCAGAATGGCGAGCGGATTGTTGTCGCCGAAGCGCGCCTTGATCGCGCGGTCCGCCATCTGGTGGGCATTCTGCTTGGGCGTGACGAGGAAGTCCTCGCTGTAGGCGAAGTTCACCTGCTGATAGAGATAGAACGCGCCGACGAAAACAAACACAAAGAGGATCGGGACGAACTTGCGCGTGGCCCACGCGAAGCGGCCGACGAACGGGATCTTCGGTACGAACTTGCGGTGCTTGGTCTTGTCCATTGCCTTGCCGAAGAGCATGAGAAGCCCCGGCATGACGAGAAAGACGCTCAGCAGGCTGCACGCGATGGCCTTGATGAGCACGAAGCCGAGGTCCGCGCCGAGGCGGAACTTCATGAACGTCATGGCCATGAGGCCCGCGATCGTCGTGAGGCTGGAGGAGAAGACCTCCGGCACGGCCTTGGCGAGCGCGCGCTCGACGCTCTCGCGGATGCCGTACTGCTCGTGCTCCTCCTTATAGCGGTTGCAGAAGATGATCGCGTAGTCGAGGCTCAATGCCAGCTGCAGAATCAGCGTGACGGAGTTGGAGATAAACGAGATCGTGCCGAGCAGGAAGTTCGTGCCCTGCTGCACGATGGCCGCAGCGAGGAACGTGAGCAAAAGCACCGGGATCTCCGCCCAGGTGGTGCTCGTGAGAATGAGCACGACGAGCACGACGATGACGGCGATGACCATGATGAGGGCCATCTCCTTCATGATGACGTCGGCAAAATTGAAGTCCACCTCGGAGTTCACGACCGTGCTGTACGGCGCGAGCGCGTCCTTGACGCGGTTTAAGGCGTCGAGCTGCTCTTCGTGCTCGAGACTCCGGAACGTGACGCTGTAGAGCGCGGCATTGTCGCGGTAGTTCTTCGAGGCGTTATACTGCACCATGGCGACACCGTCGACGTCCGCGATCGTCTGGCGGACGGACTCGGCCTGCGCCATGGTGATATCCTCCACCATGATCTGCGCCGTGGCGTAGGTCTGAAACTCCTGCGCCATGATGCGGATGCCGCGGCGCGCCTCGGCGTCCTCCGCGAGGAAGGAGGCCAGAGAGCTGTCGACCTGCACCCAAAAGCTGCTGAAGGCGCAGAACACCATCGCAGCCAAAGTGATGATCAGAATGACCCAGCGGGCGCTGACAATGCCGCCCGCGACGCGCCGCAGAACCGGCGTCCGGGAAGAGGTATTTTGATCCATTTGCTTACACGCTTCCTTTTTACAAATTCACAGGTTACATAATACGATACTCTTTTTGAAATTGCAACCCTTTTGTCACATTTTCTTTCTATTTTTTATTTTTTACGGAGTGCAGCCGTTTAATCAACGAAAGCGGCTGAACAGCTTTATATATGCACATTTCACAGGAATTGTGTTAAAAATTTTCCGTTTTTTCCGCAACAAAATGTTGAATACAAAGGAGAAATATGATATACTCGGTGTCAAGAAAACAGCAATTTGAAAATTGGAGGTTGTCTTATGAACGAAAAGCCCGTCGACCGCCGTGTGAGAAAAACCAAACGACAGCTCCGGCTTGCGCTGATGCAGCTCATGGCGGAGAAGAACGTGAAGGATATCTCCGTGCGGGAGCTGGCCGCCATTGCGGATATCAACCGCGGCACGTTCTATATTCACTATAAGGACGTCTATGATCTGCTCAGCCAGCTGGAGGAGGAGATGGCGCAGGGCCTCATCAAGGTCTGCCAGGCGCACAACGCCGAGGAGTACAACGGCTCCACCTTCCCCTATCTCAGCGACCTGTATCAGTTCATCGCGGAAAACGCGGACATGTGCCGCGTGCTGCTCGGCGCCAACGGCGACAAAGCCTACACCGACCGGATCTGCGGCATCCTGCGCGACGAGCATCTCTATGACTTCGTGGCGCACTTCTACCCGAACAACGATCCGACGCTGCTGGACTACTTCTGCGCGTTCATCATCTCGGGCAATCTGGCGCTCGCCCTGCGCTGGATCAACTCCGGCATGAAGGAGACCACCGAGGAGATGGCCACCCTCGCGGGCGAGATCATCATGCACGGCGTGCAGGTATTGCAGACGAAGGGAGCCAGATAAGGTTCCGAATGAAAAAGACGCAAGGCAAAAAGCCTTGCGTCTTTTTTTGTTGTTTGTTTTACACAATCCGCAAAAACAGCTTGTCGAGTTCCTTCCGCGTAAGCGTGACGGCGACGGGGCGGCCGTGAGGGCAGTATTTCACCTCGCCCGAGAGGACCGCCTCCGCGAGGGGCAGCAGCTCCTGCGGCGCGGTGTTCCAGCCGGCCTTGATCGCCGCCTTGCAGGCGACGGTCTTCAAAATCTCATCGCGCGCGGCGTGCACATCGAGCGCGCCGCCGTGGCGAAGGTCGCGGCAAATCTCCTCGAGCGCGGCGGCCGCATCCTGTTCGGACATGATCTCCGGCACGGCGCGGATCATGAAGTCATCCCCGCTCAGGGGCTCAATTTCAAAGCCCATCTGCTCGAGGGACGCCAAATGCGCACGTAATACCTCGGCGTCCGTCCCGCCCGGGGAGAACGGCACGGGGGCCAGGAGCGTCTGGCTCATGAGCGGGTCCGTCTGTGCCTGCAGGCGGTCGAAGTTGATGCGCTCGTGCGCCGCGTGCTTGTCAATGAGGAGCAGCGTGTCGCCCTTTTCGACGAGGATGTAGGCGTTCATCGTCTCACCGATGATGCGCGCCTTTGCCTCCGGCGCCGCGGCGGGAGCCTTCTCCTCGAAGGACTCGAGCGCGGTCTGCACGGGCTGGGGCGCCGGCTTCGGCGTCGGTCTGGGAGTCGGCGTCATCGGCGGGCGGACGGGGGCGGACGGCGCGACCGTCGGCGAGCGGAAGGTCGTATAGGTCGAGATGCCGGGCGCGGGATAGGGCTTCGGCGGGGCGTACTGCACTTCCCTTTTGGCCGGCTCTGCCTGCTTGGCGCGGTATTCCGCGGCGGACATGGTCTGGTAGAAATCGGCGCGCGGCTCGGTCTTCTTCTGCGTGCCGGCGGAGATGTGCACGGCCGCGGCCGCGGGGCTCTCGCGCTCGAGCGCGGAGCGCACGGCGTAATACACCGCGTCGAACACGGCCTTCTCCTGCGTGAACTTCACCTCGGTCTTCGCCGGGTGCACATTCACGTCCACAGCGCCGAAGCTCAAGGTGAGATACAAAACGCACGACGGGAATTTGCCGACGAGGAGCGTGTTTTTATACGCCTGCTCCAGCGCGGACTGGAGCGCGGCGGACTTGATGACGCGGCCGTTGCAGTAAAAATGCTGGGCGCTGCGGTTGCCGCGGCCGGCGGCCGGCGAGGAGACGTACCCCTCGACCTTCACGCCGTCGGCTCCGCCGGAGCAAAAGAGCATGCGCGCGGCCTGCTCGCGGCCGAGAAGGCTGTAGACGCAGGACTCCATGCGGCTGTCGCCGGGGGAGAAAAACTGCTCCTCCCCGTCGCGGATGCATCTTACGGAGATATCGGGTCTGCCCAGCGCGCAGCGAAACGCCGCGAGCACGCAGGCGCTGCCCTCGGCGCGGTCGGACTTCATGAATTTCAGCCGGGCCGGCGTGTTATAAAAGAGATCGCGGACGATCATCGTCGTCCCCTCAGGGCAGCCGGTCTCGTACATTTCCTCAATTTCGCCCGCCGAGAGCGTCACGCGTGTGCCGCTCGCCGCGCCCTGCTGCCGCGTCAGAAGCTCCACATGGCTGACGGCGGAGATCGCCGCGAGCGCCTCGCCGCGAAAGCCGAGCGTCGCGATGCTCTCGAGGCCGCGCGCGTCGCGCAGCTTGCTCGTGGCGTGGCGCAGGAAGGCCACGCCCGCGTCCTCGGGCGCCATGCCGCAGCCGTCGTCCGTCACGCGCAGATACGTCATGCCGCCGCCGCGGATCTCCACCGAGACGGTGCGTGCGCCGGCGTCGATCGCGTTTTCGACGAGCTCCTTCACGACGGAGGCCGGCCGCTCCACCACCTCGCCCGCGGCAATCAGATCGGCCACATGGGGGGAGAGGATTTGAATATCGGGCATAGAAGTCAGCTCCTGAAAAGGGTATAAAATAAAGCAAATTGCAATTTGCTTTATTTTATACCTTCTTCATTGAAAATTCCACCCATAAATGTTAATATAATCTGTACATCTATTTTTGGAGACTGGATAACATTATGGCTTACAAACGAACAGAAATCGCGCCGGAGCAGATCGCCGGGCAGCTGGATATCTGCGAAAGTCTGCGCGCTTATTATCAGCAGCGGGAGGCGCGGCCCCTCGCGCTGGTGGACACCTACGGCTGCCAGCAGAACGAGGCCGACAGCGAGAAGCTGCGCGGCTATCTCGAGGCGATGGGCTTCGGCTTTACACAGGATGAAAACGAGGCCGACCTCGTCATCTTCAACACCTGCGCCGTGAGAGAGCACGCCGAGCAGCGCGTGCTCGGAAACGTCGGCGCCCTAAACCACACGAAGGCGAAGAATCCCGACCAGATCATCGCCGTCTGCGGCTGCATGGCCCAGCAGGCGCACATGGCCGAGAAGCTCAAGAAGTCCTACCGCATCGTGGATCTCGTCTTCGGGCCGCACGAGCTCTGGCGCTTCCCGGAGCTCCTGGAGACCGTGGTGAAGGACCACAGGCGCGTGTTTGAAATTACGCCGAAGGACGGCGCCGTCGCCGAGGGCATCCCCCTGCAGCGCGACGGGGCGGTGAAGGCGTGGCTCTCGATCATGTACGGCTGCAACAACTTCTGCACCTACTGCATCGTGCCCTACGTGCGCGGCCGCGAGCGGTCGAGAAAGCCGGAGGACATTGTGGCGGAAGCAAAGCAGCTCGTCGCGGCCGGGTACAAGGACATCACCGTCCTCGGCCAGAACGTGAACAGCTACGGCAAAGACCTCGACGAGGACGTGGACTTCTCGGACCTGCTGCGCATGCTCAACGACATTCCGGGCGACTTCGTGCTCCGCTTCATGACGAGCCACCCGAAGGACGCCACCGAGAAGCTCTTCCAAACCATGGCCGAGTGCGCGAAGTGCTCGCACCACCTGCATCTGCCGGTGCAGTCCGGCTCGAGCCGCGTGCTCAAGGCCATGAACCGGAGCTATACGAGAGAGAAATACCTCGAGCAGGTCGCGCTGGCAAGACAGTATATGCCCGATCTCGTGCTCACGACGGACATCATCGTGGGCTTCCCCGGCGAGACGCCGGAGGAATTTGAGGAGACCTTGACGCTCGTGGACGAAGTGCGCTACGACGCGATGTTCACCTTCATCTACTCTAAGCGCGTCGGGACGCCCGCGGCAAAGCTCCCGGACCCCTACACGAGAGCGGAAAAGCAGGTCTGGTTTGACCGCCTGCTCGATCTCGCGAACACGATCTCGGCCGAAAAGCACAAGGCCTACGAGGGCACGACGCAGCGCGTGCTCATCGACGGCGCGGACGGCCGCGGGGACTGGAACCTCACCGCCAGAACCAAGGGCGGCCGGCTCGTGCACCTCAAGGGCGACGAGGCGCTCGTCGGCACGTTTGCGGAAGTGAAGATCACTGACAGCAACACCTGGGCGCTGTACGGGGAAATCGTCTGACGCACCCAAAGGCTCCCTTGTGCAAAGGGAGCTGTCGCGCGTCCGATTGACTTGCGCAAGTCACCTTGCGAGGCTTTGGCCTCACAAGGCTGACGGCGAAAGTCAATCCTCCTTAACAAAATCAAAGCAAACGCTTTGATTTTGAGAGGAACGGCAGCGGAATGAGCGATCCGGTGAGCTTTGCTCAGCGGTGAGGGATATGAAGCTTGCCGTGACGACACTGAGGGATTGCTGCAGCGCACCTCGATAACTTCCAATGCAGCTGAATGATAGTTGCCGAAGCACGGAGCAGCCAATGACATTGAAAAACAGCTCAGACCGGCAAAACAATCCCTCCGTCACGGCTGACGCCGTGCCACCTCCCTTTGCACAAGGGAGGCTTTCGAGCAATCAACACAGGCAGGTGATTCTGCAATGAAACGCAAAAAACTAATGAAGCGTCTTGCCAGGGCTGTGCGGTCTGACACGGCGTGGCGCTGCTGGTTTTCCGACAGCAAAAACTACTGGTATTTATATTTTCTGGACTTCTCCGACCGGCTGCTGCTGGGTGTGGAGGAGGACGACTTCATTCTCGACGGCTTTGAACTGCGCCCGATCTCCGTGCTGAAGGGGCTTGCGCACAAAAACAACATGGCCGCGCAGATCGAGCAGACGCTCGCGCTGCGCCAGACCATCGAGGCGCCGAAGATCGATCTGACCGACTGGCAGAGCGCCTTCCGTGACCTGGAAGGGCTCGGGCGCTTTCTCATCATCGAAGGGCAAAGCTGGTTTGAGATCGGCGTGATCCGCTCTGTTCGGAAGCACTCCATCCGGTTTCAGGACTTTGACGCCAACGGCGAATGGCAGGAGACGCATAAAATCCCTTATAATGAAATCACCTGCGTGAGCTTCGGCAACCGTTATTCCACCCACTGGCAGGAGTGGTTTGAAAATCATCCGGATCAAAAATAGGTTGAATTATACCTATCTTTTGGATATAATCGGGTCAGGAGGGATCCACATGACCATTGACACCAACACCATTGTCTCGGTCACCGAGGCAAATCAAAACTTTTCCCGCGTCACCCGGATTGCAGATCAGAACGGGCAGGCGGTGATTTTCAAAAACAACCGCCCGAAATATCTGCTGCTCGACATTGAGAGCAACCCGCAGATTGAAATGACAGACGACGAGAAGATCGATTTTGTAGCGGCGCGAATCCTCAAGCAGTATAAGCCCGCCTTTCTGGAGCTGGCAAAATGATTCGTTTTTCGAAAGACAAGGTGCTGCTTCTGCACCAACTGATCGCACAGGAGACCGGCGGCAGCGAAGGCGTCCGCGATGAGGGCTTGCTGGAATCTGCGCTGGAAGGCGTGTTTGCCACCTTTGGTGGGCAGGAGCTCTATCCCACCAAGGAAGAAAAAGGCGCTCGGCTGGGCTTCACGCTGATTTCCAATCACGCATTTGTAGACGGAAACAAGCGGATCGGCATGTATGTCATGCTGACATTTTTGGAAGTCAACGGCATCCGTTTAAGCTGCACCAATGAAGAAGTTGCTGCGGTCGGCCTCGCAGTTGCAGCGGGTGAAATGGGATACGAAGCCCTGCTGGACTGGGTACGCGCCCACAGGATTTGAAAGAAGAAGGAGACAACCATCATGGCTGAAATGACCCCCATGAAGCGGCAGTATTATGAGATCAAGCAGCAGCAGCCGGACTGCCTGCTGTTCTTCCGTCTGGGGGATTTCTATGAGATGTTCGACGACGACGCGCGCCTCGCGGCCAAGGAGCTCGATCTCACGCTCACGACGCGCGACCGCAACGTGGAAAATCCTGACGAGCGCTCGCCGATGTGCGGCGTGCCGTACCACGCGGCGGAGGCGTACATCGGCCGGCTCACCGCCAAGGGCTATAAGGTGGCCATCTGCGAGCAGATGGAGGACCCGGCGCTGGCGAAGGGTCTCGTCAAGCGCGATATCATCCGCATCATCACGCCCGGCACCGTGACCGAGCGCTCCATGCTCGAGGAGGGGAAATCGAACTATCTCGCGGCCGTGTATCTCGCGGGCGAGCGCGGCGCCGTCGCCTTCTGCGACATTTCCACCGGCGAATTCTGCGCGGCGGACTTTCCCGAGAACGGCGCGACGCATATCCTGAACGAGCTCGGCCGCTTTTCGCCGCGCGAGGCCGTTTTGAGCCCCGAGGCGGTGCAGAGCGCGGAGATCTTTGACTTTCTGAAAAAGCGGCTCGGCTGCATGGTGGAGGCCGACGGCGGCCGCTTTGACGAAGCAGCCGCGGAGAAGACGCTCTGCGCACAGTTTGCGGCCGAAAGCCTCGCCGCGCTGGAAATGCAAAACGCGCCCGGCGCCGTCTGCGCCGCGGGGGCTCTGCTCGCCTACGCGCAGGAGACGCAGAAGACGGACCTGAGCCACTTAAACCGCCCGGAGCTTTTCGGCGAGAGCCGCTACATGGAGCTCGACTACACCACGCGGCGGAACCTCGAGCTCACGGAATCCCTCCGCTCGGGCGAGAAGAAGGGCAGCCTCCTCTGGGTGCTCGACCAGACGCGGACGCCGATGGGCGGGCGCATGCTGCGCGCGTGGGTGGAGCGGCCGCTCTTAAGCCCCGTGCAGATCAAGCGCCGCCACGCCGCCGTGGGCGAGCTTGCGCGCGACAACGTGCTGCGCGGCGAGACGATGCAGTGCCTGCGCGAGATCGGCGACATGCAGCGCCTCATTGCCCGCGCGGTCTACGGCTCGGCCAACGGGCGCGATCTGGCGCAGCTTGCGTCCTGCTGCCGTCAGCTGCCGAGACTGTCCGCGCTGCTCGCCGGCACCGAGAGCGGAGAGCTGCGCGCGATCGCGGGCATGGACGTGCTCGCGGATCTGGAGCAGCGCATCTCGGAGGCGATCTGCGATGAGCCGCCGTTTTCCGTGCGCGAGGGCGGCATTCTGCGCGAGGGCTTCGACGCCGAGGTCGACCGCCTGCGCTCCGTGCGCGACAACGGCGCCTCCATGGTCGCCGAGCTCGAGCAGCGCGAGCGCGAGCGCACCGGCATCAAGAAGCTGAAGCTCGGCTTCAACCGCGTCTTCGGCTATTACATCGACGTGCCGAACTCGGCCGGCGACGTGGCGCTGCCGGAGGAATACATCCGCAAGCAGACGCTGGTTTCCTCCGAGCGGTATTTTACCCCCGAACTGAAGGAACTGGAAAACACGCTCCTCACGGCGCGCGAGCGCATCGCGGAACTGGAATATCAGCGCTTCAACGAGCTGCGATGCTTCGTGGCGGGCGAGGTCGCCCGCGTGCAGGCGGTGGCGGAGAGCGTCGCGCGGCTGGACGTGTTCTGTTCTCTTGCGGAGGTCGCGGTGCGAAACCGCTACGTCTGCCCCGAGGTGGACCTCTCGCAGACGCTGGACATTAAGGAAGGCCGCCACCCCGTCGTGGAGCAGGCGCAGAAGGACGTGCTCTTCGTGCCGAACGACACGTTCTTAAACGGCACGACCGACCGCTGCGCCATCGTGACTGGCCCGAACATGGCCGGCAAGAGCACCTACATGCGCCAGACGGCGCTGATCGTCCTCATGGCGCAGATCGGCTCCTTCGTGCCGGCCAAGAGCGCCGTGATCGGCGTGGTGGACCGCGTGTTCACGCGCATCGGCGCGAGCGACGATCTCGCCGCCGGACAGAGCACCTTCATGGTGGAGATGAGCGAGACCGCCGCCATTTTGAAGCAGGCGACGGCAAAGAGCCTGCTGATTCTCGACGAGATCGGCCGCGGCACCTCGACCTACGACGGCATGGCCATCGCCCGCGCAGTGCTCGAATACTGCGCCGACCGGCGAAAGCTCGGCGCGAAGACCATGTTCGCCACGCACTACCACGAGCTGACCGTACTGGAAAACGACATGGAGGGCGTGCGCAACTACAACATCACCGCGAAAAAGCAGGGCGGGACGCTCCTGTTCCTGCGCAAGATCGTCCGCGGCGCTGCCGACGACAGCTACGGCATCGAGGTGGCGAAGCTCGCTGGCCTGCCCGAGAGCGTCGTGACGAAGGCGAAGGGCTATCTCAAGTCGCTCGAGACCGAAAAGCCCTCTGCCGCGCCCGCCGCACCTGCGGCGCCGGAGACCGATCAGGTGACGCTCCTGGACGTCGGCGGCAGCGAGATCGCGCGGGAGCTCCTGGCGCTCGATCTCAACACCCTCACCCCGATCGAGGCGCTCAACACGCTCTATCAGCTGCAGAAAAAGGCGAACGGATAAAAAAAGACGCACCGGAAATTCGGTGCGTCTTTTTCATTTGGTTCAGTTGTCGTACTGCACAACATAGGCCAGCACGCCGCTGTAGAAGCGGGGGTAGGCGCCGGCGGGGTTGTTGCCGCAGTCGTTGAAGCTCCAGGCGCCGGCGGAATTCGAGATGAGCACGTAATTCTCCGGCTGGCCGGTGTAGCTGTCGCGGACCGAGGGCTCGCCGCTGGCCCAGACCGTGTAGGGGTTCGGGTTGTCGGCCACCCAGTGGAGCTCACCGTCGTCGCCGCGGTAGAGTCCGATCCAGACGTACTTCGCGCCGGCGTTCGCCGCGAGGTTCGCGACCTCCTGCAGGTCCTCCGCGCTGCGGATGACCGCGAGATGGCCGCCCTTGGCCTCGGCCTCGACCTTGGCCTGCTCCCACGAGACGTCGGAGAGGACGATCTCATAGGTCGGCTTCGGAGCGGGCGTGGCGGTGGGCTCGGGCGTCGCGGTCGGCTCGGCGGACTCGACGGCCTCGGTCGGCTCGGCGGAGGTCTCCGGATCGACGGGCAGGACGCTCTCGATCGGCGTCTCCTCCGGCGTCTGCGCCGGGCGGGGTCTGCCGCTGATGGCGCCGATGCTGTGCAGAATCAGCGCGCCGAGGACCAGCGCGATGAGGCACAGGAGAAACACAATCCAGCCGGAATGGCTCTGCTTGCCGCCGCGGTTGTGCCCGATCCACTCCATCTGCTCGAGCTGGCGCGAGATGCGCTCGGCCTCCTCTGCCTGCTTGTCGGCGGGGACGGTGGGCGTGTCCTTCACCCTGGGGTCCGGCTGCGCCATGCGCTGGGCGACGGAGGCGGAGATGGCCTCCACCAGCGCGGGGTCGACGCCGGGCTTTTTAATGGGCTTCGGCTCTGCCGGTTCCACAGGCGCTTCGGGCTCGGCGGGCGCTTCGGGCTCGGCGGGCACTTCGAGCTCGGCGGGCACTTCGGCCGGCTCGGGCTCGGCGGCGGGCGCCTCCGGCTCCGGCTCCGGCTCGACGACTTCGCCGCGAGCCGCTGCCTCTTCGGCGGCGATGCGCGCGGCCTCCTGCCGGGCCGCCTCCTCGGCGGCAAGGCGCTCGGCCTCAAGGCGGGCCGCTTCCTCCGCGGCGGCGCGCTCGGCGGCGAGACGGGCCTCTTCCTCGGCGCGGCGCGCTTCCTCTTCGGCTCTGCGCGCGGCCTCCTCGGCCTCGGCCTTCTCGGTGAGCACCGCGAGGAGCAGCCGCTCCATCTCCGTCAGTTCCTGGACGGGCTTGTGGAGCATCTCTCTCGCAGGGGGGATGTAATTTCGGATGGCCTCGCGCGTCTCGGCGAGCACGGCGTCGAGCTCGGCGGGAGATTCATAGCGATCGTCCGCGCGAAACTGCGTGGCCTTTTCGATGACGGCGCCGAGGTGCTTTCCGGCGGTCTTCGGAACGGGCAGCGCCTCGCCGCTCATGCGCCGGCGCAGCGCCTCGGCCCGGTCGTTCGGACTCGGGTCCTTCGGCGTGAAGGGCAGCTGGCCGCCGGTCACGCCGGCATAGAGCAGCATGCCGATGGAATACACGTCCGCCGACGGATTGCGCGTGCCGCTCCAGAAGACCTCGGGAGCCATGTACTCCAGCTCCTCCGGGGTCCAGTCGCGATTCACGTCGCCGCCGACGTCCTCGCCGAGGAGGACGTTCCCCTGCTCATCGCAGCCGATATTGTCCGGACGGATGCCGCCATGGTACGCCCCGCGCGCGGTCAGCTGCCGGCACAAATCCTGCGCCAGCGCGGCCAGTGCGTCCCGGTCCAGGCGGTAAAGCCCTTCGCCGAGAACGTTTGCGTTCTGTTCCATACTGCAGTCCTTTCTGTCTTTTCGCAGACGCGAAAAGTTACAGTTTTCTATCAATTCATTTCATTCTAGCACACTTATGGACACAAGTCAAACAAAGTTTCGGAATCACCTCCGCAAAAGCGGAGGTATGCGGGCAAAGCCCGCAGATTCATGGTTTTCAACCATGAATCATGATTCCTACACTACAACGGTATTCTCTGAAATTCGCATTTTCAATGCGAATTTCCCAACACAGAGCACAGCTCTGTGTTGCACAGCGAACGCTGTGATGAGAATAAAGTGATCACTTTTTCCCCAGACGGCCGAACCACGCGAAGGTCATCGGCCAGATACCGGCGGCGAAGAGCACGCCGAGGAAATAGCGCAGACCGGTCACGGCGTCGCTGCGGCCGAGGACGGCCTTCGTCCCCTCGATGAGGGCGAGGGTGACGACGAGACCGAGCACGACCTTGAGCACCTGCGCCCACCAGACGGCCTTGGTGCCAAAATGCGTGCGGCGGATATCGAGCGTGTAGGCGATCGTGAGCGCCGCGAGCGCGCCGGTGAGGATGCTCGCATTGTGCCGCGCCTCGATGAGGTTCACGACGTGCTCCTCGGCGTACATCCAGTCCGGGAAGGGCCAGAGATAGGAATAGAGCAGGAAGGCCGCGAGCAGCACGGCAAGCACGGCGAGAAAGCCGTAAAACCGGTTGGGATGCTCCTCCAAATCGCGGAAAACGGGATAGAGCACCACGAGCAGCACGATGCCCATCACGACGGAGACGCCCACGTCCAGCGGCGTGTGCACGCCGAGATACATGCGCGAGAAGGCCACGAGCACAATCAGCACGGCGCAGACGATCTTCAGCCAGGTCTTTTTCGTCCAGACGAAGATGCCACCGAAGGTGGCGAACACATTCTGCGTATGGCCGCTCGGGAAGGAGAAGCCGCCGGCGTCGGCCACGGCGGACTCCACGGGTTCAAAGCTCGGATCGAGCACCCAGGGGCGCGGAATGCGGAAGAGAATCTTCAGAAACTGATTGATGACGGTGCCGATGAAGCCGAGCGAGAGCATGAAATAGCCGCAGCGCTTGTCGAGACACCAGAAGACGATGATGCTCAGCACCATAAAGCCGTAGACGCCGCCGAAATACGTCAGCGCCGAGAGCGCCTTCGTGACCGCCGGCGTGCGGAGCTGTTCGAGGACGTAAAGCAGTTGCATGGAATAAGCCTCCCTCATTTGATACGGGATTTATTATATCAAATCCATAAAGAAGATACAATTGCGAATTGACGCAGTTGAATGAAAATGATACAATCATTTTAAGGAAATGATAACAGCCACCAACGGATCTGAACGGAGGGATACCCATGAATCTGGAAAAAACCATCCGGGCGCTGCAGGGGCGGGGCTTTGCCGTCTCCCGCTTTGCCACCAAAGAGGAGGCCGCCGACTATCTGGCCGGCGCCATTCAAAACACGACCGTCGGCATGGGCGGCAGCAAGACGCTCGACGAGCTCGGCGTCTATGACCGCCTGAAGGAAACGAACGAGGTCTTCTGGCACTGGAGAGAGCCCGGCATCCCGACGCTGGACAAGGCGCTCACCGCGCAGACCTATCTCTCGAGCGCGAACGCAATCACCGAGGACGGGCAGATCATCAACATCGACGGCCGCGGCAACCGCCTGGCCGCGATGGTCTACGGCCCGGGCAAGGACGTTTACATCGTGGCCGGCGTGAACAAGATCGAGGCCGACTTCGACAAGGCGCTCTTCCGCGCGCGGAATACCGCCGCCGTGCAGAACATGGCGCGCTTTGCCGGAACCCAGCCCTGCCAGAGCGAAAAGGCCGGCGGCAAGTGCTACGACTGCCGCGCGAAGGACCGCGGCTGCAACGGTCTGCTCGTGCTCTGGGGCAAGATGTTCGACATGCAGAAGCTCGAGGTCGTCCTCATCGAAGAGGAGCTCGGCCTGTAACGACGAAAGAAGGCGTCAAGAATGAGGGTATTTAAGCGCATCAAATGGGCGTATCTGCTCGTGAGCGTGTTTTTCATCGCGCTGGGCGTGCTGCTGGTCGTCCGGCCGGACACCTCGATGATCTGGTTCTGCCGGTTCCTCGGCGGCGTCGCGGTGCTGTTTGGTCTCGCGCGCATTGTCGGCTACTTCGTGCGGGAGCTCGAGGGCGTCGGACTGCGGTATGACTTCGCCACGGGCGCCTTTGCCATCGTGGCAGGCGCGTTCCTGCTCTGGCGCGCGCCGGAGGTTGCGGGCGTGATGGACGTCGTGATCGGACTGTTCATTCTGGTCGACTGCGTGTTCAAGCTGCAGGTCGCCATGGACTCCAAGCGCATGGGCGCGCGCAGCTGGTGGATCACGCTGCTGTTCACCTGCGTGAGCCTGGTGCTCGGACTGCTGCTCATCTTCGATACGTTCAAGGGCCAGCGCGTGCTGAGCACGATGATGGGCGTCGCCCTCGTGATGGACGGGCTGCAGAACCTCTGCACGGTGATCTACGCCACGATCTTCGTCAAGGACGTGAAGAAAAAGGTCAAGGACGTCGTGGACGAGATGACCGCGATCGAGACGACGGGCGAGGTCGTGACGGAGGACCCGCCCTTCCCCGCCGATTTTGACGAGGCGATCGCCGCGGCGGCCGAGCTGCCGCCCGCGGAGAGCGCACCCGCGGAAGAGAAGTAAGAGAAAGAAGGCAAAGCGATGATGGAAGAGAATTTTCTGTCGGTCTATGATAAATTCAAGGTGGAGTTTTTCCGCCGCCTGTTCTCCCTTGTGCGCGAGCGCGAGGGCTCGCTGAGCGCGATGGAGGCGTTCTCCGTGGAGATCATCAAGCAGCTGGATTCGCCCACGATCAGCCAGTTCGCGGACTTTCTGGGCATCAGCCAGTCGAACGCGACCTACAAGGTCAACAGCCTGATCAAAAAGGGCTATATCGTCAAGGAGAACTCCGACATTGACCGCCGCGAGTATCACCTCAAGCTCTCGGAGAAGTACTACCACTACAGCGGGCTGATGAAGAGCTACGTCGACACGGTCATGGACCGCATGCAGCAGCGCTTCACCCCCGAGGAGCTGGAGACGTTCTCCAAAATGCTCGGCGTGATGAGCGAAGAGCTCATGCCGGAAACGGAATTTTAAGATCAAAAGAGAGCCGCAATGCGGCTCTCTTTTGAAATACTCGCGCTCCATCGCCCTTCGGTTGGTCGGCGCGAGGGCTCGCCGCGGCGCGGCAAGCTCCATATCCCTTGCTTCCCCGCGAGCGGGAAAGCAAGCTCATTCCACTGCCGCTCCTTACCAAATCAAAGCAAACGCTTTGATTTGGAGAGGAAGAATGGGGGCGCGGATACAGAGCCGGCGCGCCTTAGCGCGGCTGCGGCGTGGAGCAAGCCCGTTCTGACGACGCCTTAGGGAGTTTTTCCACCGCACATGTCGCTGGAAAAACAGATTTGATCAAATTCGCGCTTGCGCGCGAACTCTGCGAGGCCATCGTAGGGGTCGGCGTCCTCGACGACCCGTAAAAAAGAGCCTGCTCGAGCAGGCTCTTTTTTCTTTATGCCTCGTGAATCTTTCCGAGGATTTCTTCCTTCTGCGCCTGGAGCTCGGCGATCTTCTGCTTGCCGAGGGGATAGACGAAGAGGAGCACGATGAACATGAGAAGATACAGCACCGCCGGGATGAGGACGGAGTCGTTATACATGTTCTTCAGGACGTCGTCCGTGAGGTTCTCCGCCGCGACGGTGGCGCCGTCGTAGCCGATGCGGATGAGGGCCGCGTTCGTGAGGATGGCGGCGACGGTCTGGCCGAGCTTGCGCATGAAGGTGAAGACGGCGTAGCTCGTGGCCTCGTCGTGCAGGCCGAATTTGACGGCGTTATAGTCGATCGCGTCGGTCGCGATCGCCCAGAGGAGCAGGAAGATGAACGCGCCGCCGACGCCGGAGAGGAAGAGCGCGCCGAGGAAGATCCAGACGCTCTTCGTGCCGAGGAAGTAGAGCGCGAAGTTGCACACGGCCGAGAAGAGCACGCCGTAGGCGCAGAGCTCTCGGCGGCCGAGCTTCGCGCCGAGCTTGCCGGCGAAGAACATGACAACCGCGACGGGCAGATAGATGCACACCTGCGGCAGCAGGCTCAGGCCGGGGGCGTTGAAGTAATAGTGGAAGAGATAGTTATAGTAGCTCTGGCTGAACATCTGCGCGGCGAGATAGAGCATGCCGACGATGCAGACCGCGACGAAGGGGCGGCTTTTCACCAGCACCTTGAACACGCGCCAGGTCTGGCCCTTCTGCTTCGGGGCAGGCTTGGTCTTGACGCGCTCGGTCGTCCACTTATAGGCGAGGAAGAACGCGAGCACGCAGAGGACGGAGATCACAATCACGCCGGTGATGATCTTGTTGTAGCTCATGACGCGCGTGCCGTCGGCGAGCTTCACGTAGCACATGGAAATCAGCACCATCGCGGGCATGGCGCCGATGACCGAGCCGATGGAGCGGAAGACCGAGAGGCTCGAGCGCTCGCGCTCATCGCTCGTGATGACCTGCGCGAGCGAGCCGTAGGGGATGTTGATGCCGGTATAGAGCATGCCGAAGAGGATGTAGGTCACATAGGCATAGACGAGGTAGCCGCCGGGGGTGAGACCGGGGATCTTCACGAACATGAGGATCGCGCCGATCGCCGTGGGGATGGCGAGCACCTTGAGCCAGTGGCGGTAGCGGCCGTCCGCGCGGGCGGGCATGCCGTCGACGATGCGGCCCCAGATCGGGTCGTTGATCGCGTCCCAGACGCGGGCGATGACGAACATGATCATGATCGCCCAGGGGGTGATGCCGAGCACGTCGGTATAGTACTTCTGCAGCACGCTCTGGACAAGGCCGAAGACGAGCAGCGAGCCGAGGTCGCCCATCATGTAGCCGATCTTGTCTTTCGCTTTGATGCCGCTGGTGCGGGAGATGTAAGACTGATCCATATCCTGTACCTCTCTTTATTTGTTCTGACCCGCTGACTGAAAGACGGGTGTATATTGACTATCCTTGCGGTAGAACACCGGGCACTCGCCGAGGGGCGCGTCCACGCGGTATTTCCTGCCGCCGGCATAAGCCGCTCCGGTCCAGAAGTGCACCCACTCCCCCTTCGGGAGATGCACCGTGCGCACGCGCTCGCCCTCGCGGATGACGGGGCAGACGAAGAGATCCTCGCCGAGGAAATAGGCATAGGGGTCGCGCCCCTTCTTCGCGTCGTTCTCGGGGAAGAAATCGGGCCGCAGGACGGGCAGGCCCTCCTGCGCGAGCCGGACGCAGTGCTCCAGATAGGGCCGGAGCGCGACGTGCGTGTTTGTCAGGCGCACGGTAAAGGGCGTGACGCCGCTTGCGTCAAACTGCGCGTTGGCCCACGGGCGGATGGACTCGTGGCTGCGCATCAGAAGCGAGAACGCGCCCATCTCCATCCAGCGGACGAAGAGCTCCTTCGAGCGCTTCATCTTCAAAAACGAGAAGAAGCCGCCGATGTCGCAGTGCACCATCGGGACGCCCGAGAAGCCGAGCGAGAAGCTCGCCGGCATGACGCAGGGCATGCCGTAGTCCTTCGAGGTGTCCGTGTGCTGGTCGCCGTTCCAGAGGATCGGTGCATATTCCTGAATGCCGAGATAGCCCGAGCGCGTGAAGAACATGACCTCGTCCTCCTTGCCGCGCGCGGCGATCGCCTCGCGGTTGATCTTCGCCCAGAGGACGGGCCAGACGTTGTGGAGCTCTTTGGGATCGCCCCTGTGCAGCAAGCAGTCGACCGGCAGATATTCGCCGAAGTCCGCCATCCAGCCGGAGATGCCGAGATCGAGCATATTCTGCCCGATGAGCACTTCCTTGATATATTGAACGGCGTCCGGATGCGTCAGATCGAGCATGCCGGCGTCGAAGGTGGTGGACTGGATGTGGTAGATCTCCCCGTCCTGTCTGCGGATGAGCCAGCCCTTGTCTTTACAATAATTATAAAGGCGCCCGTCGCGGACGAGATAGGGGTTGATATAGCCGAGGAAGCGCACGCCGCGATCGCTCAGCTTCCCGATCGCCTCGCGCAGGTTCGGATAGAGCGTCTCGTCGACCTCCCAGTTCCACCAGACCTGCTTGCCCATGATGGTGCGTTTTTCTCCCGACCAGTCCTGACACCAGACGGCCGAGATCTTCGCGCCGGCGTCGAGCATGGAGAAGGCCTTTCGCATCACGGTCTCCGTGCCGCCCTGCACGCCGAGAATCATGCCCTCGAAGCACCAGTCCGGCAGATACTGCCCGTTCGGGAGATACCGCGTCAGCGCGCGGCAGAGTTCAGGGAGATTTTTGCCCGAGAGGAGCGTGAGCCGGTTCGGGCAGCGGTCGAAGAAGAAGCGAAATTCGTCTTTTGCGGTGAAGTCCGCCGTGCCGTCCGACGACGTGGCAAAGAGGATGAGGCGGTTCCGGTCCGTCATGAAGACGGGCATGGGCGCGTAGCTGCCGATGTTCGCGTGGGATTTCTCCCGATAGAGCGCGCGGGGCAGCAGCGCCTTTTCGATGATGGTCGAGGCCTTGATGTGCTCGGAGACGAAGTTCACCACGCGCTCGCCGCGGTGGTTCACCTGCCGGTACTGCTCGCCGCCGCCGAAGACGGCCTCGTCCTTTTTGGCGGGGAGGCGGAATTCATAGCTCCAGCCGTCCTCGCCCTCGAGCGCGAGATCCGTGCCGAGCGGCACCTTTTCCATCGTGATGCGCAGGCTGTGCCCGCCGCCGGAGAGGACGACGTCCTTCCCCTTGTACGTCACGTCCGTGAGCGGGACGCGCTCGGCCTCATGAACGGTGGTTTTGACCGTGCCGCGGCTGGCGGTGTAGGTCTTCTCCTGCCGCACGGCGGTCGCGAAGGGGCGATCGGCGCTGTGGCGCAGCAGGACGTTTTTTCCGGTGCGGATCATCAGCAGATTGGAATGATGCATGGCGCTCCTCCTGTTTAGGGTTTAGAAACGGTAAACGGGAAAACGGAACAGCTCGGCCAGCGCCGAGAACGTGTCGGCATGGCGGCCGCGGATGACGACGAAGTGCGGCTCGAAGCCGGCCTCCACGCTGCGCTCCACGAGCGCGCGGGCGTTCGCGTCCGTGCGGATGACGATCGAAGTGCCGATGAACTGGCGGGGCTTATCGAGCGCGGCGCCCTCGGCGACGAAGAAGCGGAACGAGCCGTCCGGCTCGCGGCCGATGCGGAAGATCGTGGCCTCCGGAAAGGCCTCGCAGCCGAAGTTCATCGCGGGGCCGATCTTGCGGTTCGGGTGTACGCCGATCTCGGCGCCGGTGTCCTTCCGCGCAAGGCCGCAGGCGGCGGCGCCGCAGTGCCAGAAGGTGACGGTGTTCTCGCCCTCATCGAGACTCACGGGGTCGCCGAAGAAGACGGGCTCGCCGCTTACCTGCATGCCGAGCCACATGGAAAGCGCACCGTAGATATCCGCCTCGCACGCGGCGGCGACGCCGTCGTCGTTCATCAGAGACAGCACCGCGCAGACCGGCGTGCCGAAGGCGGTGAAGAAATCGGGCCAGCAGCGGCTCGCGACGGCGCCGATGCCGTGGGAGCGGACGTACTCCGTGTAGGCGCGGTAGAGCCGGCTGTGGTCGAGGCGGTTCTGTTCGGGCGTTTTGTCGAGCCCACAGGTCATCGCCTCGGTGCGCACGAGATAGTCTTTGCATTCCTCATCCGTATACGCCTTCGCCTGGTCGATCAGCTCGCGGGCCTCGATGCTCTCGAGCTCCACGCCAAAGGTGTTCATGAGCTCCGCGTCCAGCGCGCGGCCGAAGCCGAAGCCCTGCGGCGTGTGGCCGATGGCCGCCATCTTGAGCGAGCGCATGGCCTTCTTGAGGCGGGCGGCCTGCACCATGGAGCGCACGGCCTTCGCCACTTCCTCTTCCTCCGGCGCGCCGAAGACGTAGGAAAAAGCGCGGTCGTCAAAGGCACGGAGGGTGTTCGCCGCCGAATAGGCGCCGGTGAGGGAGTTGAGACGCAGGCGGCCGCCGTCGATCACGGGCTCGCGCAGCGTCCACAGGAGCAGCGGGCAGTCGAACCGGCGCAGCACCTCCGCCATATAGGCGGCGTTGGCAAACGTGAGATTCTGAAACACGATCAAATCCGGCTGCACGCCGTCGAGATAATCGCGCAGATCGTCGATCGAGAGGAGCATCTTCTCCGGGCAGACAAAGCTTTCGTCCGCCGCCTTCAGCGCCGCGATCGAGCGCTCGAACTGATCCTGCGCGCTCTCGAGATGAAACGTCGGCACGCCAACCGGAACATAGACCGGAGTAAAGTTCATGATGGTTTTCCTTCCTTTGCTTAACATCGTGAAATATTGTATAACCCGTGGCTGTTCCTGTCAAGACGAATCGGTCGCTCGGCCGCCTTCCCCAAAGGGGAAGGCTTTTCTCAAAAAACGGGTTGACAACCGTTGTCGGCAGGCGTACACTTCGGATTGATTAACAGAAGAAATTAATGGATGGGAGGCATCTCAATTGGATTATGATCTCAAACAAATGAGCCGCGACGTGCGCTGCGACACGCTGCTTTGCATCGGTCACCTCGGCGTGGGGCACATCGGCGGCTGCCTGAGCATCGTGGAGCTCTTAACGGCGCTCTACTTCAAGCACATGCGCATCGACCCGAAGGACCCGAAGAAGGCCGGGCGCGACCGCTTCGTCTGCTCGAAGGGCCACGCGGGCCCGGCGGTCTACGCCGCGCTCGCGAACCGCGGCTACTTCGACAAAAGCGAGCTCCTCACGCTCAATCAGGGCGGCACGAATCTCCCCTCGCACTGCGACATGAACCGCACCGTCGGCATCGACATGACGACGGGCTCGCTCGGGCAGGGCTTCGGCTGCGCGATCGGCGCTGCCCTCGGCTCCAAGCTCGCGGGCGACGGCGCGATCATCTACACCCTGATCGGCGACGGCGAGAGCCAGGAGGGCCAGATCTGGGAGGCCGCGATGTTTGCAGCCGCCAAGAAGCTCGACAATCTCATCGCCTTCACGGACTACAACAAGCTCCAGATCGACAACACGGTCGAGGCCGTGTGCGATCTTGCGCCGCTCGCCGAGAAGTGGGCCGCCTTCGGCTGGAACGTGATCGACGTGGAGGACGGCAACGACATTGAGCAGGTGGACGCCGCGATCGAGCACGCGAAAGCCGGCCTCGGCTCCGGAAAGCCCACGATGGTCATTCTCAACACGCTCAAGGGCTGCGGCGTGCCGTGGATCGTGGATCTCGGCCCCGGCAACCACAACTGCAATCTGACCGAGCAGCAGGCGCTGGACGCGATCCGCGCCATTCGAGAGGAGGCGGAGTAAGCCATGGAAATGAGAGCCATTTATGCCAATTGTCTCGCTGAGATGATGGAGAAGGACAAGCGCGTCGTCGTGCTCGACGCGGACCTCTCCAAGGCCAGCGGCACGCGCGCGCTCTATGAGCGCTTTCCCGAACAGATGTTTGAATGCGGCATCGCCGAGCAGGACATGACGAGCATTGCAGCCGGTCTCGCGAGCTACGGCTTCAAGCCGTGGATCGAGAGCTTTGCGACCTTCGCCTCCCGCCGCAACTGCGACCAGATCACGCTGAGCGTGGCCTACGCCAAGCAGAACGTGAAGATCGTCGGCACCGACCCCGGCATCACGGCCGAGCTCAACGGCGGCACGCACATGGCGCTGGAGGACATCGGCGTGCTGCGCTCCATCCCCGGCCTCGTGATCACCGAGCCCGCGGACGAGACGCAGCTGCGCGCAACGATGGCGGCGCTGGACGCTTATGCGGGCCCGGCGTATCTCCGGCTGTTTCGCAAGGAGCTGCCGAAGATTTTTGACGACGACTATGAGTTTGATCTCTTCAAGGCCGACGTGGTCAAAGAGGGCAAGGACCTCACGATCTGCGTCTCCGGCTTCCAGACGAAGGACGCGCTGGACGCAGCAGAAGCCCTCGCGGCCGACGGCATCGACGCGGAGATCCTCTGCGTGCATACCGTCAAGCCCATCGACACCGAGACCATCCGCGCCTCCGCGCGCAAGACCGGCGCCGTCCTCACGGTGGAGAACCACAACGTGATCGGCGGCCTGCATTCCGCCGTGCTCGAGGCGCTGGCTGAGGAGAAGGTCCCCGTCTGCGCCGTGGCGGTGCAGGACCGCTTCGGCGAGGTGGGCATGCTGCCCTACCTGCGCGAGGTCATGGGGCTGACCGTGGAGAACATCATCGAGACCGCGAAGCGCGCGGTAACGCTCAAATAAAGGAGAACCAACATGAAAATTGCAATCGGCAGCGATAAATCCGGCTTTTCCGCCAAGGAAGCCGTGAAGGCCTGGCTTTCAGAGCAGGGCATGGACTTTGACGATCTCGGCACGGTGGACTTAAACGACGTGCACCCCTATTATCAGGTGGCGAGCGAGGTCGCTCCGCTGGTGCAGGACGGCACCTACGACCGCGCGGTGCTCATCTGCGGCACGGGCGCGGGCATGTGCGTCGTGTCCAACAAGTTCAAGGGCGTCTCCGCCGTGGCCTGCGAGGGCGTCTACTCCGCGAAGATGGCCCGCGCGATCAACAACGCGCAGATCCTCTGCATGGGCGGCTGGATCGTCGGCCCGGAGATGGCCGTGGAGATGACGCGCACCTTCTTAGAGACCGACTGGTGCCAGGACCTCGAGGACTGGAGAGCCGAGAATATGCACAAGTTCTCCGCGAAGGTCGCCCAGATCGAGGATGAAATTTATGGTTAACAGCTTCGTTTACTCCGAGGCCGTGCAGGTGCACTTCGGCGTGGGGAAGTTTGCTTCCCTCGCCCAGGTGCTCGCCTCGCTCGGCATTGAGAGGGCCGTGATCGCCTGCGGGCGCCACTTCGCACCGCAGGCCGAGGCGCTGAAAGACTCGGTTCCCGCCGTCAAGGCCGTCTTCGGCGCGGTGGAGCCGAACCCGCAGCTTTCGGGCGCGGCGGAGACCGCGCGGCTCGCGAAAGAGACCGGCGCGGACGCCGTGATCGGCGGCGGCGGCGGGAGCTCCCTCGGCACGGCGAAGTTCGGCGCCGCCCTCCCCCTCGGCGGCGGGGCGGCGGGGGGCTATTACCGC
>JAZPZZ010000089.1:0-3259 GCA_045544935.1 Oscillospiraceae bacterium | reverse complement strand
GATTGCTGCTCGCAGTGGTACTGTCTGCGGCGATGCTTCTGCAGTGCTTTGCAGTCGGTGCGGTGCAGGTGGAGGACCCGCCGGCGCCGGATGCACCGACGGAGCCTGCGGAGCCGGTTGTCCCGGAGACGGATGCGCCCGTGATTACACAAGCGCTTGTGAGATCGGCGTCTTCTGAATATGCGGCGTCGCTTCAGCCGGAACAGACCATTGACTATTCATCTCTGGTTTGTCGCTTTGAGTTAGATGACCCGATGGGAGAGAGCGGACTGGAGCCCTCCGGAGTGAATATCGATGCATGCGTGCTTTTTGTTGACGGGAGACCGATCACAGATGCGCTGACGGATGAAGCGGATATGAGTTTGACCGCTTCTCTCACGCTGGCAAAAGGCAGGCATGTGATTGGACTGATTGTCCAAGATTATGACGGCAACATCACAGAGACTTCGTATGTGGTGACGGTTACGGCGGAAACGCCGAATCTGATTGCATATTCTGTTTCTGCTGATCTGGACTATGCTCCGCTTGGCGGAAAGCTTACCATCACAATTCATACGCCGAACGCAGGAACGCTCTCTGTGCTCAATGTTTCGATGCGCGCCGAGCCGATGGAGGGCGACGATGGATTTGAAATTGAGGCGGGTTCCGGCTTTTCACTCGATGAGGGCAGCGTGCATTATGATTCCGCGAGCGCGATGCTGCAGTTTCATGTCCGCGCGAACATGGCGCTCTCCGGCGAAAGAGACGTTGTCTCTGTTTCGTTTTCGGTTCCGTCTGATCTGAAAGAGGGAAGTCTCTTTTCCTATGAGATTCCAGCCGCTTGGGCGGAAGTCCGTCGGAATGACACTCCAAATTATTATGAGGGCTTTTCACTGGCGAAGCAAAGCCTGCCGGTGGAAGCGCCATATACGATCGCGGTGGATGATCTCTATCTCGGAATGACAGAACAGGCCTATATCCATGTTACCGAGCGCAATGGAAATAAAGCCATGCAGGCGCAGGTGTTTGATTTGGCGCAGGGCTTTCTCGGCCTGACCAACTGGGCGGGACAGCTTGCCGTTCCGGGACGGATGCTCTCGGCACCCGGAACCTATGTGCTCTATGCTGCCGGCAATCTGGGCAGGTCATTTCCGGTAACAGTTACTGTTGCGGATGCGGCCCAACATCTGGAATCCGCGCTTACATTCCGCGCACAGGCAGATCCGTCAGGAAGCAAGACGATCAGTTGGATCTCCTCGTTGCACGATCAGGTCTTTTTGCGCTGGGCAAAGAGTGTTCCTGAATTGAACAATGCCAAGCCTGTAGCGGTGCCTTTCTCCCGCATTCCGTTCGGCGGTCAGATGGCGCAAATCAACACCTGCACAATTACAGGGCTGAAGCAGGGTACAAGCGGCTATCTGCAGGTCTCCTATGACGGAAAAGAATGGTCTGTGCTGACAGACTTCTCATCGTGTGACTTTTCTGACAAGACGAGTTTCTCGCTGCTTGGCAGTATCGCGGGGGCAGAAGAGGAAGCTCTGCAGTCGCTGGCCGGAGCCGTTGCTGCCGAGCATCCGCAACTGGTTGCCCAAATCGGCGATACAGTGCAGGATGCTGTCTCTGTGGACGCTTGGGCGAATCGGCTCAATGCACTGGAAGCAATTGGGAATTCTGATTTGCTTCTGGTTCCCAGTGTTAAAACGGAAGGACGCATGGCTTCTGCGGTTGCGGTCCAGCCGGACGCGCCGTATTCCTATACATATGGCGACGTGTATTTCGCGGTGATTTCCGGACATGTGGATTACTCGGATTTGAATTGGCTTATGCAGGATGCTGCCGCGAGCAAGTGCCTCTGGAAGGTGCTTCTGACTGCGGAGCCGGTTGCGGAAACTGACCGTTCCGCGCTGGAGCAGGCAGGAATCCATTTTGCCTTCTCTGACGGTGTGTATTCACGCACACCGGCGCTCCTTGAAGGCAATACGGCTGAGAGCTACGATGCCGCTGAGAGCACCAGCCTTCGCGGTGACGGCGTGGTATATTTGACCTGCGGCAATCCTGCGCAGGAGTCGGTATATCTTGCGGCGGAAGTCACGCGAGATCGGTTTGTTCTCCGTGCGATGGAAGCTGAAGATGGCAATCTAAAGGAAGTGGATTCCTTTACCATGCTCGCGTCTGAATGTGCGGAAGACGGACACGTATTCAGTGAGAATAGTGTTTATGATCATGCTTCCGGAACGATCATCTGTGATCGCTGCGGCGAGGCGGTTGATGCCGGGAAGAGCGGATATACCGGCTTCGTTTCCATGCAGGATGGCCGGGCTTATCTGGATCGAGGCGCAGCGAGAACGGGATGGTTTTACGTCAGCGGCACGCTGATGCATGCCGGCAGCGATGCGCGAGTGCATCAGACGATGGACTTCTCCACCGAGACCTGCACGGAAGACGGCGTGAAAATGGCCTGGTGTACGGAATGTGTGCTCGCGCGGTCTTACGGTCTGCCAGTTGCAGCCAGTGGGCATCATTTCGACAGCGAGCATCGATGCACCAACGTGCATTATGACGCGGAACATCATGCAGAAAAATGCGGTTGGAAGGGCGTGGACATTGGCACGCTGACGGGCGAACTGGAATATCTTTACGGTTATTATACCGGCGCGCCGCTTGAGCCGGGCGTCGTGGTGAAGACGACGGACGGGGAAGAGCTGGACACGAAAGAATTTGCGGTGTCTTATGAAAACAACACCGAGATCGGCATGGCCTCCGTCCGCGTCGCGGGTGTGAACAGCTGCTATGGTGAGCTGGTGCTCCCGTTTGAAATTCGTCCGTGCGACGTAAAGACCATCGAGGCGTCCGACGTCGGTCAAACGCAGCTCACGCTTTCATGGGAGGAAGCGATGGGCGCGCAGCGCTATGCGGTTTATCAGCAAACCTCTTCCGGTTGGAAGCGGCTTGGCGATACGGCGCAGCTATCCTATTTGGTGACGGATCTGTCGCCTGCTGTGAATTATGTGTTTCGCATTCGCCCGTTTGCGATTGCCGCGGTTTCCGGAAAGCGTCTGGACGGTTCACTGGACCGCACGTTCTGGGCGGCACACCATTCCGACAGCTTGACGGTGCGTACGGAGGGCGCTCGCTTTGTGGACGTTCCGGCGGAGGAATGGTTTGCGCTTCCTGTGCAGTGGGCGGTTGATCAGAACATTACCAACGGAACGGATCCGACGCATTTCTCTCCCGACAGTGATTGCACGCGCGGCCAGATGGTCACGTTCCTCTGGCGCGC
>JAZPZZ010000088.1:0-2872 GCA_045544935.1 Oscillospiraceae bacterium | reverse complement strand
CGATCGCGGAAACAAGACCAAAGCGTTTCCGCTGTTCACCTGGCGGCCGAAGTTCACCGACGATACGGTGATGACGGTGGCGGTGGCGGAAGCCTTTTTCCCGGAGCCCGCCGCGGCGGTTTTGGCATACGCATGGGATTTCCCTGACGGACTTTGCGGCGGGCCTCTGGCCGGGGGGCCGGGCGGGCCGGGAGGGGGCGGGGACACGATCTTCTCCTGCGCGGAGACGCTCGCCGCGCTCGCGGATCGGGGCGCGGCGCTCGCGGCGGCCTGCACTCTGGAGGACGATACGCTCCGACCCGCGGGCTACGGCGTGATCCAAGACGGCCGCTGCGTCGGCTGGATCACGCTGCCGGAGGCGCGGGCCGTGCAGCTGCTGCGCGGACAGGACGCGCGCGGCGACGTGCATCTGGACGGCACGACCGTGACGCTCTCCGGCTGCGGGGCGGAATTTCACCCGCGCTGGGACGATGAGACACTTGCGGGACTGGACATTGTTTTAAACCTCCGCGCCGTGCTGACGGAGACGGACGGGCGGCGGGACGAGACGACAAAACAGGCCCGCGCAGCATTGGAGGCGGAGCTCGCCGCGACGGTAAAGGATTGGTGCGAAGATCTGCTGCGCCGCTCGCAGGCGCTGGGGGCGGACTATCTCGATCTCGCGGGGCGCATTCGGACGGAGGACGGAGCGAAATGGAGGCAAATTGCGCCGAAATGGGGCGAAGTGCTGCCCGCGCTGTCGTGGTCGGTGACGGTGAAGGCGGCGCTCGACCGGACGCTCGATCTGGAGGCGCCGGTGCCGCCGGGAGGGACAAAATGAAGCCGCTGACGGAAAAACAGCTCTGGACGATCGGATCGCTCGCGGTGCTCTCGCCGCTGCTGCGCGTTGTGCCGGAGGAAAACCTCCGCGCGGCCGGGGACGCGGGCTGGCTCTCCGGCCTCGCGGCGCTGCCGATGCTTGCGCTCTACGGGCTGTTTCTGCGCGCTGCGCTGCGCGCGCTTCCGGATGGGAAAACGGTCGGGGAGAGTCTTTCCCTGCCGCTGCGGCGGCTTCTGGGGCTCTGGGCGCTGTTTTACGCGGCGTTCTGCCTGCGGATGAGTGCAGAGCGGTTTTTCACGGCGCTCGGCGTGTTCTCCGCGTGGCAGCCGTTCGCGATCACGCTCGCCGCGCTCGCAGCCGTGGCGGCGGCATGGGGCGCAAAGCCGCTCGGTCGCGCGGCGCAGATTTTCCTTGCCGCGGTGACGGCGGCGCTGCTGCTCGCGCTCGGCTGCGCCCTGCCGCAGATGGACTGGGGGCGGCTCGGCGGCGTTTCACAATATGATATGATGCCGATCCTGCGCGGGGCGCTGCCGACGGTGAGCGTCGGCATGACGGCGCTCTTCTTTCTCGCGCTGCTCGCGCCGCCGGGCGGCGGGACAGACCTCCGGCGCGGCGGATGGTTTCTGCTGCGGCTCTCGCTCACGGCGACGGCGCTCTCCGCGGCGGCGGTCGGTGTGCTCGGCGCGGCGCTCTCATCGCGGCTGAGCCATCCGTTTTTCATTCTGCTGCGCAATCTCAGCCTCACGCGCGCGATCGAGCGCATGGAGGCGCTCATTGCGGCGATCTGGGTGCTGCCGGACCTTGCGCTGATGGCGGCACTGCTGATTCTCGCGCGGCGGCTTCTGCCCGTGCGCGGCAGGCCGCTGCCGGCATGGGTGCTCGCCGCGGCAGCGTTTGGCATTGCATCGATTCTCTCCCCCACGGCGTTCGGGCTCGCAGTCTGGTCGGAAACGCTCGTGCCGATCACAGGCGCAGTCATCGCCGTGCTGACCCCGGCGGCGGCTCTGCTGCGGCATCGAATGTAACACGGCGTGTTGCAAAATGCGCGCGGTATTCGCTTGCAAAACGGCGCGCTTTCGTGCAGAATACAGACAGAGAAGCGAAAGGAGCGCGATCGCTATGAACGATATGGGACAGAAGATTGCAAAAAAACGAAAGGATCTCGGCATGACGCAGGAGACTTTCGCCGACAAAATGCACGTGACGCGGCAGACGGTGAGCCGCTGGGAATCCGGCGCCGTGCTGCCGGACATTGAAAAGCTCGCGGACATCGCGTCCATCCTCGGCGTGAGCTGCGACTATTTGCTCCGCGACGAGAAGACGGACGACGGCGCGGCGCCGGCCGGCGGCGTAAGCCGTCTGCTGCAATCCGCGCTCGGAAAGACCGTCCGCCTCTCCTTTTTCGACGAGGAGGCAGACGCGGATCTCTATGACACGGACTGCACCGTGCTCGGCTTTGAGGGCAACTGGATGCGGCTGGAAGCACAGACCAGAAAGGGACAACCGCTTGAAAAGCTGATTCCGGTCTCCTCGGTGCGCGCGATCGAGCTGATCAAGGAGGCGCAGACGGAATGATTTACGTGGCATTTGTCTTCGCCATTTTCGGTCTGATGGCGTATCTGGAGATCTCCTCCCTCAAGCGGCGCATGGAAAAGCTCGAGGAGCAGCTGGCAAAAACAGAGGGCACACCCTACCACGCCGAGCGGCAGTCGCTGCAGCAGGCGGTGCGCTCCTGCATCGGAAAGACCGTGAAGCTGGAGCTCCGGGAGGACCACGAGGACGTCGACATCGGCATCTACGGCAACGGAAAGCACGGCACAAACACGATCCTCGACGCGGATGAGGAATGGCTGCTCGTGCGCATCGAGAGCCCGAAGGTAACCAAAGACAAGCTGATCCGCATGCAGTCGATCCAGCGCATCAGCGAAATACGAGAATAAAAAACGGGCGTGCTGCAAAATGCACGCCCAATTGTATTTTGAGAATAGGAAGCCAGAATCATGTCATCCTGAGCGGAGCGCAACAGCGCGGAGTCGAAGGATCTTGGCACCG
>JAZPZZ010000087.1:0-9723 GCA_045544935.1 Oscillospiraceae bacterium | reverse complement strand
GACCGCTTGGCCTCCGACTTGCTCTTCGGGGATATCAAGGACCTCCTCTTCCCGAAGATCATCTCCATGAACCAGCCGCTGCCGTTTCTCTGGAGCGGCGAGCAGAACATCGTCGCCTTCCTCGGCCGCGGCGAGCAGCAGAAGCTTGCCATCATTCAGCTGCACCGCATGCCCGCCTACCTCTCCTTCGAGGTCGACGGGCGGCAGAAGATCGTCCTCACGGCGCAGCTCGTGCGCCATTTCCTGCCTGTGCTGCTCAAAAAGGAGAACGTCGCCCAGACCGTCATCGTTGAGGTCACGCGCAATGCCGACGTGTTCCTCTCCGCCGCCGAGAGCAGCGGCGATAAGGACCTGCGCAACAAAATGTCCACCATGCTCTCCAAGCGCAAGCGCGAGATGCCCGTCCGCGTCCGGCTCTACGGCAAGCTGCCGGAGCAGCAGCGCGCCGCGCTCATCAAGAAGCTGCGCGTGCAGGAGAAGTATGTCTTTACGCAGTCGGTGCCGTTCGATCTCTCGTTCCGCTCCGCCATCGGCGGGCATGAGGATTTCCGCTATCCCGAGCGGAAGCCCGCGCGCGAGATCGGCCTGAAGAAGGGCGAATATTTCCGCTATATCGAGCGGCAGGACCTGCTTTTGAGCTATCCCTTCCAGAGCATGATGCCGTTCGTCGATCTCATCTACGAGGCGGCGGACGACCCCGAGGTGCTCTCGATCAAGATTACGCTCTACCGCATGTCCTCCTCGAGCAAAATCGCCGCCGCGCTGGCCTACGCCGCCGACCGCGGCAAGGACGTGCTGTGCCTGCTGGAGCTGCGCGCCAGATTTGATGAGCAGAACAACATCGACTATTCCGAGCTCCTCGAGGACGCGGGCTGCCGCGTGATCTACGGCCTGCCCGGCCACAAGGTGCACTCCAAGCTCTGCGTCATCACGCGCAGCCACGAGGGGAACCTCTCGCACATCACGCAGGTCGGCACCGGCAACTACAACGAGAACACCAGCGAGCAGTACACCGACCTCTCGCTCATCACCGCGCGCGAGGACGCCGCGCAGGACGCCGAGGCCGCCTTCACGGCGCTGCTCTCGGGCGAAATTCCGCCCGAGGCCAAAAGCCTCTGGATCGCGCCGCTGAGCTTTAAAAGCCGCGTGCTCGATCTGCTCGATCAGGAGATGGCGAAAGGGGAAAAGGGCCGCGTCGTCATCAAGGCCAACGCCATGAACAACCCCGACGTGATGGAAAAGCTCATTGCCTGCTCGCAGGCCGGCGTCAGGATCGAGCTCTTCATCCGCGGCATCTGCTGCCTGCGCCCCGGCGTGCCCGGCATGACCGAGAACATCACGGTCAAGAGCGTCGTCGGCCGCTGGCTCGAGCACTCGCGAATCTACCAGTTCGGCGAGGGGGACGAGGCAAGACTCTTCGTCGGCTCCGGCGATCTTTTGAACCGCAACCTCGAGCGCCGCGTCGAGGCCTTCGCCGAGGTTGTCACGCCCGATACGCGCGCGCAGATCTTCGAGATTCTCTCCGCCTTCCGCGCCGACCGGGAGAAATCCCGCGTCATGCAGCCGGACGGAACCTATCTGCGCGAGCCCGGCGGCGAGGGCACAAGCTCGCAGGAGGCGCTCTACTGGTATTTCAGCACGCGCCGCGTCTCCGCCGCGCCGGAGCAGGCGCCGGAGCCGGAGCTTCCGGTCATCCCGGTCACGCCGGCCGCGCCGGAGGTCACCGTCCCGCCGACGCAGCCTGCCGCCACCCACGCGGAGTCGAGATGGGAGAACACCAAGAAAAAGTTGAAGGAATGGTTCAGTTGAGAAAGAAACCCGCAGAACAGCAGTATAACATCTGCCTCGACGTCGGCGGCACGAAGGTCCTCGGCGCCATCTTTGATGAGAAGGACCAGATCATCTACCGGCTCAAAAAGCGCACCAAGAGCGGGGGAGAGGCGTCAAACGACGTCGAGCAGGTCATCATCAGCGTCGTGGAGGAGATGATCCGGGAGTCCGGCATCGACCGGAAAAAGCTGCACGCCATCGCGTCCTGCGCGCCAGGCGTCATCGATCCGGAGCGCGGCGTCGTCCTCTTCACGCCGAACCTCCCGTGGCGCGACTATCCGATCCGCGAGCACATGGAGCGGCACTTCGGCGTGCCCTTCTTCGTCGGCAACGACGTGAACCTCGGCGTCCTCGGCGAGCACCGCTTCGGCGCCGCGCAGGGCTATGAAAACGTCGCGGGCTTCTTCATCGGCACCGGTCTCGGCGGCGGACTCATTCTCAGCGACCGGCTCTATACCGGCAGCCGCTTCATGGCCGCCGAATTCGGCCATATGGTGCTCGACCCCGAGGGCCCGCTCTGCGGCTGCGGCCAGCGCGGCTGCCTCGAGGCATTCTCGAGCAAGACGGGCATGACGAATTACATCCGCGATCAGATCGTCCGCGGCCGCGAGACGATGATGGAGGAGTTCGTGCGCGAAGGGGTCTTCCGCGCCAAGAAGCTCCGCCGCGCCGTCGAGGCGGGCGACGCCGTCGCGCTCGAGGCCGTCGACCGCGCCTGCCACTGGCTCGCCGTCGCCACCGGCAGCATGATCAACATGCTCAATCCCGATCTCATCCTCTACGGCGGCGGCGTCATCGAAGCCGTGGGCGACCTCTTCCTGCAGAAGATCCTCGCCGAGGTCGACCGCTACTGCATGCCGCAGATCCGCAAGACCACCGAGATCAAGATCGCCGCGCTCGGCGACGATTCGATTCTGTATGGTGATCTCGCCATGATCAAGGGACTATAAACACAGCAATCAGCCGCCGGACAAAGTGTCCTGCGGCTGTATCTTTTTGGAAAAGCCTCGCAGAGTTTGCGTCTCGCAAGGCGCAAATGATTTAAATGATTTTTCCGGCGACATGTGCGGCGGAAAAATCTCCGCTCGCGGAAGGAACGTGCGGGCGCAGGGCGCCCGTGCGCTGAGTGAAGCGCATCCCTTCAAACGGAAAGCCCAGCGAAGCGGGTTTCCGTTTGGGAGCGGAGCGACGGATCCCGTGCATAAACCCATCCAGCGCCGTGGAGTGAATGTCCCCCGCGATCACGCGGTTTTTGTAGAGATAGATCGTGCACAGCACCGGCTCGTCGGTTTCGTAGTTCGTCACCGCATAGGTGTACACCGTACAGCCGAGGCCGGAGTAGGGCCGAAGGTCAAAGCCCTGCTGCCGCTGCAGGGCGTTATAGTCCTTGAAAACCCCGTCGATCGTGCGCGGCAGCGTGATCTCCTGCGCCGTCTCGGTCTGCGGGTCCACGGTCCAGCCCTGCGCCGCGAGATATTCCACCCGCCCTTCGCGGGTGGTCACGTTATAATGCGCCGAGAGAATCCCGCCATTGGACATGCGCAGCACGAGCGCCGCGAGCAGCACCGTGACGATTAAAATCACCGCGGCGGCGGTTTGCGGACGAAGTGTGGAAGTTTTTGGTCGCATTTGAAGCACCTCCCACAAAATGACTATTCCCTTTTCAAAGTTTTTATGATATAATACACAAAATACGCACATTCGACGCGCGATGGGAAAGGAAGGGATGCGCTTGGTCCGGCTGGATAAATTTCTCTGCGAGAGCCGCGGCGTCTCCCGCGAGACCGCGCGGCAGATGATCCGCGCCGGCCGCGTGCTGGTCGACGGCACGGCCCAGAAGCGGCCGGAGACGAAGCTCGATCCCGATGCGCACACCGTCTCGCTCGACGGCGAGGCCCTCTCGTGGGCGCGGCAGCGCTATTATCTGCTGCACAAGCCTCTCGGCGTCGTCACGGCGACGGAGGACGCCATGGAGAAGACCGTGCTCGAGCTCTTTCCGCCCGAGCTGCGGCGCGGCCTCGTTCCCGCCGGCAGGCTCGATAAGGACACCTCCGGCCTGCTCTTACTCAGTACGGACGGGGACTGGGTCCACCGCGTCATCTCCCCGCGGCACGAGGTCGAGAAGGTCTATCTCGCCGAAACGGACGCTCCGCTCACGGCGGAGGACGTTTTCGCGCTTGAGAAAGGCGTCACGCTGCGGGACGGGACCGTCTGCCGTCCGGCAAAGCTCGAGCGGCTGGAACCCTGCCGCTGCCGCGTCACGGTCACGGAGGGAAAGTACCATCTCGTCCGCCGCCTGCTCGCGAGCCGCGGCGCGAAGGTGGTAACGCTCCACCGCGAGCGGATCGGCTCGCTCCGCCTGGACGACGACCTGCCGCCCGGCGCGTTCCGCGCGCTGACCGAGGCGGAAATCGAGGCAGTTTTAATCAACATATAGTCAAATATATTCAAAAAGTTTTACTTTTTGTAATATAAATCGACGGATTCTAAAATTGTTCACAAAAAATAGGCACTTTTCTATTGAAAAATGCACAGAAATCGGCTATTATTTAGAATGCGATTGGAAATGGAACGCGTTTGAGGAGACGCTTCAGATTGGGAGGAGCAACTATGTCCAGTAGAATTTTCCAAGGCGTAATCGTACAGATGAAAGAGGCCACGGACCGCGTCATCGGCGTCGTGGACGAGCAGGGCTTTGTCATTGCGTGCAGCGAGCTTGCCACCATCGGCACGCGGCTGGAGGATTTCTCCGCAGCCGTGGCGGAGGCGACCGAGCCGCTGTTCACCACCGCGGAGCGCACGTATAAAATCCTTTCCGGCAGCGCGGCGCGCTTTGAGTACGCCGTTTTCGTCGCCGGCACGGATACGCTCTCGCGCGGCATCTGCATTCTCGCCGCCATCGGCATGAACGAGGCCAGCACGAACTTTGAGGAAAAGCACAACAAGGCTGCTTTCGTCAAGAACATCATCAGCGACAACATTCTCCCCGGCGACGTTTACGTTCGCGCCAAGGAGCTGCACTTCACCACGGACGTGCCCCGCGCCGTGCTGCTGGTGCGCCAGCTTGAAGGCAACGACATTGCCGTGCTGGAGCATGTGCAGAACCGCTTCCCCGATCGACAGCACGATTTCGTGCTCTCCGTGAGCGAGTCGGATATTGTCATCATCAAGGAGCTCACGAACGAGGACGCCTCCGATCAGATGTGCGCTCTGGCCGAGGAGCTCGTGCGCGACATTCGCGAGACGCAGCACATCGAGACCGTCATCGGCATCGGCACGACGGCGCGCCATCTGCGCGAGCTCGCCGACCGCTATAAAGAGGCGCAGGTCGCCATCGACGTGGGCAAGGTCTTCGAAAACGAGAAGCCCGTCATCCACTATGAAAACCTCGGCATCGGCCGCATCATCTATCAGCTGCCGGTGACGCTGTGCGAAATGTTCCTCTCCGAGGCGTTCAAGAAAAACCCGATCGAAGCGCTCGACGACGACACGCTCGACACGATCAACCGCTTCTTCGAGAACAACCTCAACGTCTCCGAGACGGCGCGCAAGCTCTATGTGCACCGCAACACGCTTGTCTATCGTCTCGAGAAGGTGAAGAAGATCACCGGTCTCGACCTGCGCGAGTTTGAGGACGCGATCCTCTTCAAGGTCGCCGTCATGGTCAAGCAGTATCTGAACTCCCAGAACAGCAATAAGTTCTAAGCGATTTCGAGCCGAATTTTCAAAAAATTCATTCTTAGGTTACACATCCCGCGGTGTAATCTGTTATAACTTTCAGCGGGCGCGTGACAGCCGTTGGGGGAGACCCCTGCGGCTTTCCGCTTGAATCGGAGAGTTTTCTCTCCGCAGAAAGGACGCAACTTATGGTAGAATTCAAGGACGTTCGGATGGTCTATCAGAACACGAACGCCGTGGCGCTCGATGGCGTGAGCTTTTCGATCAGCGACGGGGAGTTTGTGTTCCTGGTCGGACCCTCCGGCAGCGGAAAGACCACGATCATCAAGCTGCTCACGGGCGAGGAGCGCATCACGGAGGGCGAGCTCGACGTCAACGGCTTCGATCTGAAAAAGATCCGCCTGCGCCGCCTGCCCCGCCTGCGCCGCACGCTGGGCGTTATCTTCCAGGACTTCCGCCTGATCGACAAGATGACCGTGTTTGAAAACGTGGCCTTTGCAATGCGCGTTGTCGGCGCGCGAAAGAAGGAGATCAACAAGCGCGTGCCGCAGGTGCTCGAGCTGGTCGGTCTCGCCGGCTATGAAAAGCGCCGCCCCGAGGAGCTCTCCGGCGGCGAGCAGCAGCGCGTCGCCATCGCGCGTGCGCTGGTGAACAATCCCCGCATGATCATTGCGGACGAGCCCACGGGCAATCTTGACCCGGTGCGCAGCCTCGATCTGATGCTGCTGCTGGAGAAGATCAACGAGCTGGGCACGACGGTTCTCGTGGTCACGCATGAAAAGGAGCTGGTCAACGCGTTTTCCAAGCGCGTTATCGCCATTGATTCCGGCAAGGTGATCAGCGACGGAATGGATGGGTATTACGGCTATGAGAATGAGTAGATTTTTCTTCCTGATCGGTCAGGGTATTAAAAATATTTTTACGCACGGCTTCATGTCCTTTGCGAGCGTCGCGGTCATCACGGCGTGCCTGTTCATAATGGGCTGCTTCTCGCTCATCACGCTCAATATCGACAATATGATCGCCGAGATGCAGAGCCAGAACCGCGTCATCGCCTATGTGGACGAGGAGCTCGACGAGGACGAGGCCCGCGCCCTCGAGAGCAAGGTCTCGAAGGTGGACAACATCGAAACCTGCGAATTCGTCACGCGCGAGGAGGCCATGACCTCCTTCGAGTCGGACTACGACGCCGACCTCTTTGAGAACATCGACGCGTCCGTCTTCCGCCACCGCTATGTGCTGAGCCTCGCGGACCTCTCCCTCATGCAGGAGACCAAGGCCGATCTCGAGCATATCGAGGGCATCGCGGACGTGCGCGCGCATCTGGATTATGCCGAGAAGTTCGTCACGCTGCGGAACATCGTGAGCATCGTCTCCGTCATTCTGGTCGTCACGCTCATCGTCGTCTCGCTCTTCATCATGACGAACACGATCAAGCTCGCCACCTTCACGCGGCGCGAGGAGATCGCCATCATGCGCATGGTCGGCGCAACCAACGGCTTCATCCGTCTGCCCTTCGTGGTGGAGGGGCTGGTGCTCGGCGCGCTCGGCGGCGCGGTCGCCTATGGGCTCGTCGCGCTGGTGTATCACCTCGCCACGGAGAAGCTCCTCGCCGCCATGGCGTTCGGCTTTGTGGTGCTGGTGCCGTTTTCCACCGTGGCGCTGCCGCTGCTGGGCGTGTTCCTCGGCGTCGGCATCCTCGTGGGCGTCCTCGGCGGCGTCTCCGCCATTAGAAACTATCTCAAGGTCTAATCACCCAAGGAGGGTTTTCTCAATATGAAACGTACCACCGCAGTCAGAGTGATCTGCATTATTCTGGCGCTGATCTTCGTGCTGAGCCTTATCACTGTCATCATCCCGACGCACGCGAGCGCCGTCTCGCAGTCCGAGATCGACGCCCTGCAGGCCAAGCGCGATCAGATCCGCGCCCAGCAGGCCGAGCAGCAGAACCAGATCGACGGGCTCCGCAATCAGCAGGCCGGCGTTCTCGAGCAGAAGGCCGCGCTCGACCAGGAGGCCAACCTCACGCAGGAGGAGATCAACGTTGTGCAGCAGCAGATCGAGCTCTATGCGCAGCTGATTCTCGAAAAGAAGGCGGAGCTGGTGCAGGCGAAGGCCGAGGAGGCCAAGCAGTCCGAGCTCTTCCGCGTGCGCATGCGCGAGATGGAAGAAGGCGGCAAGCTCTCCTTCATCGTCGTCCTGCTCGAGAGCCGCAGCATTTCCGACCTGCTCACGCGCATCGACATGATCAGCGAGGTCATGAGCTATGATAAGGCGCTCGAGAAGGCCATGATGGACGCCAGAGCGAAGGTCGAGGAGGCCGAGCAGGCCTATGAGACCGCACAGGACGAGGAAGAGGCCAAGAAGGGCGAGCTCGAAGCGCGCAAGGCCGATCTCATGAATCAGGTCGCCGAGGCCGAGGCGCTGGTCCGGAGCCTTGAGTCCGACATTGAGGCCTACAAGGCCGCATACAATGAGACCGAGGCCGCCAAGCAGGCCCTGCAGCGCGAGATCGACGAGAAGGTCGCCGCGCTGGAGGCCGAGCGCCGCGCCGCCGAGGAGGCTGCCCGCAAGGCCGCCGAGGAGGCCGCCCGCCGTCAGCAGCAGCAGCAACAGCAGCAGCAACAGCAGCAACAGCAGCAACAGCAGCAGAGCACCACGCCCGCGCCGAGCTACACGGTCGGCTCCGGCAGCATGATCTGGCCGTGCCCGAGCTGCCATACGATCACGAGTGAGTTCGGCTGGCGCATCCACCCGATCTACGGCACCAGCAAATACCACTCCGGCGTGGACATCGGCGCGAGCTACGGCGCCACCGTCATCGCCGCCGATTCCGGCACCGTCATCACGGCGGGCTGGGTCTCCGGCTACGGCAACTGCGTCGTCATCAGCCACGGCAACGGCGTCTCCACGCTCTATGGCCACATGAGCTCCATCGCCGTCTCCTCCGGACAGAGCGTCTCGCAGGGACAGACGATCGGCTATGTCGGCTCCACCGGCAACTCCACCGGCCCGCACCTCCACTGGGAGGTCACGGTGAACGGCGAGCGCCAGAACCCCTTAAACTACGCTTCCTGACGCTCCGCGTCTCGATCGAAACCCGCTTCGCTGGGCTTTCGATCGAAGGGGCTGCGCTGCGCTCCGATTTTTCGGTCGCAAATGCGATTTGCGATCTGAAAAATCTCCACTTCGTGAAAGGAATTTTTTCCGCCGCGCATGTCGCCGGAAAAAATCATATGATTTGATTCGCGTCTGCGGACGCGAACTCTGCGAGGCTTCATGCCTTAACTGCAAACCGGACAGTCGATTTGAACACTCGATCGGCTGTCCGGTAGCGTGCTAAATTGGAGGAACTCCATGGAAGAACAAAACACCCCGCAGACCCGGGGAATCAAACGAAAAAAATCACGCCGGCGGACGGATTTCGCCCCGCTTCGCTCGGCGCTTGTGACGATAATAGCCTGTGTCCTCTGCATCGCCATCACGGCGGGCGTGATGAGCCTCATGTTCTTCGGCCGCTTCGGCGGCGTCGCGAACTACAAGATGGCGCGCAAGCTCATGGAGGTCAAGACCGTCATCGACCAGAACTACATCGGCGAGAGCGATCCCGCCGCCATTGAAAACGGCGCCTCCGCCGCTATGGTGAGCGCCCTCGGCGACCAGTGGAGCTATTACATGACGCCCGAGGAATACAAGGCCTACCTCATGTACTCCGCCAACGAATATGCCGGCATCGGCGTCACCATCCAGCCCGAGACGACATCGGGCGGCTTCAAAATCGTCTCCGTCACGGCGCAGTCTCCGGCCGAGGCCGCGGGCCTCGTCGCGGGCGACGTGATTCTCGCCGTCGACGGCACGGAGGTCTCCGGTAAGACGCTCAGCGAGGTACAGCAGATCATCCGCGCCAAGCTCGATAAGACGATCTCCTTCTCCATCCGCGGGGAGGACGGCCGCACGCGCACCGTCGCCGTGGACTGCACCGTCATCCACACCGATCCGGTGAGCTTCAAGATGCTCGAGAACAACGTCGGCTACATCCAGATCAACAACTTCGAGAGCGGCTGCGGCGACGGGGCCATCAAGGCCATCGACCAGCTGCTGAGTGACGGCGCCGGCGCCCTCGTCTTCGACGTGCGCAACAACAAGTCGGAGACCAAGCGGTCTTAGGAAGACAACAATGGGCACCAACTCCTTGGCACACAGAACGACATGGCT
>JAZPZZ010000086.1:0-5052 GCA_045544935.1 Oscillospiraceae bacterium | reverse complement strand
TGAAGATCGAATGGGGCAGCCAGATCCGCTCCTATGTGTTCATGCCCTATACCCTCGTGAAGGACACGCGCACCGGCTTTGAAAACGGCAACGTGCAGTCCGTCATGGACGGCAATCTGGACGGGTTTATCAACGCCTATCTGAGCATGCAGTCCAATCAGAAGTAAAAAACAAACGCACGGAGCCGGCGGCTCCGTGCATTTTTGGAGGAACGAATATGGACGATATGAGAGAAGTGCAGACCGGCTCGAAGCTGATCTATGAGGGAAAGATTCTGGACTTTTACTGCGACACGGTGCGCCTGCCGAACGGGCACAGCGCGACGCGCGAGCTCGTGCGGCACAACGGCGCGGTGGCGATCGTTCCGCTGCTGGATGACGGGCGCGTGATCGTGGAGGACCAATTCCGCTATCCGCACGACAGCGTGATCGTGGAGATCCCCGCCGGCAAGCTCGACGGTCCGGACGAGGACCCCGAGGAGGCCGCGCGGCGCGAGCTCAAGGAGGAGACGGGCTTCACCTGCGATCAGCTCATCCCGATGGGCACGTTCTACCCCACCTCCGCCTATTCGAGCGAGACGATCTGGCTCTATCTCGCCAAGGGTCTCAAGGCCGGAGAGCAGAAGCTGGACGCGGACGAATTTCTCGCCGTGCGCGCCGTGCCGCTCGAGGAGCTGGTGCGGGATGTGCTGGACGGCAAGGTGCCGGACGGCAAGACACAGGCCGCGATCATGCGGGTCTGGGCGATGGAAAAAGGAATATAAGAAGCAAGCCTTCCTGCGGATGCAGGAAGGCGCGTTTCTTATGCCTGCTCTGCCGGCGGGATGATGATGGCGGCGATGATATAGGCGATGACGCCGGAGCCGCCGAGGAAGCAGAAGAACACGAGCAGCAGGCGGACGATGATCGAATCAATGCCAAAGTATTCCGCGATGCCGCCGCAGACGCCGCAGACGGTTTTGGCCGCCGCGCTGGGGCGGGGCGTTTTGGGCATGCCGTCCCGACGGGGATAAGGCTCCTCGGCCGGTCTCGACGGGATGACAAGCGCGGAGATGAGATAGGCCGCGACGCCGGTGCCGAGGCAGAGGCAGAAGACGGCGACAAGCAGGCGGATGAGCGTGCTGTCGACGCCGAAATACTCCGCGACGCCGCCGCAGACGCCGAAGAGCATGGCGTCGTCCTTGCTTTTATAGAGTCTCTTTCGTTCCATGATTCTATCCCCTTTCGCTGACTTGGAGCTTCGTGGATATACTGACGATAAAAACGCTCTTTTGTTGCAGTGCCAAGATCCTTCGACTGCGCGCTGACGCGCTCCGCTCAGGATGACAGAAAAAGCGAGCCCGTAAAGGGCTCGCTTTTGCTTTAATAGGCTTCGATTTCCTTGATGTTGTACTCGTTTCCGGTGAGGAGGTAGGTGCGGTCGCTCTTGCAGTGCGGGCAGATCTTGGCGTACTTCATGGTGGGGTAGGTCTGGCCGCAGTTTTCGCAGTAGGTGACGGCCTCAAGCTTCTCGATCTTGAGCTCCGCCTCCTGCAGGGCGGGGGTGCGCTTTTTGCACGCCCACTTCCAGCAGTCCACGAGATACTCCGGGATGATGCCGCTGACCTCGCCGACCTCGAGCGTGACGCTGCCGACCTTTTCAAGCTCGTGCTCCTGGACGAGTTCCTCAACGCGGTCGAGAACATAGAAAACGGTTCCAAGCTCGTGCATGGATTATTCTCCTTTGTGAGTGATTTTGCCCTATTCTAACACACATAGTGTCGTTTTTCAACTGCTTACAGGTCTTCCCCGAGGGATTTTTGGAGCAGCTGCATGAGCGCGCGGGCGCCGTCGCGCGTGAGCATGACGCTGCAGACCTCGTCCACGGTCTTTTCGGGCATGTCGATGAGGCCCTTCTGCTGGGGCGTGTAGTTGTGCTTCATATACATGTGGTAAAAGCTCAGCGAGCACTCGCTGTGGTTCTCATTCGTGGAGAGGTTGAAGACGTTGGCAAACTGCGGTTTCATGGCGTTTCCTCCGTAAAAGAATTTCTGTCTGCATTAAACCGCAAAACCGACAAAATGTCAATCAATTGCCTTGCGGGATGTTGAGAAATACGATATAATAACGGTAATCTGTTCGAAAACGAGGTGGTTCCATGAAGGATCTGAAGCACCTGTATACCCTGGAGAAAATTCTCGAGAGCGCGCACAACGAGCTCGTGCAGCAGGCGGTGGATAAGGGCAAGCACGCCCTCGGCTACACCTGCTATCACATGCCGGAGGTGCTCCTGAACACCGACAACTGCTTTTCGGTGCGTCTGCGCGCGCCGCGGACCGGGTCGATGGACATTTCCGGCTACTACATGAACAACTTCATCTGCGACTACTGCAAGAGCCTTTTGGAGCGCGGCATCGAGGGCGGCTACCACTTCCTGTCCGCGATCATGGGCACGGAGACCTGCTCGGAGATGAACCGCGCACTGGAGCACTTCGACGTGATGCCGATCGTGGACCACGAGGGCTTCTTCGTGAGCTTCCTCGATATGCCGTTCAAGACGACGGAGGCCGCCGTGCGGCACTATATGACGCAGCTGCAGGTGAAGGTGCTCGACCGGATGCACGAGGCCTTCGGGACGGACGTTTCGGACGCGGCGCTGCGAAAAGCCGTGGAGGAGCACAACGAGGTCTGCCGGCTCATCACGGAGATCGGGGAATACCGCAAGGAGGACAATCCGCGCATCACGGGCTATGAGTTCTCGGTGCTCTGCGTGGCGAGCTACGCCTGCCCGACGGCGCAGATTCTGCCTTACCTGCGCGAGACGGCGGAGGAGCTCAAGACCCGCAAGCCCGACGCAAAGCCGACCTGGCGCGTGAAGATCGTGATCGCGGGCAGCGAGATCGACGATCCCGACTTCATCAAGCTCGTGGAGGACGCGGGCGCGCTCGTGGTGGCCGACCGCTTCTGCTTCGGCTCCACGCCGGGCAGAGAGGAAATTCCGCTCACGGACGACAAGCCCGCGCTCGAGCAGATCGCACGGCACTATCTGCTGACGAGCCAGTGCCCGCGCTACATGGAAAAGCACAAGGTCGAAGGACGCCATCAGCTGGTGCGCCGGCTCGTGGAGGAGTACCACGCACAGGGCGTCATCTATGAGCAGCTGAAGTTCTGCGAGTTCTGGGGCTATGAGCGCGCACTCGCGAGCTATGTGATGACGCACGACTACGGCATCCCGTCCGTGGCCATCGACCGGCAGAACGCGAACGGCGGCGCGGGGCAGCTGCGCACGCGCGTGCAGGCGTTCGTGGAGAGTCTGGAGATCAAGCAGATTCAGAAGGCGAAGGGAGGAAGCGCGAAATGAAAACGCCGAAGGAACTGATGCATATGCTCACGCATATGAACGACTTTACCTACCGCTTCAACCCCAGGACGGGCAACTTCCGCTGGCGCGAATTCCGCGGGCCGGTGGACGACGTCTACAACTTCTGCATGTGGCTGATCGTCTGGAAGGACATGGTGCGCATGGTGCTGCGCGGGCCGGTGGACGTGGTGAAGGCGCTGTTTCGCTATCCGTGGTTCGCTTCTTATCTGAACTACCCCGCCTTCGTGGACCGCGCGACGCTCGGCATGCGCGGCGAGCAGCTGCGCATGGCGCGGCTGCAGTACGACCGCATCGTGAAGAAGGCGACCGACATGCTGCACGACACCTTCGCCGCCGATCAGAACTTCCACAAAAGCGACAAGAAGGCCAAGAAGATCGTGCTGTTCGACGAGCTGGTGCCGTGCGAGATGATGGCGGGCTTCCCGAATCTGATCGGTCTGCCGGCGCAGACGCTGCCGGTGTTTCTGACCTCCATCCTCGATCAGAACGTGGTCATCCCCTATCTGGACGCGGCGGAGAACTTCTCGATTCCCGCGGACGTCTGCCCGCTGCCGAGCTCCGAGACCGGCTGCGTGCTGCGGGACGATTATCCGAAGATCGGCGCCTGCCTCATCAGCTGCAACATGCCGTGCGACGGCTCCGTGATGACCTCGGCCTTCCAGGAGCGGTACTTCAAGCTCCCCTCGCACGTTTACGCCGTGCCGACGCGGTACACCGAGGATGAGGTGCAGCCCTACGCCGTCGAAGAAGTGAAGGACATGATCCGCTTCATCGAGGAGACGACGGGCGAGACCTTCGACTGGGACGCCTTCCTCAAGGCGATGGAGGTCTACAACGAGGAGACGCGCTACGAGCTCGCCAAGTGGGAGGTCAACCGCACGCCGTATCCGCAGATGACGGGCGAGACCTTCTGGATCTACCGCATGTTCTTCTATCACCTCTCCGGCGGCATGGACCCGCGCTTCGTGGACACCGACCGCAAGGTGAACCGGATCATGATGCGCGGCTACGAAAAGCGCCGCAAGTGCGTCAAGGAAATGCGCCACCGCTGCGTGGAATGGTCGTGCCCGGCGAACTTCTATCCGGATTTCTCGATCTGGGCGCAGGAGTGCTGGGGCATCTACGTGGTGGCCGCGATGGAGACGCTGATCTCCGACGTGATCATCGACACCTCGAGCCACGAGAGCGCGCTGCGCGATCTCGCGCTGACCTATCAGCGCTGCACGATGCGCAAGCACACCAAGGGCGGACACCGCAACGTGCTCGAGGAGCTCTGGCGCATCTGCGAGCAGTACAAGTGCGACTTCGTGCTCATGTACGACCAGATCTCCTGCAAGGGCATGGACGGTCTGCGCGGTCTGTTCGAGGAGCAGGCGGCCGAGCGGAACATTCGGCTGCTGTGGGTGGCGCAGGACCTGCTGGACCCGCGCACAATCTCCAAGCGCGAGATGCGCAATCAGGTGAACCTCTACATGACGACCGTCATGGGCGAGGAGCCGGTGCGGCCGGACCTCGTGGACTTTGACGACTCGAAGTCTTGGTAAATGAAGATGGAATGAAATCACCCCGCCGGCGGCGGGGTGATTTTTCATATGATTGTGCGATCACAGGTGAGCGGCTGGCGCGACGCCAGCCCCTCGCGCCGACCCGGCGGAGCCCTAGCCCCGCGCGATCAAGTCGGAGGCCAAGCGG
>JAZPZZ010000085.1:0-23193 GCA_045544935.1 Oscillospiraceae bacterium | reverse complement strand
GAGTGTCCAGGTTTCTGGGGTCGATCATTGCAACTGCCTGCTTTTCATCGATCATGCCTTCGTCAACCAGATCGCATGCGATCTTGAGAGCGGCCTGAGCGGTGCGCTTGCCGTTACGGGTCTGGAGCATGTAGAGCTTGCCGTTTTCGACGGTGAACTCCATGTCCTGCATGTCGCGGTAGTGATCCTCAAGCAGGTTGCAGACCTTGATGAAGTCGGCGTAAGCCTGGGGGAACTTCTCTTCCATCTGAGCGATGGGCATCGGGGTGCGGACGCCGGCGACGACGTCTTCGCCCTGCGCGTTGGTGAGGAACTCACCCATGAGCTTCTTCTCGCCGGTGGCGGGGTCGCGGGTGAAGGCGACGCCGGTGCCGGAGTTGTCGTTCAGGTTGCCGAAGACCATCGGCATGACGTTGACGGCAGTGCCCCAGGAGTAGGGAATGTCGTTGTCGCGGCGATAGACGTTCGCGCGGGGGTTGTCCCAGGAGCGGAACACGGCCTCGATGGCGGCCTTCAGCTGCTCAACGGGATCGGAGGGGAAGTCAGAGCCGATCTGCTTCTTGTACTCGGCCTTGAACTGCTCAGCCAGCTCCTTGAGGTCAGCGGCGGTGAGCTCGACGTCGAAGGTGACGCCCTTCTTGGCCTTCATCTCGTCGATGAGCTGCTCAAAATACTTCTTGCCGACTTCCATGACGACGTCGGAGAACATCTGGATGAAGCGGCGGTAGGAGTCATAAACGAAACGCTCGAACTTGGGGTCGGGGTTGCCGGCGATCATCGCGGCGACGACGTCGTCGTTCAGACCGAGGTTCAAGATGGTGTCCATCATGCCGGGCATGGAAGCGCGGGCACCGGAACGGACGGAGACGAGCAGAGGATTCTGCAGATCGCCGAACTTCTTGCCGTTGATCTTCTCCATCTCGGCGACGTACTGCATGACCTCAGCCATGATCTCGTCGTTGATCTTGCGGCCGTCTTCGTAGTACTGCGTGCAGGCCTCGGTGCTGATGGTGAAGCCCTGGGGAACCGGCAGACCGATGTTGGTCATCTCGGCGAGGTTGGCGCCCTTGCCGCCAAGCAGCTCGCGCATGGTGGCGTTGCCTTCGGAAAACAGGTAGACATACTTTTTGCTCATGTTTTCGTTCCTTTCCAATCTTTGTAAAAATAATGCTTTTTGAACCGCACATAGATTACCACAAATATGGCAAATTAATCAATGCATTTAACGCACAAATCCGCGCCGTTTCCGGCGCGGATTTTGTGAATTCTCAGTGTTTTCGTTCAAATTTGTGTTGGATCTCGGAGAATTGGCGAAAGAAAACATTCAATTTGCTTTCAGAACAGCGACACGATCCAGCAGATGACCGGCGCAAACACGATCGCCGGCAGATAATCCGCGACCTTGATTTTCGTCACGCCGAGCAGATTCAACCCGAGCCCGACCATGATCAGCGAGCCCGCCGCGGTCATCTCCGCGATGGCCTCCGGCGTCAGCGCCGGTGCGATCCACCCGGCCAGCAGCACGAGCAAACCCTGAAACACCAGCACAAACGCCGCCGAGAGCATCACGCCGAGACCGAGTCCGGCCGCGAGCATCATGCTCGAGCAGAGATCCATCAGCGCCTTGGTGTAAAAGAGCGTGTTCTTGCCCTGCACGCCCGCCTCGATCGCGCCGTTGACCGTCATCGCCCCGACGCAGAAGAGCAGACTTGCCGTCATGAACCCCTCCGCGAGGGAGACCTTCTCGCCCTCGCCGCGGTTGAATTTGCGCTCCGCCCAGAGACCGAGCCGGTTGATCGCGCCGTCAATGTCCAGCAGCGTCCCGACGATCGCGCCCAGCACGAGCGAGGCGACCACGATCAAGGCATTCTGCGCGCCGAGCGCGCCGTCCATGCCGATGTAGAGCGTGAAGAGCCCGAGCGCGATCATCACCGCGCGGTTCACCTTCTCCGGAATGCCCTTCTTGAACAGCAGCCCGAGCAGACTGCCGGCGAGCACCGTTCCGGTGTTCACAATGACCCCTGTAAAGCTCATACCGTCGTCTCCTTTGCCATCGCGCCGAGCCGGTCGGAAAGCCGCGCAAACTCCGCAATTCCGAGCGCCTCGCCGCGCACCTTTTCGTCCAGCCCGCAGTTGAGAATCGCCTGCGTGATCTGCTCTTTTGTATAGCCGTTCAGGCCCGATGAGAGCGCGTTCACGAGCGTCTTGCGCCGCTGATTGAACGCCGCGCGCACCACGGCGAAGAAGCGCTTTTCGCTCTCCACCGCCACCGGCGGCGCCTTGCGCACCGTGAGCTTTACCACGCTGCTCGTCACCTTCGGCGCGGGCAGGAAGCACCCGGGCGAGACGTCAAAGAGAATTTCGGGCTCCGCGTGCCACTGCGTGAACACCGTGAAAGCGCCGTAGTCCGCCGTGCCGGGTTTCGCGCAGAGGCGGCGCGCCACCTCGCGCTGAATCATCACCGTCACGGTCTCGAAACACCCCGCCTCCAGAAACGCCGTCAGCAGGGGAGAGGTCACGTTGTACGGCAGATTTGCGCACACCACCGGGCGCAGACCGGCAAAGCGCTCCTGCACCAGCGCCGGCAGGTTCTGCTTGAGCACGTCACCGAAGAGCACCTCGGCGTTGCCGCAGTCCGCGAGCGTCTCTGAAAGCACCGGGCGGAGCCGTTCGTCCAGCTCCACGGCGAGGACCTTGCCCGCGTACTGCGCCAGCTCGTGCGTCAGACAGCCGACGCCCGGCCCGACCTCAAGCACGCCCGTGCTCTCGTCGATTCCGGCCTCCTCGGCAATCCGCTCCGGCACCCACGCGGCAATGAGAAAGTTCTGCCCCATCGCCTTGGAAAACCGGAACCCATGCTTACCGAGCAGGAGCTTCAATTCAGTTGGATTGGTTAAATTCATAGTCAAATCAATTTCTCAAAGGCTTGGCGTCTCGGATCGTGCCCCTGCTCGCTGGTCACCATCACGTTTCCTGCGAAGCGGTAGCCGCATTTTCCGAGCAGGTCCTTCATGGCCTTGTTCTTTCGGTGTGTGTCCGTGCGCACGGCGACAGCGCCCATCTCCTTCGCGAGCGCCTCCACTGCGTCGAGCAGCGCCTTCGATGCGCCCGTCCCGCGAAAATCACTCTTCACCGCGCTCCGGTGCGCCACCGCGTAGGGCATCTCGGAATGCCACTTGCCGTCCGTCAGCTCGTCGTAGCCCTCCTCGGGCCCCGGCGTGAGCACCAGAAACGCCGCGACCTCCTGCCTGTAGCACAGCACGTGGCAGACGCCGTTTTCAATGTCCTGCGCAAGCAGCGCTTCCGACGGATAATCGCCCTGCCACTGGTCCACGCGGTGCTTTTTCAGACTGTTTCTGGCCTGCCGCACGATCTCCATGATGGCGGGAAGATCCGCCGCCTCCGCCTTTCGGCAGACGAGAGGCTCGTCGAGCTTCCGACGGTTTTGCATCCTGCGAATGTGTTCAATCCGCTTTTGGTCCGCCGCGTCCGGCGCAAAGGCCGCAAAGAGATCCGGCCGCTTTCGCATCGTCCGCTCGAGACTCTGCACGCGGCGCCATTCCTCAATCTCGCCGTGGTTGCCGCCGAGCAGCACCTCCGGCACCTTCCGGCCTTCCCACTTCTCGGGGCGCGTGTACTGCGGGTATTCCAGCAGCCCGTCCCAGTGGCTCTCGCCGGTGTAGCACTGCTCGTCCGAGAGTACGCCCGGCACCATGCGGCATACGCAGTCGGCCACGGCCATCGCCGCGATCTCGCCGCCCGTGAGCACGAAGTCTCCGAGCGAGAGCTCCTCGTCCACGCACGCCTCGATGAAGCGCTCATCCACGCCCTCATAGTGGCCGCAGACCAGCACCAGATGGTCATAATCCGCCTTCAGCTGCCGCGCCTTCGTCTGGTTGAACGGCGTCCCCTGCGGAGAGAGATAGATCACGCGCGTCCGCAGGCCCTCGGCGTCCGCGAGCGCGGCGTCGAGACAGCTCTTTAAGGGCTGCGCGTTCATCACCTGGCCCCAGCCGCCGCCGTAGGGATAATCGTCCACCTGCCGCTGCCGGTTTTCGGTATAGTCCCGGATCTGGTGGCAGCGAATGTCGAGAATGCCCTTCGCCGCCGCGCGGCCGAGAATGCTCTCGCCCAGCACGCCCCGAATCGAATCGGGAAACAGCGTCAGAATGTCAATGCGGTAATCGCTCATGTCACATACCCTCGATTAAATGCACCGTAAGGCCGGTCTCTGCATTCAAATCCAGAATGAAGTCCGGCACGTCGGGAATCAGAATCTCCCGCTCGCCGCGCACGATGTAGACCTGTCCCTGCGGCAGATCCAGCACCTCGGCGAGCGTGCCGAGGTCCTCGCCCGCGTCCGAGCGCACGGGCAGACCGATCAGGTCCTGCACGAAAAAGCGCCCCTCCGGGAGACGCGCGTCCTCGCGGTCGATGCAGACGACCTTGTTCTTGAGCGCCATGGCGGCGTTCACGTCCTCAATACCCTCCAGCTGTGCGATCAGCTGCGTCTTGTGCACGCGGGAGCGGAGCACCTTCACGGGCTGCTCGTCGATATAAAAAACACGAAAGCGTTTGAGAAAGTCCGCGCTGTCGGCCCACGGCGTGATGCGCACTTCACCGCGCACGCCGTGGGTGTTCACGATCTTTCCGGCTTCGAGAAATTTCTTCATCATAAACTCACCTTTAAAAGCGGGAAAGGGGGATTTGACTCCCCCATAACCCACATGTTGTATCAGTCGAGAATCTCAACGGACACTTTTTTGCCCTGCTTCTGGGCGACCGCCTTCATGAGGATGCGGATCTGCTTTACGATCCGCCCCTGACGGCCGATGACCTTGCCCATATCGCCGTCGGCGACGCGCACCTCATAGACGAACTCGCCGTCGGCTTCGCGCTCGGTCACAGAGACCTCGTCCGGATGATCCACGAGGCTCTGCACGATATAGGTCAACAGTTCTTTCATTGCGAGATTTTACTCCTTACTCGGCGTCGGCGGCTTTCTTCAGCAGCGCGCGGACGGTATCGGTCGGCTGAGCGCCGTTGTTGATCCAGTACTCAGCGCGCGCGGTGTCCACCTTGATCTTCTTGTCGGCGGACAGGGGATCGTAGTAACCGATCTCCTCGATGCATCTGCCGTCGCGGGGAGAGCGGGAATCCGCCACCACGATGCGATAGAAGGGGTTCTTCTTGGCGCCCATTCTGCGAAGTCTGATCTTGACCATTGTCATTTCACCTCCATAGTGTTCTTTCTGTATCTCTCATCACCCGGCGGGTGGAGAAAACCTTAAAATCCGAACGGATTGCCGCCTCCGCCTCCGAAGAGGTTTCCGAGACCGGCGAGACCGCCCATGCCGCCTTTCTTGCCCTTGCGGCGCTTGGTCATGTTCGTCATCTGCTGCGTGAGCTTCTGCATCATCTCAAACTGCTTGAGCAGCCGGTTGATGTCCACCACCGTCGTGCCGGAGCCCGCGGCGATGCGCTTTTTGCGGCTGGAGTTGAGCACGTTCGGGTTTTCGCGCTCATACGGCGTCATCGACTGGATGATCGCCTCGATGCGGCCCATGGCCTTCTCGTCGAAGGATGCGCCTTGCAGCGCCTTGGCGTCCATGCCCGGGATCATTCCGGCCACGTCCTGCAGGGAACCCATGCCCTTGAGCTGCTGCAGCTGATCGTAGTAATCCGTCAGCGTGAATTTGTTCTGGCGCAGGCGTTCTGCCAGCTCCTCGGCTTTCTTCTCGTCGAAGGCCTGCTCGGCCTTCTCGATCAGCGTGAGCACGTCGCCCATGCCGAGAATGCGGCTGGCCATGCGGTCGGGGTGGAAGGGCTCGATCTGGTCGAGCTTCTCGCCGATGCCGGCGAACTTGATCGGCTTTCCGGTCAGCGCCTTGATGCTCAGCGCCGCGCCCCCTCTGGCGTCGCCGTCGAGCTTTGTGAGCATCACGCCGGTCACGTCCAGCGCCTCGTCAAAGGCCGTCGCGGTCGCCACGGCGTCCTGACCGATCATCGCGTCGATCACGAGCAGGATCTCCGCCGGATCCACGGCTTCCTTGATGTTTTTCAGCTCCGTCATCAGCGTCTCGTCGATGTGCAGGCGGCCTGCCGTATCGAGGAAGACGAGATCGTTGCCGTGCTTCTTCGCGTGCTCAATGCCCGCCTTGGCGATCGCCACCGGGTCGCCCTGTCCCATTTGGAACACGGGGATCTCCAGCTGCGCGCCGACGGTTTCGAGCTGCTTGATCGCGGCCGGGCGATACACGTCGCAGGCCACGAGCAGCGGGCGCTTGCCCTGCTTGCGCATGTAGCCGGCGAGCTTCGCGCCGTTGGTCGTCTTGCCCGCGCCCTGCAGACCCACCAGCATCACCACGCTGGGGCTCTTGCTCGAAATGTTCAGCTTCTGGTTTTCGCTGCCCATGAGCGCGCAGAGCTCTTCGTTCACGATCTTGATGACCATCTGCGCAGGGGAGAGACTCTCGAGCACGTCCGCGCCCGTCGCCCGGGCCGTGACGGTCTTGACGAAGTCCTTCACGACCTTGAAGTTCACGTCCGCCTCGAGCAGCGCGAGCTTCACCTCGCGCATGGCCTCCTTGACGTCCGCCTCTGTCAGACGGCCCTTGCCGCGCAGTCGCTTGAAGGCCTCTGTTAATTTGTCCGAAAGAGATTCAAATGCCATTTGCTTATCCTTTCAGCTCCGCAACCTGCCCCGCAATCTCCTGCACGAGCCGCTGCGCCTCGCCGTCCGTGATGGATTGCAGCGCCTGCAGCTTCTGCTCGATCTCCCGGAGCGCCTGACGCTCTGCGCCGTAGCGCCGCACCAGACCGGTTTTCCGCTCCGTTTCCCGAAGCGTGGCCTCCGCCCGCCGAATGATGTCCCACACACCCTGCCGCGAAATACCGCTGCTCTCCGCGATCTCCGCGAGCGAGAGATCCGCGTTGTAGTGGAGGTCGAAGTATTCCCGCTGCTTGTCTGTCAGCAGCTCGCCGTAGAAATCGAACAGCATGGTCCGCAGTACCGTTTCGTCCGGCATGGAATTCGCCTCCCCGGTGTATAGTGCTTTGCCTTTACAGCCTGCACATTATACTACCCAGGGAGGCGCCTGTCAAGTGTTTTTCTTTGTCAGCATTCCGATTTTCGTTTGTAGGGGTCGGCGTCCTCGACGACCCGCTTCCAATCAGTTGCTCGAGGTCGGAATGAACGGAATGACGCGTCTTGCGATCTCGGAGGCCGTCAGCGTCTGCAGCCAGACCTTGCCCGGGCCGGTCAGCGTCGTGAGGAAGAGACCCTCGCCGCCGAAGAGAATGTTCTTAAAGCCCTTGACCATCTGCGCAGAGTAGCTCACCTGCGCTTCAAAGAAGGCGACGTTGCCGGTGTCCACGATGAGCTTCTCGCCCGCGGCGAGTTCGACCTCCTCGATCGCGCCGTCGAGCTCGAGGAACACGAGACCCTGGCCGCTCAGCCGCTGCAGCACGAAGCCTTCACCGCCGAAGAGCCCGGCCTTCACGCCGGAGACGTTGGCCGAGAGCGTCACGCCCGGTGTCGCGCAGAGGAAGGCGCCCTTCTGCGCGACGTATTCGCGGCCCTGTCCGATCTGGATGGGGCGAATTTCGCCCGGCAGGGAGGAGGCGAAGGTGATGTCGGCCTCCTTCTGCGCGGTGTAGGTCGCCATGAACAGGCTCTCACCGGAGAACAGGCGGCCGAGGCTCTTGCCGAGCCCGCCCTTGAGGTTCGTGTCCATCGTGATGCCCTCGGTCATCCAGGACATGCCGCCGGACTGCGTGTAAACGCTCTCGCCGGGCTCCAGGCGCACCGTCACCGCAGGCATCTGTCCGCCAAAAATTTTGTACTTCATGTCTTTTTTCTCCTTTCACATGGTTTTGAGATATCTTACACTGTAAGCTTCCAGTTCCAGGCCGCCGTCAAGACGAACCGTCTGCCCCGTGAGCAGATCCGTCGCCTCCGCGGCGCCGCAGTCAAAGCGCGCAAAATAAGGATTCGCGTCCGCATTGACGCACACCAGCACCTGCTCGTCGCCCGCTCTGCGGCGAAATACCGTCTGCAGGTTTGTGAGCACGAGGTCCTGAAAATCGCCCCGGCAGAGCGCCGCGCTCTCGCGGTGCGCCCGCGCCATCGCGGCGATCTGATCGGTGAGACTGTTCCATTCCGGCGTCTCGATCGCGGGGCGGAGATTCCAGTCTCCGCCGGCCTCCTTCTTCGCCTGCAGGCCCCACTCGCTGCCGTAGTAGAGGCAGGGAATGCCCGGCATGCCGAACACCAGTCCATAGAGCAGCGGCAGGTGATTGGGGTCGGTCAAAATGCTCGCCGCGCGCGTCACGTCGTGATTGTCGGCAAAGCAGAGCAGGTGCCGCCCCTTGTAGAGCGTCCACGGCTCCGGGCCGAACTGCCGCTTGAGGCTGTGCACGATCTCAAAGAGGTTCCGGCTGTTGAGCGCCGACCAGAGCCCCTTGTAGCACTCGTAGTTCGTCACGCTGTGCAGAAGACCGTCGCCCATCCATCGGTTGTAGTCGCCGTGCAGCGTCTCGCCGAGGAGGAAAAAGTCCCGCCCGCAGCTGTCGGCAAACTGCCGCAGCCGCCGCAGGAAATCGGGCTCGAGACAGTAGGCCACGTCCAGCCGCAGCCCGTCAATGTCAAAGGTGTCGATCCAGAACCGAATGGTGTCCAGCAGATAGTCGACCACCGCCGGATTCCGGAGGTTCAGCTTCACGAGCTCATAGTGGCCCTCCCAGCCCTCGTACCAGAATCCATCGTGCCACGCCGAGTCCCCGTCGAAGTTTACATAAAACCAATCCTTGTAGGCCGAGTCCCACTTCTTTTCCTGCACGTCGCGAAATGCCCAGAACCCGCGGCCCACATGGTTGAAGACAGCGTCGAGCACCACGCGGATGCCCTGCGCGTGCATTTGGTCAATCAGACGGCGCAGGTCCTCGTTCCCTCCGAGCCTGCAGTCTACGGCGCGGTAATCGCGCGTGTCATAGCCGTGGCTGTCGCTCTCAAAGACGGGGGAGAGGTACACGGCGTTTGCCCCGAGCCTCGCGATGTGCGAAACCCAGCCTTCCATCCGCTCCAGCCGGTGCACAAGCACCCCGTCGTTCTCCCGCGGCGCTCCGCAGAGCCCGAGGGGATAAATCTGATAAAATACGGCGCTTTCCGCCCACATTTCTTTCCAGTCTCCTTCTTCTCATTCGTAGGGGCCGACGCCCTCTGCGGCCTGCGCAGACCGCACTGAATGCCATGCCAATTCCGGACGAAGCCGGTCGCACCTTTTAGGGCGCGATGCCCACATCGCGCTGCGCAGAACCAGCCGGTTTCATCGCCGTTCCAAGGCGAAGGCGCGCCTCACTTCCGTTCCGCCGTCTTCCGTCCCCAGACGTAGTCAAACCACGCGAGAAACTCCGAGCCGAGCCGCTGAACCATGGCTCTCGCCTCGTCCGGCTTGGCCGGCGCGAGATTCAGGCACTGCTGCGCAATCTGATATTTCCGCGCCGTGCTGAAGCGCTGCAGCTCCGCGTCGGTGTAGTTGCCGAGCGCATTGAGCTGCCGCTGCGCCTTAAAGAACCTGACAAACGCCTCCGCGGGCTCTTTTCCCACGATCGCGGGCAGGAGCGCAAAGTCGTTTCCGCTGCTGTCCAGCACGCGCGAGGCCAACTCCCAGCGGCGCGGATCGGCGTTCGGCTCCGTGCCGGTGTAGGGCGTGCGCAGGTAGAGATCGTTGTTCGCGAGAAACTCCAGCACATAGGGGTTGAGCCGGTTTTTCACCGCCCACGGCATCCAGTTTTCCACCGTCGTGCGGATGTAAACGTGCGCAAAGCGGCCGAAGAGGGGCTCGGCCAGATCGTGGCTCACGGTCGATTCCGCGCGGTCGTTGCCGGCGGCGATAATGCGCGCGTTCTCCGGCAGCTTCCAGCGGTTGTTCACGATGCGCTCGAGCACGATCTTGAAGATCACGCTCTGCGTCTGCTTCGTCGCGTTCGTGAGCTCGTCGAAGAACAGCACGTGCGTCTCGCCGTCCTCGCAGAGCTTTTCCAGCTGCACGAGCCAGACGGGCTTGATCTCCCGGATCTCATCTTTCGCCTCGTTATAGATCGTTTTGCCGTTGATGCTCTCCGGATTCTCGTTCACAAGCTCAATGTCGAGCGCCTGCGGGTCGATTTGCCGCACGCGGTCCGATTTGCCGTCGCCGGAGAGACCGTGCAGAAACACCGGGATGTTCGCCTTAAGGTAAGCGCGCACAATGTCCAGCTCGTCGTGCTCCTCATATCGGAAGGGATAGGCCTCGGCCTCCTCCGTCTCCGACACGCGCAGTTCCTTCAGAAAGCCGTCCGCAAGATATTCCGCCGCCTCTTCGTAGGAAAAGCCCGCTGTGATCGCGTCCCTCGCGATCAGCAGCTGCGCCGCAGCGTCGTAGTACCACGTCACGGGGCGCACCTCGAGCGTCACCGGCTCGCCGTAGGTGCGGCAGAGCCCGGAGGACAGCTGCAGAAAGCCCAGCGTCAGATTCGTCGAGACAGGCACGGCAATGAGCTTCTTGCCGTTCATCAGATATTCCGTTGCCGTCTTCCCGCCGGGGAGCGTGTAGGTCTTGCCGGAGGGGGCAAGCGCCCCGGCCGGGAGATCGTGCTCTGCCATCTCGCGCAGGCTCTCGTCAATTACCATCTGGGGATATTCGCCGAATTCGCACAGCACCGTGCCGTTTTCCTCGCGGAGGTTCTGAAGCCCCGCCGTCTCCTCCGGCTCGAGCAAAATCACCGGCCGCACGGCGGCCAGCTCGCACTTTTCCGCCTTTCCGAAGCGGGAAACAGCTCTGCCGCCCTGCAGATAGTAGTTTACATAATTTCCACTCTCTGTGAAAAATCCGTCGTCGTCCGAGAGCGCGAGCGCGAAGTCCGTCGCCTTGGCCAGCGCGTCGATGCGGGAGAACAGTCCCAGCCCGCGCTCGGAAAATACCTGCTCGGAGGTGAGAAATCCAGCTTTCATATGCTCCTCCATTCCTGCGATTCGGCGGCGAAGGTAAGCTTCTCGTCCCGGCTCGCGTAAACTTTCTTGAAGGGGTCGACGTAGATCACACGCCCGCCCTTCGGGTGCACGGCCATCGTGCCGTAAACGACCCAGATCGCGTCGCACCGCTCCTCGGGCAGAATGCCGTAGCCGTCGGTGAAGATGATCTGGTTCTCCGCGTCCCCCGTAAAGGCGTTCACCGCCACGGTAAAGTCCGTGCCGCCGCCGCCCTGAAACGTCATGTTGTCAATGTCCTGAATCTTGTGAATCTGCTGAAACCCGTAGAACTTCGTGTCAAAGCAGCCCACGCTGATCACCGCGTCGCGCATCAGCGCCTTGCAGGCGCGCACGAAGCTTTTGAGCATCGCGGCGTCCACGCTGTAGCTCGTGTCGAGCAGAATCTCCGCGTACGGCACCGGATAGGCGCGAAATTCCTGCTTTAAGATGCCGTCTCGGATCGTCTCGCCCGGAAACCAGTCGTAGTCGAGGTTCACCGATTCCTGCAGCAGATCGGCCAGCCCCTTGATTGAGTCGGCGAGACCCGTGTCGCCCAGCGGCCGCACGCGGCTCTCCGTCGTCGTGCCGGGCAGCGGCGGAACCTCCCGCTCCTTCGGCTTTCCTTCACGGCGGTCGCGCGCGTCCGAGGGTCTGGCGTCGTCCTCCTGCTCATCCTGCGTGGGATCGGTCGGCTCGAGGGCCTTGAGCGCGGCGTAAACCGCCTCCGCGTTCAAGGGCGTGTTCTCCGGCACCTTCTGCGTGTCCGCGGGGAGGGAGAAGCCGTCGGAGCGCAAAAGCTCGCTCGTCACGGCCTCGGTCGCCCGCGCCCAGAGCTCCGTGCTCCGTCCCTGCCGCCGCGCGTTGTGCTGCAGCAGCACGTGCAGTACCTCGCGCCCGAGCAGCACGGCCCGGTGCTCCGCCGTGTAAAACTGAAAGCGCCGGCTGTTGTAAAAGATCCGCTGCCCGTCGTTTGCCGTCGGGTCCACCTCGAGCGAGTCGATGAACTCCGTCTCGCGAAAAAAGGCGTCCCACTGCGGATAGACCTGCAGCAGCGCATCCTGAATGGGTTTGAGTTCCATGCGTATCACCAATTCTTTATATTAAAGGATGAACCGCAGAAAGTCAAAGAAATCGTATTTGTGTCAAATTCCGCGATATGTCTTGCATTCTGTATGGAAAGCTGATATACTTTTATTTACCAACTGGTCAAGGAAGGATGCACTATGGGAAAAACCATCACGATCCGCCCGCTCTGCTGCGGCTGCCTGCGCGTGTCCGAGTCTGTGCTCTATGGCAATGATATCAGCCTCAGGCATTCCGCGCATCAGATTCTCGCCCGCGACGCCGACCGCGTTGTCCTGCCGGTCTACGCGTTTTTGATCGAGCACCCGCAGGGACGCTTTCTGATCGATACCGGCTTCCCGCGCGAGATGAGCCCGAAGGGGGAGTATGACCCCAAGGCCGTCGCGGCCCAGCTGCCGAAGCATCTCGCGCAGTTTTACCGCCCGTGGGTGCCGCAGGGCATGGCGATCACCGAGCAGCTCGAGGCCCTCGGCCTGAAGCCCTCGGATCTCGACTGCGTCATCCTCACGCACTTTGACCCCGACCACATCGGCGGTCTCAAGTCCCTCCGTGGCGCCAAGCGCGTCATCGTCGCGGAGGACGAATATTTCTGGACCTGCCGCACGGTCTACCGCGCCCGCCAGCCAAAGCATTTTTATGACGGCGTTCCGATGGAGCACTATTGGTTCAAGGGCAGCGATGTCGGCCCCAATCGCTGGGCATATGATCTCCTCGGTGACGGGACGATCGTCCTTGTCTCCGTTCCCGGCCATACGGACGGCATGGTCTCCGTCCTCGTCACGAACGGCGAGCTTCTGGAGCACAAGCACCGCTTCGTCCTCCTCACGTCCGACGCCGCCTTCACGCCGCGCAACTGGCGCGAGAGGATCACCCCCGGCTTCGGCTTCGACCCCAAGCTCCAGCGCCGCGGCCTCGAGTGGATTGCTGCGCAGGAGGCCAGAGAGGGCTGCCTCGCCGTCCTCACCAGCCACGACCCCGATCTGAAAACAGAGACCATCACCATAGACTTGCCATAAAGAGAACTCGTAGGGGAGGGGCTTACCCCTCCCGTTTTTCTGCCGCAGCAATTGTAGAGGCCGACGCCCTCTGGCCCGTGCAGAATGATTTTCAGATTTAGAAACTGTGAGGCGAATTCGCAGACAGACCGAATTCGCCTCACATTTTTTTATGAATTCAGAAGATACTCCATTGCTTCAAACAAATCCTCCAGCACGACCTCCGCCATCCCGGCGATCTCTTCCGTCGGCTGGAGCATATCCGGCACCATGATCGGCCGCATCTTCGCCGCGTATGCCGCGCGGATGCCGTTGAAGCTGTCTTCGATTACAAAGCAGCGCGCAGGCTCCGCACCCAGCGCCTTTGCCGCGAGCAGGAAGATGTCCGGCGCGGGCTTGGACCGCTGCAGCCGGTCCCCGCCGATCACGGCGGCGAACCGCGGCAGAAAACCGTGCTCTCCCAGATGCTGCCGAACGCGCGCCTCCGGCGTGGAGGATGCCACGGCGATCGGGATGCCGTGCTCGTCGAGCGCCTGAAGAATCTCCGCCGCTCCGGGCTTTCGGGGCACGGGCCGTCCGGCGTATTCCCGGTCGTAGACGGCGAGAATCTCCTGCCCGAAGGCCTCGGCGTTTTCCTCGCCCCAGTGCTCGACCCAGAGCGCGCGGGTCTTCGGCTGCGTGATGCCGATGCACTGCGGATAGAGTTCCCGCCAGCCGTCGAGCCCGAGCGTCTTCGCCGCCTCGCCCCAGCAGCGCAGGGCAATCGTCTCCGTGTCAAAGAGCACGCCGTCCATATCAAAAATCACCGCAAACGGTGCTGTCATATTCATTCCTCCCAAAGGAATTTTACCTTAGTCTACCGTAAATTGCCATCCGGCGCAAGCACGCCGCGGCGGCGGAGTCTCGCGAGGAACCAGAAGCACAGTGCAATCTGCACCACCGTCGAGCACGGGATGCTCAGCCCAATGTGAAACAGCCGCCCGCTGAGCTTCAGCATCAGCCAGGCCACCGGAATGCGAATCCCGAACGCTGCGCCCACGCCCTGCAGCATCACAAAGCGCGTCTCGCCGAGCCCGTTGTAAAACCCGATGAAGCAAAACAGAAAGCACGTCAGCAGGCAATCGATCGCGTAGGCCTTCAGATAGTCCGCGCCGGCCGCAATCACGTCCCGGTCCCGCGCGAAGATGCCGCACAGCAGGTCGCCGCGGAAAAACGCCGTCACGAACATAATGACGCCGAGCACCGTCGAAACGCCCACCGCCACGCGCAGGCCCTTCACCGCGCGGTCCAGCTTGCCCGCGCCGAAGTTCTGCGCCACGTAGGCGCTCATCGCCTGCATGAACGCCGCCGGCACGAGCATGATGAAGGCGCACACCTTCTCCGCCACGCCCACGCCTGCCGAGGCGATCAGCCCCAGCGTGTTCACGATCGCCATGATCACGAGGAACGAAAAGCCCACCAGCAAATCCTGCAGCGCGATCGGCGCGCCGAAGCGGGCAATGCGCTTCAAGATCTTTCCGTCCGGCCGAAAGTGCCGCCGCGCGAGCGTAAAAGGCAGCTCCCGCCGCCGCAGCACGATGAGACTGATCGCGACGCTCACGGCCTGACTTGCCACCGTCGCCAGCGCCGCGCCGGCCGCGCCCTTGTGTAGCCCCGCTACCAGCAGCAGATCGCCGCCAATGTTGCACACGCTTGCGATCGCCACGGTCATCAGCGGCGTTTTCGAGTCGCCCATCCCGCGCAGGATGCTTCCAAGCACGTTGTAGGCGATGATCATTACCGAGCCGAAGCCGCAGATCGCAATGTATTGTTTTGTTTCTTCAAAGGCCTCTGCCGGCGCCTGCATCCATTTTGCCAGCACGCCCGAGAGCAGGGGAATCAGCCCCGTGCACGCGATGCCGACGATCAGGAATGCCGTCGTGCCGCTGCCGATGATGCCGCCGAGCGCCTTCCGGTCGCCTTCGCCAATCTTCTGCCCAAGCAGAATCGTCATGCCCATGGCAAAAGAGCTGATGAGGCTCGTGATCGTCATCATGATCTGCGAGCCGACCGCCACGGCGGACACGTCCGCCGCCTCGGCGTATTTGCCTACCACCAGCAGATCCACCGCGCCGTAGAGCGCCTGCAGAAACAGCGCCAGCAGAATCGGCAGCGAAAACAGCAGCAGAGGTCCCAAAATCGGCCCGCTTGTAAAGTTTCGTTTCTCTTCCATATGGTCACCTGCAAAAAAGAAAGGCGAATTCGCAGCATTCCCTGCGGATTCGCCTTTTTGTATATCAGATTGGCCGTCAAATGTCAATCGGCGGCGTCGAGCCTCGCGTCATAGTCCTTCGCGAGCTTGCGGTAGTCAATCTTGCCCATGCCCGTGTGCGGCATATCAGAAACGAAGTCGACGCTCGCGGGGATGCCGCGCGCTTCGATCTCGTCGGCCATGAGCTTCTCGAGCTCCGGGCGCACCTCGGCCTCCGAGCGGCTTTTGAGCTGCACGACGGCGTGCACAGCCTGGCCCTGCGCGTGCTCGCGGTCCTTCACGCCCACGACGGCGCAGCTCATCACGTCCGGGTGGCTCCCGATCACGCCCTCGATGTAAGCGGGGAAGACCTTGTGGCCGTCAAATTTGATGATCATGCGCTTGATGCGTCCCTTGATGTAGATAAAACCGTCCTCGTCCATGCTGCCGAGGTCGCCGGAGTGAATCCAGACCGTCCCGTCCGGGTGCTTGACCATGACGTGCTCGGTCTCCTTGGGGTTGTTCAGATATCCCAGCATGTTCGCCGGACCCGTGATGCAGATCTCGCCCTCTTCGCCGAAGCCGAGCTCCTCGGTTGAGTCGGGCTTAAAAATGCCCATTCGGTTCATCAGCAAGGGATAGCCCACGGAGAGGCTTCGGAAGTTGCCGTTGCAGCTGCAGCAGGCGGCGGAGGAGACCTCGCTCATGCCGTAGCCCTGCGAGAGGGGGAACTTCGCCCCGCGCTCCTTCAAAAAGCCGTTGAGCTTACTCTCCAGCCCCGCGTTCATTGTGTCGCCGCCGGAGCCCGCCGTGATGAAGAAGTCGAGCATATAGCCGTCCTTCATCTCCTTGGAGTTCATCAGCTTCTCATAGTGCGCCGGCACCATCAGCGTGTGCTGCGGACGATATTTGCGGATGTATTTGCCCACCTGGTCGGAGTCAAACCGCGGGATGATGACCATCTCCAGTCCGAGCGAGAGGGGCATATGCATGCTCGCGACCATGCCGTAGCTCGCAAAGGCGGGGATAATATTCATGAACCGATGCGTCCGGTCATATTCCACGCCGCAGTAGCGAAAATCCATCGCCACGGCGTTGAAGCCGTCGTTCGAGAACATCACGCCCTTCGGCGCGCCGGTCGTGCCGCCCGTGAGCGCGATGCCCGCGAGCTGAAATTCGCTGTAGTCCACCGTCTCCGGCGCTCTGCCCTCGCCGTGGGCGAGAAATTCCTTCCAGCGCATCACGCGCGGATCCTGCAGCTTTGGGCAGCGCATTTTCCATGCGGCGTACCATTTCATCGGCCCCGCCGTCATGTCGTCCGCGGCGGAGAAGACCACAATGTGGTCGACCTTCGTGATCTCCGTCAGCTCCCGGATCGGCGCGGGCGTGGTGAAGGTCACGAGGATGCTGCTCTTCGCGTTTTCGATGAAGCTGTTGATCACCGGTGCGGTGTAGCGCGGGTCGATGACCATCGCGGCGGCGCCGAGCTTGTTGAGCGCGTAGATGGCCGAGACGAGCTCCGGCGTTGTGACCGCGCAGAAGGTCACAATGTCGCCCTTCTGTACGCCGAGCGAGGCGAAGGACGCCGCAACCTGCTCAATTCGGTCGAGCAGCTGGCCGTAGGTGATATGGTTGTCAAAATAATGAATGGCGACCGTGTCGCGGTGCGGCGCGTTCACCTTCACCAAATGCTGATAGATCGATTCCCTCGGCAGCTCGGCGCGTCTGGCCTCCTCCGTGAAGAACTGCATCCACGGCTGCTGCTCCGAAGGCGTTTGTGCAGCGTGCGTCTCCATGCTTCTGCCTCCTTTTCTGTCTGATACAATTCTGCATTTTCACACGGATTTCACCGAATCACAAGCGTTAATCCCGCGAACTTTATACGGTTTCAGACATAATGGAAGGAAATATTCAGTTAAATGACAAAAGTCAAGCACCGCAAACCCGCGGTGCTGAACCCCATTTTTACGTTTTTTGTCCCCTGTCAAACATCCAACTCCAGAAACACGCGCTCTCCGGCGGCGGCCATCGCGCCGAGCACGCGGCCGGCTTCTGCCGGATCGAGCGGCAGCCCGGACGAGAGCAGGCGGTTGAGTACGCTGATACCGCCGCTGATCACGTAGCAGCTGTAGAGCCGGTGGCGCTCGGTGTTGAATGCGTTGCCCTCCTTGACCATGCGCAGCTTCCGTGTTACGTCGTAGATCGTATTCTGCAGTCGGGCGTCAAACCCGGGGTCGCCGTTCGGACCGTTCAGAAGCCGGATCATCCGCTCATGCCGGGCGTAGACCTGCACCACGGCCTCGATTGCGGGATACTGCTCCTGCACGCGGATCGGCGCCTGCTCGAGCTGCTCCAGCCCTGTGCGGATCTCCTCGAGAATCTCCGATTCGATCTCGTCCATGAGCGCGTAGAGATCCTCGTAGTGCGCGTAAAACGTCGTGCGGCAGATGTTTGCCCGGTCGATCAGCTCCTGCACGGTGATGCGCGCGAGCGGCTTTAATTCGAGCGAATCCCGAAACGCCTCGCGGATTGCGTTGTGCGTGCGGCGGGTGCTGCGGTTATTCTGCGTCACTTTTCTCATCGGGCTTCACCTCCGTCCGTTTCTATTTTATATTGTTTGCTTTTGTACAAATTATCGCATATAATGATGCGCAGAACTACAAGATGCGCAGAACTACAAAAGCAAAGGAGAATTCCCATGACGAATGAAGAAAGACTGCAGGAGCTTTTCGCCCTGCTCGATGAGATGGAAGCCTATTACCGCGTCGTCGGCAAGGTCAGCTTCGATATGGAATGCTGCGCGCCGCCCGAGGGCATGGAGCGTGCCGGCGAGGATATGGCCATCCTCGGCAAACAGATCTATGCCATGACGCATGCCCCGCGCTATATCGAGCTGCTCGAGGCGCTGCATGCCGACCCCGAGGGACTCACGCCCGTGCCGAGAAAGGCGATCGAGCATCTCTATGACCGCTGGGCGAAGCAGAAGAACATCACGCCCGAGCTCTCGTTTGAGATGGACATGGCCGCGAGCCACGCCTACAGCGATTGGCTTACCGCCAAGCAGAGCGCCGATTTCTCCAAGTTCCGCGATTCTCTCGCCGCGCTCATCAAGTATCAGCGCGTGCAGATCGACCTGCGCGACGAGCACCCCGAGGGCTACTATAACACCTGCCTCGACGATATGGAAAAGGGCGGCAGCGAGCAGCAGCTCGATGCCTTCTTCTCCGCCCTGCGTGAGCGGATTGTCCCGCTCGTCCGCCGCATTCAGGCCGAGGGCAAGCCCATCCGCGAGGAATTCATGACCCGCTCCGTGCCGATTCCGGTGCAGGAGGCCTTTTCCCGCTGGCTGCTCGAGGTCGAGGGCCTGCGAAGCACGGCGCTCGTGCTCATGACGACGGAGCACCCCTTCACCACGAACTTCGGCCCGAAGGACGTGCGCGTCACGACGCATTATTATGAGGAGAACTTCGTCTCGAATATTTTCTCCACCCTCCACGAGGGCGGCCACGCGCTCTTCATGCAGAACGAGCCGGAGGAGATCTACGCCAATCACTGCTCGGATAACATGTCCAACGCCATGCACGAGACGATCTCCCGTTTCTTTGAGAACATCGTCGGCCGCAGCGAGGGCTTTATGGAGTTTCTCTATCCGAAGCTGCGCGAGATGACGGGCGACACCTTCGCCGACGTCACGCCGCGTGAGCTGTATGAGGCGGTGAACGTCGCGCGTCCGAGCCTCATCCGCATCGAGGCGGACGAGCTGACCTACTGCCTGCACATCCTTGTGCGCTATGAGCTCGAGAAGGCCTTCCTCAACGGCAAAATCACCGTCGACGAGATCCCGGCGCTCTGGAACGCGAAGTATCAGGAATACCTCGGCCTCGACGTGCCGAGCGACGCCGAGGGCTGCCTGCAGGATGTGCACTGGAGTGGCTACGGCTTCGGCTATTTCCCGTCCTATGCCCTCGGCAACGCCTACGGCGCGCAGATTCTCCACCAGATGAAACAGGAGTTCGACGTCGACGCCGCCCTTCGCGCCGGCGATCTCAAGAAGATCGGCGGCTGGCTCAAGGAGCGTGTCTTCTCCATCGCCTCCACCTCCACGCCGGACGAGTGGATCCGCGCCATCACCGGCGAGAGCCTGAACGTCAATTACTACCTCGATTACCTCGAGCAGAAGTTCTCCGAGGTCTATCAGCTGTCTTGAGCTCGCCGCACTGCGTAGGGGCGGATATTCGCCCGCGCGGGGCAATCTGATCGAATTGTCTGGGTTCGGCGAATCCACAGCGTACTTCCAATTTGCTCCGCAGGGGTTGACGCCCTCGGCGACCCGCGCGGTATCGGCTGATTTCCGCACGCTCCTCGACGAAACCGCTTCCGGCCCTTTATTCCGCTGATAAAGAAATAACATTTATTGACAATCGCGGCGTTTTCAATTATGCTAACCAGTAATTTCCATAGAAGGAGCGAAGAATATGCCGATTGTCCATGTAACCGTCACGAAGAAGCTGTCCGCCGAGGTCAAAGCAGACTTTATGGAGTATGTCGCGCAGCAGATTTGCGCGAACACCAGCACACTCCCGAAGAACATCTATGTCTATATGCATGAAATGGAGCGGGAGAATGTGCGCAAGCTGGCGCCGACCGTCTTGATCGACTGGACCATGATGCCGGACCGCACCGATCCTGTGAAGAAAGCCATTATGAAGGCCGTTCATGACCGGCTGGCCCAGCTCGAACCGGAGCTTCAGGATGAGATCGTCATCATCTTTAATGACATTCCGCTGTCCTGCGCCATGCTCGGCGGAGAAACCAGATCGGATAATCCCGACAAATAAAAAAGAAGAAGTGGAGAGTGGAGTCTCAGTCAGCTCCTCTCTCCATTCTTCACTCTCCACGCTCTTTTTCCATAAACACCAACAGTCTTGCCATCTCTTTCTCTGCCTCCTTTGGCAAACCCTCCACGCGCAGGGCGCTCTCTCCCGCGTCCGGCCGGACGCGCACGTCCCAGCCACCGTCCGAAAAGTGCAGTCCGTCGGCAAAGTCCGCTCCCGCCTCCATGAAGGCCTCGGACACGGCGCGCATCAGCCCCGCCCGGTCTCGGCAGGGGACCGCCGTGCCGGCAACGGAACCGGACGCCGGCTCCGCTTGCTCCTCCGGCGCGGGCGGCTCGGTTTTCACGTGGCCGTCCAGCACGTCCAGACAGCACTGATAGTAGTCCCGCGGTGTGCCGATGTCCGTCCAGTAGCCCTCCATCGGCACGCCGAGAATCGGCTCCCCGCTGTGCAGCAGCATGGGGAAGAGGTGCTTGGCAAAGTCGAACGGCTGCCCCTCCGGCACATAGCCCATCGCCCGCGGTGAGATCACATAGATCCCCGTGCTCACGAGGTTTGTCACCACCTGCGGCCAGTCCGGCTTTTCCACGAAGTGCTGCACGCGGCCGCTTCGATCGAGCAGCACAAGCCCGTAGCGCAGCGGCTCGGGATTTTCATGCAGCGCCATCGTCACGGCCGCGCCGGATTCCCTGTGCTTCTCATAGAGCCCACGCAGGTCAAAGTCACACATCGCGTCCCCGCTCATCACGAGAAAATCCTCGTCCCCGTAAAAATCCCGGCACTGCAGCACGCTCCCCGCCGTGCCGATTGGGTTTTCCTGCACGCGGTATTCCATCTTCACGCCGAAGCGCGTCCCGTCGCCGAAGTGCTCCCGAATTGCCTCCGGCCGGTAGCACAGCGCGGCGCAGAGCTCGGTAAAGCCGTTTTGCCGCAGCAGATGCACGATCCGCTCCATCACCGGCACGCCGAGCAGCTTCACCATCGGCTTCGGCGTCTCTCCCGTCACGATTTTCAGCCGTTTTCCCTCGCCGCCGGCCAGAATCACTGCCTTCATGCACATCCTCCTTTTTTGGAATTAGTGTGTGAAGATTGCGCGAATTGTCTGCATTCATAATCTTTCCAGTTTGACGCACGGCGTTTTTTACGATATAATACACAAATCAAGACTTGTGTGAGGTGAAGGCCATGGCAGAGAAGAACGATTCCCTTTTCATTCTGGACCCTGACAAGCTCAACCGCATTCAGGAAGAAAACCCCTTCGTGCGCATCAGCGACGCCGTGTACGACATTCTGGAGGAGGCCATTTTGTCCTCGCAGTACGATCCCGGCGCGAAGCTGAAGATCAATACCATCGCCGAGCAGCTCGGCGTCTCCGGCACACCCGTGCGCGAGGCGATCGACCGGCTCATCCTCCGCGGTCTCGTCGTGGAGCAGGTGGTGGAGGGGAAAAAGTATAAAAGCTACCGCGTCTTCGACATGGACGATCAGGACATTGCGCAGCTGTTCATCGCGCGCAAGGCGATCGACGGCATCGCCGCCTATCTCTGCGCGGAGAAAAACTGGCGTGTCGACGTGTCGCACCTGCAGGACCACGCCGCGCGTTTTCGCGCCGCGATGCATGAATACATCGAGGGCCGCTCCGCTTGGCTCGACGCCGAGGCCGACCGCGCCTTCCATACCGAGATGGTGAACGCCACGCAGAATCCTTATCTCACGAACATGTATCACACCATCGACAAAAAGCTCAATTATCTCTCCGTGCGCACGTGCGAATATCTCGCCGTTCAGCGCAAAAGAGAGGATCTGCAGCGCATCTGCTCGCAGCATGATGCGATCGTCAACGCCATCCGCATGGGCTTTCCGTCGCTCGCCCGTCAGGTCATGGACGAGCACATCGATTTCTGCGAGGCGAATTGTCTCAACCACCGCGCATTTTCCAAGATGAAAGAAAATCAATTCTGAGCAAAAAAAGTGCAATAACTTCCGCAAAAAACGAATTTCCCCGTTTTTTGCGGAATTTTTATTTTTAAAAATCCAAATTGTTTTTCAAGTTTCATCCATTCAGTAAAGTTAGACAGTATCGTGTGCAAAGTGGTACAATTCTATCAGAACAGTGCACAAAAAAGCACACTGAAAACATGGGAATTATTATTACGGGAGGTTCTTTGCAATGGCCAAGAACAAAGTGTTCAAATCCATGGACGGCAACGAGGCTGCGTCCTATGCCGCCTATGCCTTCACAGAAGTATCCACCATCTATCCCATCACCCCGTCGAGCCCGATGGCCGACCACACCGACCAGTGGGCCGCGCACGGCAAGAAGAACATCTTCGGCCGTCCCGTCAAGCTCATGGAGATGCAGGCGGAATTTGCAGCCTGCGCCGCCATGCAGGGCGCGCTCGAGGCGGGCTCTCTCGCCGCGACCTACACCTCCTCGCAGGGCCTCATGCTCATGATCCCGCCGATGTATCGCATCGCCGGTCTGCTCCTGCCCGCCGTCATGCACGTCGCCGCCCGTACCGTCGGCACGCACAGCGTCTCCATCTTCGGCGATCATCAGGACGTCATGGCCTGCCGCCAGACCGGCTGGGCGCAGCTCGCCTCCGCCAGCGTGCAGGAGACGATGGACCTCGCCGCCGTGGCGCATCTGAGTGCCATCGCCGGCCGTGTTCCTGTGCAGCACTTCTTCGACGGCTTCCGCACCAGCCATGAGATTCAGAAAATCGAGGTTCTGGACTATGACGATCTCAAAGAGCTCGTCGACTGGGACGCGATCGACCGCTTCCGTGCCCGCGCGCTGAACCCGGAGCACCCCACCATCCGCCACACCGGCGAGAACGACGACACGTTCTTCCAGCACCGCGAGGCCGCCAACCCCGTCTATCAGGCATTCCCCGAGGTCGTGGAGCAGCAGATGGCGAAGATCAACGCCCTCACCGGCCGCAACTATCAGCTCTTCAACTACTACGGCGCGCCCGACGCCGAGCGCATCATCATCGCCATGGGCTCTGTCTGTGATAACCTTCAGGAGGTCGTCGC
>JAZPZZ010000084.1:0-8991 GCA_045544935.1 Oscillospiraceae bacterium | reverse complement strand
GGCCGTCACTTCCGTCAGCACATCCTTCATTTCGCCGCCGTAAGCACCGGCATTCATATACACCGCACCGCCCAGACTGCCGGGGATGCCGTGGGCAAACTCCAGACCCGCGAGACCGAGGCGCTGCGCCTCCCCGGCGAGGCGCGCGAGCGTCACGCCGCACTCGGCGCGCAGGCCGTCCGCCCCCTCGGGTACGACGGCGCTCATGCGCTCGCCGAACTGCACGGCGATGCGGTTTAAGGGTTCGTCCGTCACGAGCAGATTCGTGCCGTTGCCGAGGATGAGGGGCCGCACGCCCGCATCCCTCAGCAGGCGGCAGACCGCCGCGACCTCGGCGGCACTGCGCGGCTGCACCAAAGCCCGCACCGGCCCGCCGATGCGAAACGAGGTATGCTTCGACATGGGTTCGTTCTCGAGGATCATCAATTCCGGCAGCGCTTCGCGCAGCCTGGAAACAAGCAAATCAAGTGACATGTGGTTCTCCTTCATGATAGTCTCACAGAGTTCGCGGCTCGCAAGCCGCGACGGAAAGCCCGGCGAAGCGGGTTTCCATCGGATTAGAAGCCTCCCGCTTCGATCGCAGCGTCGTGGCTCGACGCGAGCGCTTCGGCCGCGTTGTAGCCCATGTTCTTCTGGCGGTTGTTCATGGCGGCGAGCTCGAGGATGACGGCGAGGTTGCGGCCCGGGCGGACCGGAATCGTCACCATCGGGATCTGCACGCCGAGAATGTCATAGTAATCCGTGCCGAGGCCGAGACGGTCGTAGGCGCGGCCGTCCTCCCACGGCTCCATGCTCACGACGAGATCGATGCGGCTGTCGGGCTTGACGGCGCCGACGCCGTAGATCTGCTTGGCGTTGATCACGCCGATGCCGCGCAGCTCCATGTAATAGCGGATCATCTCCGGTGCGGAGCCGATGAGCGTGGTGCGGTCAGTGCGGCGGATCTCCACCGCGTCGTCCGCCACGAGACGGTGGCCGCGCTTGATGAGCTCGAGCGCCGTTTCGCTCTTGCCGACGCCGGAATCGCCGATGATGAGCACGCCCTCGCCGAAGATCTCCACGAGCACGCCGTGGCGCGTGATGCGCGGGGCGAGGTGCGCGGAGACGGACTCAATGAGGCGCGCCATGAGACGGGAGGTGTCCTCCCGCGTGAGGAACACGTTGCGGTCGTATTTCTCCGCCATGGCCATGCACTCCGGCAGCGGGTCCATATCGTGGCAGACGACGAGGCCCTTGATCGGATGGCGCATGAAATCCTCGAACCGGTGCAGGCGCTCCTCGTCCGAGAGCGTCTCCATATACGTCGTTTCGACGACGCCCATGATCTGCAGGCGCTGGGGGTCAAAATAGTCATAAAAGCCCGCCAGCTGGAGTCCCGGGCGGTTGACGTCCGCGGTGGTCAGCTGGATCTGGGCATAGTCCGCGCTCGTGTGCAGCAGCGTGAAGCCCTGCTCCTCAGCGACTTTTTTCAGGGGGATGGAGTAACTCTGGCTCATGACAGGCTCCTCTTTCTCTCAATATATTGGGTTCCAATTTAATATTGTACCGAACATCTGCGGAGAATGCAACGGAAATCGGACAGATCAAAAGATTTTTTGAAAATCTCTTGCATTTGTCGGGCTGTTCTGCTATGATATATAAGCTGTTTTGCAGACATATCAGTAAGGAGGTGCTTCAGCACCATGGCAAAGTGCCAGTTTTGCGACAAGGGCGTGTCCTTCGGCATTCAGGTGAGCCACTCTCACCGTCGCTCCAACCGGACCTGGAAGCCCAACGTGAAGCGCGTCAAGGCCATTGTGGACGGCAGCCCCAAGCACGTCTACGCCTGCACCCGCTGCCTGCGCAGCGGAAAGGTCACCCGCGCAGTGTGATTGCAGCCAATTGCATCGATCAAGGCACGCCCTGAGGGCGTGCCTTTTTCGTGTCGTCAAAACGAGCTTGCTCCACGCCGCCGCCGGACAAAGGCATGGCCTTCGTCCGCCGTCTCTGTATCCGCGCCCTCGTTTTTCCTCTCAAACTCAAAGCAGTTGTGCTTTGAGTTTGTTATGTTTAAATGCCTCGCAGAGTTCGCGGCTCGGATGCCGCGAATCCAATTCAATCGTTTTTCCGGCGACATGTGCGGCGGAAAAACTCCCTGAGGCGCGGCGTCACGACGCGCCCTCGCGCCGACCAACCGAAGGGCGATGGAGCGCGAGTATCTCTCCAAATCAAAGCGCATCGCGCTTTGATTTGCTAGATTTCGGCGCGAAACCACACGCCCGGCTTGTAGTGCTCGAAGATGACCATGTCGTAGTCCTTCTCGTGCTTCCACTCGCGGCTGGTCCAGCCGGCCTTCATGGCGCCCATCGCCTCGCACAGGCGCACGGTGAAGGGCTTTTCGCCGATGCGGTAGGCCACAAAATGCGGCCGGGCGGCGAAGTTCGTGAGCAGGTTTCCGACGAGTTTCGCCTGCGCGAGCGGCAGGTTTTCCTTATAGTCCTCCGGCCTCTGCGCGAGCTGGCCGCGCAGATACTGCGGGGCGTTTTTCTTAAACCAGCGCAGGATGAACGGGTCGAAGCTCTCGATGCAGACGGGGCCGTCATACCGCGCAAGCGCGCCGGCCGTGAGCGCGCAAAGGCGGTCGTTGCGCGGGCCGGACTTCACCTCCAGGATGAGCGGCACGCGGCCGGCGAGGACGCCGAGCGCCTCCTGCAGCGTCGGAATCTGCTCCTCAGTCTTGAGGAGGTGAAACTCCTTCAGCTCCGCGAGCGTGAACGATTCGATTCTGCCCTCCGGCGCACCGGGGATCATGCGCTTTAAGGTATCGTCATGAAAGACGGCGAGCTGGTCGTCCGCCGTGATGTGCACGTCCATCTCCACGCCGTAGCCCGCCTTGACGGCGCGGCGAAACGCGGCGAGGGAGTTTTCCGGCACGGTCTTGTCCTTCTTGTGCAGGCCGCGGTGGGCATAGTTGCGGTCCACGAACGGCGCCTTCTGCTCGCGCGAGGCGTGCGCCGGCGCGATGAGAAACGCGGTGATGCCGGCCGCCGCCGTGAACGGCAGCATGGCCTTCGCCATCGGCTTCCATTTCATCAGTCCTCACTCCTTCGAAACATACATTATCTGTATATAACTTATCACTAACCGCACCCGCCGTCAAATAAAAATACCTAAAATCCTTGCGTTTGCGCAGGCTGCATGGTAGGTTAAAAGAAAGCTAGTGATCGGAGGCGCAGAACATGAAATTGCTCATTCACGACTATACCCCCGAGGAATTCGCTCCCCTGGCAGAGCAATACGAGGGCTGGGACGTCGTCTCGGACGACGGGACCATCCGCCCCTGCATCGGCTGCTTCGGCTGCTGGGTGAAAACGCCGGGGCAGTGCGTCATTCCCGACGCCTATCAGACCATGGCGCGCCGCATCCACGCGGCCGAGGAGGTCGTCGTGCGCACAAAATGGACCTACGGCGGCTTCTCCCCCTTCGTGAAAAACGTGTTTGACCGGAGCATCGGCGTGGTGCTGCCGTTTTTCGAGATCGTGAAGGGCGAGATGCACCACCAGAAGCGCTATCCGGAGATCAAGCCCATCACCGTGCACTTTCGCGGCAGCGGGCTGGATTCCGAAAAGCAGGCGCTCTCGCGCCGCTACGTCGAGGCCGTGTGCCTGAACCTGCAGGGCGCGGTGAAGGAGATCACCTTTGAAGAGGTTCCCGCTCCGGCGCCGAAGCGGGCGGACGACCGCGCAGTGTCCGGCACGGTGCTCCTGAACTGCTCGCTGCGCGGCAAGGAGGCCAACTCCCGCATCTATCTCTCACGCTTAAACGAGCGCCTCGGCGGCGAGCTGCTCGATCTCGTGTCCTGCCGCGGAGACTATGACGCGATGGCAGCGCAGCTTCGCGGCGCGGAGACGCTCGTGCTCGGCACGCCGCTCTACGTCGACGGTTTGCCCTCGGCGGCGCTGCGCCTGCTCGCGGCGCTCGAGCGCGACCCTGGCGGGAAAAAGCGCGTCTATGTCATCGCAAACCTCGGCTTCTATGAGAGCCGCCAGATTCAAAACCTCCTCGCCTTCGTGCGAAACTGGAGCGAGCAGTGCGGTTACGTCTACGGCGGCGGTCTCGCCGTGGGCGCCGGCGCGATGAACGCGCCGCTCATTCGCCTGCCCGGCGCGAAAAACGCCGTGGAGGGACTCTCTCGCTTTGCCTCCGCGATTATGGACGGCCGCTGCGTGAACGACCACTATGAGGACTCCTTCCTCTTCCCGCGCGCGGCCTACGTGCTCGCGGCAAATCACTCGTGGATTCCCAAGGGGAAGGAAAACGGACTGACGAAGGAAGACCTGCGCCGCGGCTGACGCCGCGTCCGAGCACCCGGCACAATCTGTGCCGGGTGCTTTTTTCTTTTTCGGTTTTACATAGATTTAACTTGAGTTTTACAAGTATCTCTTTTATAATTGATTTGTGTAAAAATCAACAATCCCTATGTAAAAGATTGAGAAAAGAGAAAGGATTTCTGCTATGACCGCATTAAACGTCATTTCTCTGCTCGGCGGACTGGCGCTGTTTCTCTACGGCATTACGCTCATGGGCGACGGCCTCAACCTCGTCGCCGGCAACAAGCTGGAGGTCGTGCTCTACCGGCTGACGAGCAACCGCTTCCGCGGCATCCTGCTCGGCACGCTGGTAACGGCCGTGATCCAGTCGTCAAGCGCGGCGAGCGTCATGTGCGTCGGCTTTGTAAACTCCGGGCTGATGCAGTTCGGGCAGGCTGTGAGCGTCATTCTCGGCTCCATCCTCGGCAGCAGCATCACCGGCTGGATCGTCACGCTCTCGAGCGTCGGCGGCGGCAGCGGCTGGATTCAGCTGCTGAGCACCACGGCGATCACCGGCATCATCGCCGTGATCGGCATCTATCTGCGCAAGTTCTCCAAAAAGCAGGTGCACCACCATGTGGGCGACATCCTCATGGGCTTCGCGGTGCTCATGTTCGGCATGAGCGCGATGAGCGAGGCCGTGAGGCCCCTGCAGAGCAGCGAGACCTTCCTAAACCTCATGCAGAACCTCACCAACCCCCTGCTCGGCCTGCTCGTCGGCGCCGTGTTCACGGCGATCATCCAGTCGAGCGCGGCGGCGGTCGGCATTCTGCAGGCCCTGAGCATGACCGGCGCGATCACCTTCGGCGCGGCCTTCCCGCTGCTGCTCGGCATTGGCATCGGCGGCGCGCTGCCCGTGCTGCTCGGCGCGCTCGGCGCAAACCGCAACGGCGTGCGCACGGCGGTGGCCCATCTGCTCATCGACATTCTCGGCGCCGTGATCTGCGGCAGCGTGTTCTACATCATCAACGCCATCCACCCGTTCTCGTTCCTGAACAAGACCGTGAACATCGTGGAGGTCGCTGCGATGAACACCGCCTTCCGCTTCGTGATGGTGCTCTCGCTCGCGCCGCTGATCGGCCTGCTGGAGAAGATCACAAACTTCTTCGTCAAGGCCGCGCCGGAGACGGAGGAGAAGATCGAGGCCAAGCAGGACTTCGCCCAGCTGGAGGACCGCTTCATCCGCTATCCCGCGATCGCGCTCGAGCAGAGCCACGAGGTCATCGTCTCGATGGCGAAGTGCGCCAAGGACAGTCTGATGGAGGCCATCGCGCTCATCGGCGCGTTTTCGCAGGACGGCTTCGACCGTGTGGACGAGATGGAAAACCTCGTCGACCACTACGAGGACGCCCTCGGCTCCTACCTGCTGCGCATCTCCCCGACGGAGCTGACCACGCAGCAGAACGAAAACCTGCACAAATATCTGCACAGCATCACGGACTTCGAGCGCATCAGCGACCACGCGAAGAACCTCTCCGAGTGCGCCAAGGAAAAGGCCGACAAGGAGATCGACTTCTCCGCCGCCGCGAGCCACGAGCTGAGCGTGCTCTCCGCCGCGATCATCGAGATCATGACGATCACGATCCGCGCCTTCGTGGAGGACGACGCGGATCTCGCGCTGAAGGTCGAGCCGCTCGAGGAGCTGATCGACGATCTGTGCGACGAGCTGCGCAGCCACCACATCGACCGTCTGCAGAAGGGCATCTGCACGCTGCAGGACGGCTATGTGTTCAACGACCTGCTGACGAACTACGAGCGCGTGGGCGACCACTGCTCGAACGTGGCCGTCGCAATGATCGAGCTGTCGCACGACGTGTTCGACACGCACGAATATCTCGACAGTCTCAAGGAAATGCGCAACGACGCCTTCAACCGCAACTACGAGGAATACAGAGCGAGATTCGCGCTGTAAAGTATGTCAGAAGCAACACCGCCCTCCGGCAAACGCCGGAGGGCGGTGTTTTTCACTCTCTCCTCGTCCACTCCTTCACGAACTCAATGAACTGCTTCACAATCGGTCTCGCTTCCCTGTAATTCGGAATCGCGATGGCGATCGTGCGCGTGGCGGGCGGGTCGAGCTCCTTGACTACTACATTGTGGTTATCAGACTTCAGCACCAGCTCGTGCGTGATGCAGATGCCGAGACCGGTTTCGACCATGGAGATCATGGCGTAGTCGTCCGCGGTCTGGAAGCGGATGCGCGGCTCGACGCCGGCGGCGCGCAGCACGCGCAGCGCGTCCTGGTTCGTGCTGTCGACGAGGCTCACGACCGGCTCCTTCCCGAACTGCGCCGCGGGCACGGCAGCCGCCTCCGCGAGCGGATGGCCCTGCGGCAGCACAGCGAGCAGCCGGTCCTCCTTGACGGGGATCATATCGCACTCGAGCGCGTCCGGCAGGCTCACGAAGCCGAAGTCCACCGCGCCGGTGCGCACATATTCGTCCACCTCGGCGTACACCCCGTCGAAGAGGCGAAACTCCGCCTCCGGGTGCTCGGCCTGAAAGGCCTTCATCATGGCGGGGAGCCAATTGACCGCGACGCTTTTGAACGTTGCAATGCGAATCGTATCTCCTCCGCTGCGGCGGACCTCCTCCACGGCGGAGAGCAGCGCCTCGTCCGCGCGCACGACCTGCTCAACAGCGCGGTAGACCCGCCGGCCCTCCTGCGTGAGCCGAACGCCGGCCTTGTTGCGCACGAGCAGGCGAAAGCCGAACTGCTTTTCCAGCGCGCCGAGGTTCTGCGTCAGGGCGCTCTGCGTCATCCCCATGGCCTGCGCAGAGCGCGATACCGAGCGGAGCTCCACTGTTTTTAAAAAGGCGCGATATTGCTTTAAGCTCATGTCAGCCTCCGTTTATATTAGAGAACTTTATATTATGTTCGGATTATAGCCCAAAGATTCCTTCCTGTCAATGGAAATTCCCCGTCATTTTATGAAAAATTATGAATTTTCTATTGACAAAACCAACGAATTCCAGTAGACTACAGGTGTTTTTACCCCAGAGAACTTATATAAGATTCTCTAATGCAAAGCAATCTGGAGGGATTCCAAATGAAAACGGCTGAATTGATCGCCATGCTGCTGTACTTCGCAGTGGTCATCGCCATCGGCGTCTATTTCTTCTTCCGCGACCGCAAGCACGCGGGCGAGAAGGAGTACTTCCTCGGCGGCCGCCAGATGAACGGCTGGGTCGCGGCGCTGAGTGCCGGCGCGTCCGATATGAGCGCGTGGGTGCTGATGGGCCTGCCCGGCTCGATCTATCTCTACGGCGTCGGCCAGGTCTGGATCGGCATCGGTCTCGCGATCGGCACGGTGCTCTCGTGGTTTTTCGTGGCGCCCCGTCTGCGCCGCTACTCCATCCGCGCGAACGACTCGATCACCATTCCGCAGTTTCTGACGAATCGCTTTTTGACGAGCAACAAGGCGCTGCAGATCATCTCCGCGATCGTGTTCGTGATCGCCTACTGCGTCTACTCCGCCTCGAGCATCGACGCCTGCGGCACGCTGTTTAACACCGTGCTCGGCTGGGATAAGCAGACGGCCATGATGATCGCCACGGCGCTCATTCTCGTCTACGTCTTCCTCGGCGGCTTCAACGCCGTGTGCTGGACCGACTTCTTCCAGGGCCTGCTGATGCTGGCGGCGCTGATGCTCGCGCCCATCTTCGCAGTGTTCGCGATGAATGCGGCCGACTTCGTAAAGCCCGCGGTGAACGTCGGCGCGGACTACTACAAGCTCGTGCCCAGCGCGGCGGACGTGCTGAGCGGCCTCGCGTGGGGTCTCGGCTACTTCGGCATGCCCCACATCATCGTCCGCTACATCTCCATCCGCTCCGAGAAGGAGATGAAGCGCAGCCGCGTCATCGGCAGCACGTGGACGGTGCTCATCCTCGCGGCCTCCGTCGTCGTGGCGCTCGTCGGCCGTCAGTTCATCGGCGACGTGCTCACGGACGGCAATCAGAACCTGCTGTTCATCACGATCGTGCGCGCGGTGTTCCCCACCTTCATCGGCGGCATCCTGCTCTCCGCGATCCTCGCCGCCGCGATGAGCACGGCGGACAGCCAGCTGCTGGCCTCCTCCTCCGCCTTCGCGAGCGACATTTACAAGCCCGTCTTCCGCAAGGGCGCCTCCGACAAGGAGATGCTCTGGGCCGGACGCGCGATGGTCGTCGTAATCTCGATCGTGGCGTATCTGATCGCCGTGAACCCCAACTCCGGCGGCATCATGGCGCTGGTCTCCAACGCGTGGGGCTTCTTCGGCGCAGCCTTCGGCCCCGTGATCATCCTCGCACTCTACTGGAAGCGCCTGACCTACTCCGGCGCGATCGCCGGCGTGGTCGTGGGCTTCGGCGTCGACTTCCTGTGGTTCAAGTTCCTCGTCGCCTCCACCGGCATCTACGAGCTGCTGCCCGGCTTTATCTGCGGCCTGATCGCCGCGGTGGTCGTCTCGCTCATGAGCAGGGCGCCCTCGAAGGAGGTCACGGACCTGTTTGAGCTTTCTAAGCAGCCCACGGAATAATCTCGTTGAAAAGCTCGCTTTTCAACGAAGGGGCTCGCACTGCAATACCCCCGCTCGTTCGCAAATGCAATTTGCGATAGGAGCGGGGGTATTTCCGTGAGCGGTATTTTTCAGCCCGAAACAAGTTC
>JAZPZZ010000083.1:0-3339 GCA_045544935.1 Oscillospiraceae bacterium | reverse complement strand
CTTCTGGACCTCGGCACCGCAGGTCTCGAGGCTCTCGAGCTTGTGCGCCTTGGAGGAGCCGGTGGCGCCTCCGATGCCGTCACGGCCGGTCCGCCCGCCGAGCAGGACGATGACGTCTCCGGGAGCGGGGCACTCGCGGCGCACGTGGCTCGCCGGGGTGGCGCCCACGACGGCGCCGATCTCCAAGCGCTTGGCGACGTAGCCGGGGTGGTAGAGCTCGCTCACCTGGCCGGTCGCGAGGCCGATCTGGTTGCCGTAGGAGGAGTAGCCGGCCGCGGCGGTGCGCACGAGCTTGCGCTGCGGCAGCTTGCCCGCAAGCGTCTCGTCGACGCCCACCGTCGGGTCGGCCGCGCCGGTCACGCGCATCGCGGCGTAAACATAGCTCCGGCCGGAGAGCGGGTCGCGGATCGCGCCGCCGATGCAGGTGGCCGCGCCGCCGAAGGGCTCGATCTCGGTCGGGTGGTTGTGCGTCTCGTTCTTAAACAGCAGCAGCCACGGCTGCTCCTCGCCGTCCACGTCCACCGTGATCTTCACGGTGCAGGCGTTGATCTCCTCGCTCTCGTCGAGATTCGGGAGCATCCCGCGGTCCTTGAGCACCTTCGCCGCGATCGTGCCAATGTCCATGAGGTTCACGGGCTTTGTGCGGCCGATGGAGGCGCGCGCGAGGAGATATTCCTCGTACGCCTGCTGCAGCAGCGGGTCTTGGAAGGTCACGCGGTCGAGCGTGGTGAGAAACGTCGTGTGGCGGCAGTGGTCGGACCAGTAGGTATCGAGCACGCGGATCTCCGTGATCGTGGGGTCGCGCTGCTCTTCGTTTTTGAAGTAGTCGCGGCAGCAGGCAATGTCGTCGAAGTCCATGGCGAGGCCCTTTTCCTTGCGGAAGGCCTCGAGCTCGGCGCCGCTCCATGCCGTGAAGCCGGTGACGGTCTCCACCTCGGTGGGGATCTCATAGCGCATGACGAGCGTCTCGGGCTTCTCCAGAGATGCAAGGCGGCTCTCCACGGGGTTGACGACGTGCTTCTGCACGGCGGCGATCTCCTCCGCCGTCAGGTCGCCCGCGAGGAGATAGACCTTCGCCGCGCGCACGAGCGGACGCTCGCCGCCGCTCATCAGCTGGATGCACTGCTCGGCGGAGTCGCTGCGCTGGTCAAACTGACCGGGGAGCGGCTCCACGGCGAAGATGGCGCCGTCAAAGTCCGGCAGGTCGGTATAGACGTTGTCCACCTGCGGCTCGGAGAAGACCGTGCGCACGGCCTCCTGGAAGCGCTCGGGCGTGATGTGCTCCACGTCGTAGCGGTTGAGGATGCGCACCTCCGTCGCCGAGGGGATGCCGAGGAAGCCCTGAATCTCCGCGAGGAGCGCGGCGGCCTCCTGAGCCAGTTCCTTCTTCTTTTCAGCGTAAATGCGATAGACCATATAATTTTCACCATCCCATGTCGTCAGAACGGACTTGCTCCGCTTCGCAGCGCCGCAAGCGGCACGGCTTCGCATCCGCGCCTCCGTTCTTCCTCTCCAAATCAAACCCGCTTCGCTGGGCTTTGATTTGGTTTTTTATTTTTCTGCATTCAGGGCTCTCTGCCCGATGTCCCTGCGGTAATACGCGTTGTCAAAATGGATCTTCTCCGCGAGGGCGTAGGCCTTTTCGATCGCGGCGGGGAGCGTCTCCGCTCTCGCCACGGCGCCGAGGACGCGGCCGCCGTTCGTGAGAAGCTTTTCGCCGTCCTTCTTCGCGCCGGCGATGTAGATCTCCTCGTCCGCCGCCGTCTCCGGCAGCGTCATCTCAAAGCCCTTTTCGTAGCTCTGGGGATAGCCCTTCGACGCGAGGACAACACAGCAGGCGTGCTCGCGGCGGAACTTGACTTCGACTTCCTTGAGTCTGCCTTCCGAGACGGCCTGCATGATCGTGAGCAGATCGGTCTCCAGCAGCGGGAGGACGACCTGCGTCTCCGGATCGCCGAAGCGGCAGTTATACTCAATGACCTTCGGCCCGTCGGGCGTGAGCATGAGCCCGAAGTAGAGGCAGCCGCGGAAGGTGCGTCCCTCCGTATTCATGGCGCGCATCGTGGGCAGGAAAATCTCCTCCATGCAGCGCTGCGCGACCTCGTCGGTATAGTACGGGTTCGGCGCCACGGTGCCCATGCCGCCGGTGTTGAGACCCTCGTCGCCGTCGAGCGCGCGCTTGTGGTCCATGCTGGAGACCATCGGCGCCATCGTCTCGCCGTCGGTGAAGGCGAGCACGCTCACCTCCGGGCCAGTGAGAAATTCCTCGATAACGATGCACTTGCCGCTCTCGCCGAACTTGCCCCCGGCCATCATCTCCGTGGCGGCCTGCTTTGCATCTTCAATCGTCTCCGCGATGATGACGCCCTTGCCCAGTGCGAGGCCGCTGGCCTTCACGACGATCGGGGCGGTCTGGGTATCAAGATAAGAGAGTGCGGCGTCCAGCTCCGTGAAGGTCTCGTATTTCGCGGTCGGGATGCCGTATTTTTTCATCAGGTCCTTGGAAAAGGCCTTGCTGCCCTCGATGATGGCGGCCTTCGCCTCGGGGCCGAAGCAGGGGACGCCGATCGCCTGCAGCGCGTCGACGCAGCCGAGCACGAGCGGATCGTCCGGCGCGACGACGGCAAAGTCGATCTGATGCGCCTTCGCGAAATCTACGATGGCGGGAACGTCCTTCGCGCCGATGGGGACGCAGGTCGCGTCGCCCTCCATGCCGCCGTTTCCGGGCAGGGCGAAAATTTCCTCCGCGGCGGGGTTCTTCTTCAGAGCCTTGATGATCGCATGCTCACGACCGCCGCCGCCGACTACCATTAGTTTCATAGTGTTTCCTCTCTCCACTCTCGCTTAGTGGTGGAACAGCCGCTGACCGGTGAACGCCATCGCGATGCCGTATTTATTGCAGGTCATGATGACGTGATCGTCGCGGATCGAGCCGCCGGGCTGGGCGATATAGTCGACGCCGCTCTTTCTGGCGCGCTCGACGTTGTCGCCGAAGGGGAAGAACGCGTCGGACGCGACGGAGACGCCGCGCTGCGAGGCGATCCATGCCTTCTTTTCCTCCAGCGTCAGGCGCTCGGGGCGGGTCTTGAAGATCGGCTGCCACGCGCCGTCGCGCAGCACGTCGTCGCACTCATCCTCGGAGAGGTAGACGTCGATGGCATTGTCGCGGTCGGGGCGGCGGATGCCGTCGACAAAGTCGAGCGCGAGGACCTTCGGGTGCTGGCGGAGGAGCCAGTTGTCCGCCTTGCTGCCCGCGAGACGCGTGCAGTGGATGCGGCTCTGCTGGCCGGCGCCGACGCCGAGGGTCTAAGGCGGATCGGAGACATGTCGTACTGAGAG
>JAZPZZ010000082.1:0-3884 GCA_045544935.1 Oscillospiraceae bacterium | reverse complement strand
CCCACTGCATGCCGATCGGCGAGCCGATGATCCGCGGGCGGGTGTTGGCGTCATCGCGGGCGTAGGCCGTGAGCTTATCCGCCCCGCCGAGGATGCGGAAGGAAGTCGGATCGTAGCCATGTCGTTCTGTGAGCCAAGGAGTTGGTGCCCATTGTTGTCTTCCTAAGACCGCTTGGCCTCCGACTCCCCACTGCATGCCGACCGGCGAGCCGATGATCCGCGGGCGGGTGTTGGCGTCATCGCGGGCGTAGGCCGTGAGCTTATCCGCCCCGCCGAGGATGCGGAAGGCGCGGTCGAGCACGTCGCGCTCCGCCTCCGGGCAGGAGGTGGCGATAAAGCCGCCGTCGGGGTCGTAGCACCAGACATAGAATTTTTCGTTGCTCGCGATCAGGCTCTCGAGCAGGAGAAGGTTCTGCTCACCTTTTGTCATCGAGCTTTGCCATTCCCGCAGATCCACAGCGCCTCGCCTCCCGCAATACCATTCTGCTCCCAGTATAACAGCGGCGGGGAACGAACGCAAGAAACTTCCTGAATTTTTGTAATTTTTCCGCAGTTTTTGGATTTACGCTCCGGCCTCTTTCCGATAAGATAAAATCAACGGGAAAACCGTGAAGATTATAAGAAAAGAGGAACGCCCTATGGCAAAGGAAAAACTCACCCAGAGCGAGATCGACGGCGTACAGTATCGCCGCGCAAAACTGTGGCAGATCATTCTGGTGGCCTGCAACGCCTTCAACGGCATGGCCATCTATTCCCTTATCGGCCAGGCCTCCTATGCCGCGAGCATCGGCTTCGGCATCTCCACGCTGCTGGTCGGCGGCCTTTTGACCTTTACCCGCATCTTCGACGCGATCACCGACCCGCTGCTCGCCTTTTTGTATGACCGGGTCAACACCCGCTGGGGCAAGGTCCGTCCTCTGATGCTTCTGGGCTGGCTGATCCAGTCACTCGGCATCATGGCCATGTTCTCCTGGACGGCCAGCAAGGGCTTTGGCGTGGGCATGTTCCTCGCCACCTATATGGTCTACGTCATCGGCTATACGATCGTCAACATGACGGCGCAGACGCTGCCCGCCCTGCTCACCAACGACCCGAAGCAGCGCCCCACCGTCGGCGTGTGGCAGACCGTGTTCAACTATCTCGTACCCATGGCCTTCACCATCATCCTCAACACCAAGCTCCTGCCCAAGTACGGCCAGATCACGATGACCGAGGCCGGCGGCTATGCTGTCAACTACTCCCAGGCCTACCTGACCGCGGCCGCCATCTTCACGGTGCTCGTCTCTCTCTTCGGCGTGATCCTTTGCTGCATCGGTATCTCCGCCTATGACAAGCCCGAGAACTTCCGCGGCACCAACAAAACCGCAGAGCGTCTGAAATGGAAGGATATGTGGGCGGTGCTGAGCAAGAATAAGCCCCTCCAGGCCTATATCATCTCCGCCTCCTCCGACAAGATCGCCCAGCAGGCCGGCTCCACCGCGATCGTCAGCACGATGCTCTCCGGCATCCTGATCGGCAACATGACCATCGCCACCTATCTCTCCGTCGGCGGCATGCTGCCCTCGATCATTTTTGCCATCATCGGCGCGAAGTACTGCGGCCGTCACGGCAACAAGGAGTCCATCGTCAACTGGGCAAAGTACTGCATCTATGCCAACCTTGTCATGATCGCCTTCTTCGCCGTCACCTGGTTCACCGTCGGCACCACGTCCATCGCGCACCTCGGCGTCACGATGGTCGTCTACATCCTGCTCACGCTCGTCTGCAACGGCTTCATGATGGCCGGCACCACGGCCAACACGGCCTTTATGGCGGACATCATCGACTATGAGCTCGACCGCAGCGGGAAGTATATCCCCGCCGTCGTCTCCGGCACCTACAGCCTGGTCGACAAGATCGTCTCCTCCTTCTCTGCACTCATCGCCACCGGCTGCGTGGCCCTCATCGGCTACACCTCCACCATGCCCCAGCCCGGCGACACGCCCACCGGCCCCATCTTCTGGGTCACGATGTTCCTGCGCTACGGTCTGGCCATCCTCGGCTGGATCTGCACGCTGCTTGCCATGCGCACCTGCCGTCTCGGCAAGAGCGAGATGGTCGAGGTCCAGAAGCGCATCGCGGACAAAAAGGCCGAAGCCAAGGCCGAGCTCGCCGAGCAGGCGTAAAGGAGTTTTCAAATATGCGTAAGATCACTGCACTGCAGGACGGATGGCGGTTTCTGAAAGCAGCCATCCCCGTTGAAACGGCCCTGCAATACGCCCCCCAGGGCGAAGCAGTCAGCCTGCCCCACACCTGGAACGTAATCGACGGCCAGGACGGCGGCAACGCCTATCACCGCGGCACGTGCTGGTATGTGCGCGAGCTGACGGCGGAGGAGACCGCGGGCGAGCGGCTGTTCCTCGAGATAAACGGCGCGGCCATGACGGCCGAGGTGTATCTCAACGGTGAAAAGCTCTGCCGGCACGAGGGCGGCTATTCGACCTTCCGCGTCGAGCTCAGCGGTCACCTGGCCGGGAAGAACACCCTCGCCATCTCCGTCAACAACGAGGACAACCAGACCGTCTACCCCCAGAAGGCGGACTTCACCTTCTACGGCGGGCTCTACCGCGCCGTAAATCTGATCGCCGTGCCGCAGGAGCACTTTGAGCTTCTCCGCGACGGCACGCCGGGCATCAAGGTCACGCCCGTCGTCGACCTTGAAAAGAAATCGGCGACCGTCACCGTTGAGACCTGGCACAACGCCGCGTCCGTCGCGATCACGGTCAACGGCGAGACGAAAACCGTGGAGCGGGAAGCCAGCTTCGTGATCGAGAACGTGCATCTCTGGGACGGCCTCGACGATCCGTTCCTCTACACCGCGACGGCGAAGCTGCCCTCCGGCGACGAGGTCTCGACCCGCTTTGGCTGCCGCGTGTTCGCCTGCGACAGCGAAAAGGGCTTTTTCCTCAACGGCCGCAGCTATCCTCTCCGCGGCGTGAGCCGTCACCAGGACCTCAAGGGCAAGGGCAACGCCCTGTCCTGCGAGGATCACAAGGCCGATATGGCCATCATCCGCGAGCTCGGCGCGAACACGCTGCGCCTCGCCCACTACCAGCACGCGCAGGAATTCTATGATCTCTGCGACGAGAACGGCATCGTGGTCTGGGCAGAGATCCCGTACATCACGATGCACATGTCCGGCGGGCGGCAGAATACGCTCGACCAGATGCGCGAACTCGTTACCCAGTGCTATAACCACCCCTGCATCGCGGTCTGGGGGCTTTCGAACGAGATCACGGCAGCGAGCGCGGTGAACGAGGAGCTGCTGGAGAACCACCGGGCGCTGAACGAGCTCTGCCACTGCATGGACCCGACGCGCCTCACCACGATGGCGGACGTTTTCATGCTGGAGATCGACAGCCCCATCCTCGAAATCCCGGACATCAACAGCTATAACCTCTACTTCGGCTGGTACCTCGGCGAGCTGGAGCAGACCGACGAATTTTTTGACGAATACCACGCGAAATACCCCGAACGCGTCATCGGCTTTTCCGAATACGGCGCGGACGCGAATCCGGCCTTCCACTCCTCCCACCCGGAGAAGGGCGACTACACCGAGGAATACCAGGCGCTCTATCACGAGCATATGCTTGCCATGATCGAGGCGCGGCCGTATCTCTGGGCGACGCATGTGTGGAATCTCTTTGACTTTGCCGCCGACGGCCGCGACGAGGGCGGCAAGCACGGCGAGAACCAGAAGGGCCTCGTGACCTTTGACCGTAGCCTGCGCAAGGACGCGTTTTATCTCTACAAGGCCGCCTGGAACAAGACCGAGCCCTTCGTCCACCTCTGCGGCAAGCGCTATGAAAACCGCTGCGAGGAGACCACGGAGATCAAGGTCTACT
>JAZPZZ010000081.1:0-2642 GCA_045544935.1 Oscillospiraceae bacterium | reverse complement strand
CGCGCTCCGCTCAGGATGACAGGGAAACTGAAAATGGGAGTAACAGATTATGAAGCCCGTTCTGGATGAAAGTCTAATCTATGAAATCCTCTCCGTCGTCGGAGAAATCCCATGCGGCCGCGTCGCGTCCTACGGGCAGATCGCGCGGCTGATCGGCCGCGAGCGCAATTCCCGCCTCGTCGGCAAGGTGCTGAGCATGGCCGAGCGGTACGGGGATTTTCCCTGCCACCGCGTTGTAAATCACACCGGCCGCCTCGCGCCGTATTTCCACGAGCAGGAGCCGCGTCTGCGCGAGGAGGGCGTCGAGTTTCTCCCGAACGGAAACGTGGACATGAAGCGCTTTCAGTGGGATGCATAAAGAAAAAGCCCCTTCTCACGAAGGAGCTTTCGTCTTAAATGTGCTTGTGTCCTGTGTACATGGTCATTAGAAAGCAGAACATGGTGCAGATGGCCCAGTATTTATGATGCTTCAAGCGTACGCACTCCTTTCCGGAAAACTGGCTTTTCCACATCATACCACAATTCGTTAGCACATGCAAACTAAAATGCAAAAAGCATCCCCTCCGCCGAAGCGGAGGGGATGCGGTGCTTTGTGGTGATGCTCGAATTACTCGAGCGGCTTGAAGTCGGCCTTGGTGTGGTTGCAGAGCGGGCAGACGAAGTCGTCGGGCATGGTCTCGCCCTCGTAGACGTAGCCGCACACGCTGCAGACCCAGCCCACACGGTCGTCGCCCGGGGTGGCTTCGCGCTTGGTGAAGTCGCTGGCGGGGTGCTTGCAGAGCGGGCAGGTGAAGTCGGCGGGGATCTCCTCGCCCTCGTAGACGTAGCCGCAGACGGAGCAGACCCAGCAGGCGCCCTCGGCCTTGGCAAGCGGCTTCGGCGCGGGCTTGATGTTGGAGCGGTAGTAATCGTAGGTCACGCCTTCGTCGTTGGAGAAGACCTTGCTCTCCACGATCTCGGCGATGAACATGCGGTGGCTGCCCTGGTCATAGCTCTCGAGCACATTGCAGGAGAACATGGCGTTGATGTAGCGATTCGGATAGAGGATGCCGTTCTCGGCGCGCTCGACGAAGTCGAAGCCATCGAGCTTGTCGGTGTCGGCGCCGGACTGGAAGCCGAAGCGCTGGAAGAAGCTGAAGGGCACTTCCTTTGTGAGGATGCCGAGCGTGAACTTGCCGGTGCGCTCGATCATGCCGCAGGTATAGTTGGCCTTGATGACGGAGATGGAGATGCGCTCGGGCTTGTTGGCCATCTGCTGCGCGGTGTTGATCACGCAGATGTTGTCCTTGTCGCCTTCCTTGGCGCCGAGGGCGTACAGGCCGTAGGTGAACTTGAACAGCGCCGCGGGATTCTGCGGACCTTCGTTCACGATCGGCCGCGGCTTCGGGATGCTCTCGCAGATCGCGTCGGCGAGGGCTTCCAGCTCGGGCAGCTGGCCTTCCTTGAGGGAGGACTTGATGGTGAAGCGGTCATTCAGGAACTCAATGCCCTTGAGCGGCTTGAGGATGTTGCGCATCAGGCCGCCGGAGGTCGGGGCCCAGGAGCCGTTCTCGATGATGGCGACCTTGCGGTTGAGCACGTTGTGCGCCGCGATATCGTGCAGGGTGTTCTCCATGTTCACGAAGATGCCCGCGTTGTAGGTCGTGGAGGCGAAGACGAGGTGGCTGCAGCGGAAGGCCTCGGCCACGATCACGCTCGCATGCGTCTGGCTCACGTCGTACATGGCGATGTTGCGCACGCCGCGCTCAGCCAGCATGGAGGCCAGCACGTGGGCGGTGTTCTCGGTGTTGCCGTAAACGGAGGCGTAGGCGATCATCACGCCGTTGTCCTCGGGCGTGTAGGTGCTCCACTTGTCATACTTGTCGACGAACCAGCCGATGTTCTTGCGCCACACGGGGCCGTGCAGCGGGCAGATCATGCGGATGTCGAGCGTGGCGGCCTTCTTCAGCAGCGCCTGCACCTGCGTGCCGTATTTGCCCACGATGTTCGTGAAGTAGCGGCGGGCGTCGGGCAGCCAGTCGTGCTCGAAGTCATACTCGTCGGCAAAGAGGTTGCCGTTGAGCGCGCCGAAGGTGCCGAAGGCGTCGGCGGAGAAGAGCGTGCCTGTGGTCACGTCGAAGCTGACCATGACCTCGGGCCAGTGGACCATCGGAGCCATGACGAACGCGAAGGTGTGCTTGCCGAAGCAGAACGTGTCGCCCTCGTTCATGAGGATGGCGCGGGAGTCAATGTCGAACTCAAAGTAGTTCTTGATCATGTCGCGGATCTTCTCGTTGCAGATGATCTTCGCGCCGGGATAGCGCAGCACGGTGTCGCCCAGGGTCTTGGCGTGGTCGGGCTCCATGTGGTGCACCACGATGTAATCGAGCGGACGGCCGTCCAGAACGTGCGCCACGTTCTCAAAGAACTGGCCGGACACGGAGTGGTCCACCGTGTCGAACAGAACGGTCTTCTCGTCGAGCAGGACGTAGGCGTTGTAGCTCACGCCGCGGGGGATGGGGTAGACGCTCTCGAACAGAGCCAGACGGCGGTCAGACGCGCCGACCCAGTGCAGATCGTCATAGATTTTCATCGTGCAGTGCATGAAAAAGTCCTCCTGTACACAGTTTTCGTTTTTCTCCAAAAACGTCACCAAGCCGAAG
>JAZPZZ010000080.1:0-25446 GCA_045544935.1 Oscillospiraceae bacterium | reverse complement strand
CGGAAAAACGGATTTTGATTTTCTTCGCGCCTTCTGAGGCGCGAACTCTGTGAGACTTTTTTGGCGCTCTCTTTTTTGCGGGCGATTCGTGAATCGCCCCTACGGATTCTTTTTGGGTGCTTCGCGTTCATATTTCCGCTTCGTGGCCATACCGCCTCGGATATGGCGCTCGGCCTTGTTGCGGTCGAGCAGGGCGCGGACCGCCATAAACAGCGCAGGCGAGCATCTTTGCAGCCGCTCGGTGAGATCCTTATGTACCGTGCTCTTCGACACGCCGAACCGCGCCGCCGCGGCGCGCACCGTGGCGTCGTGCTCGAGCATATAGACCGCGAGCGCAAACGCACGCTCGTCGAGGCTTCGTTCCATCCGTCCACCCTCCCGTCAGCACAATCTATGCGTGCCGCCGGATGGGTATGCAAAAAGCGCCTGCCTGGCAGGCGCCTTTTCGTTTCTGTCACTCTGCGTGAAGGATGCGGAGCGGTTCGTCCCGGAACAGATGCTTTGCGTAATCCGCGCCGTACTTTCTGGAGATGAAGTCATAGCACGGCCGAAGCTGCGGCGGTCTGCTCGTCAGGTCGTGCGCATCGGAGGCGATCAGATCGACCGCGCCGGCCTCCAGCAGACGGCGGGCGCGTACCTTGGAGCCGTGGCCGAGTCCGCCGAGCGGCGACTGCGCGTCCACCTGCAGGATGACGCCCCAGGTTTTCAGCTGATCCACTTCCCGCAGATCCCGATGGAATTTCTCATAGCGCTCCACGTGCGCCAGCACCGGCGTATAGCCGGCGTTCAGCACACGCAGCATCGCGTTGAGAATCGTTTCCGCCGGCTCCGGATACAGAAAATCCACCAGCAGATACTCCGTGCCGTTGATGGTTTGGCACTTGCCCTGCTCCAGCCACTCGAGGCAGCTGCGCTCATAGCGGAGTTCGTTTCCGAGATAGAGCTCCAAATCCGGATGCCGCTCGGCGCAGTACGCCTTCGCGGAGGCAAAGGCGGCGTCGATCTGCGCCTGATGCTCCCCGAAATAATACGGGTGGTAGTGCGGCGTAAAGCAAAGCTGCCGCACGCCGTCGGCATAGGACGCGTCGATGATTGCGCGCATCTCCGATTCCGACCGCGCGCCGTCGTCAACGCCGAAGAGCATGTGGTTGTGAAGATCTGCAAAGTTCATGATTCCGTCATGTTCTTGGAGTAGTATTCATCGCCGTATGCATATTTTTTGCGTCGATAATAACCGTTTCCCTTGCGCTCAGCATTATTCAGAACCGCTCCAAGCACGTTGCAGCCTGCCTTTTTCAGCTGAGAGATCACTTCGTTCGCCTGCGGATATTTCGCCTGATTGCTGCCGATCACCAACACAGCGCCATCGCATTTCGCAGCAACGACCGCAGCATCAATCACCATGCCCAAAGGCGGAGTATCAACGATCACATAATCGTAGGCCTTTCGTGCTGCATCGAGCAGCGCGCCGAAATAGTCCGATTCGAGAAGCTTCACGGGGTTGGGCGGATATTGTCCGGCAAACAGGATATCCAGATTCTGATACTGCGTTTTGAAAACACATTCCGAAAGCTTTGCTTTCCCAATCAAAACCTCGCTGAGTCCCATAGGGTTCTTGGCCGTTGTGTTTCTGCCAGCCAGAGCAGATTTTCGCATATCAGCATCCAGCACCAAAACCCGATTTCCCATCTCCGAAAGGCTTCTTCCAAGATGAAGGGAAGTATAGGACTTTCCTTCATTCATGGTGCAGCTTGTGATGGCAATGGTTCTGATATCCTGTCCGCAAAATTGGATATTTGTCCGAAGGACATTAAACGCTTCCTGCGTAAAGTATTCGTCTGTCCCTTTTAACTTCAGTTCTGTAACCGGCATTGCCATCACCTCTTCTTTCTTTTGCTCGTTTTTTGGGGCGCTCCCGAAGCCTTATAATATTTATTGCCGCGCTTGTTTGCGCGATCGGAGTTGTTCGGAATCACACCAAGCACGCTGACTTCGAGATATTTGCTCACATCCTCCTCCGTGGCGATCTTATCGTCCACCATATACAGAATCAGACAAAGGACATATGCAAGCAGCGCTCCAGCAACCGCCGCAATCACATATACGGAAGCTCCAAATCGATTGCACGGTTTGCTCTCCAGCGTGCCTTTATCATAAACGCTGACCTGATCTGCACCCACTGCGTTCTCAATCTTGGCTGCAGCCGTTTTGCATACCGAGTCAACAATCTGCTTGGACTGCTCCGGATCTGCAGTCCGGACAGAAACCTCCAGAATTCGGGTGTTCTCCGGATTTCTGGTGGATATTTTCTTTTCCAATTCCTTATAAGTCATGTTCAAGTCCAGCTCTTCGATGACATCGTCAAGCACCGCATGACTTTTAATCATATAGGTACAATCGTTGACCAAATTCATAGCCAACGTAAAATCCTGCTGCGTATAGCTGTAGTCGCGCGGATTATCCTGTTTGAGAATATATAGTGTTGCCGTGGAGTTATACTCCGGGCGAATCATCACATTATTATAAAGAACCGCCAAAGCAACACACAGGACCGCACAAATCAGAATAACCGGCAGTCGATGAATCAATACTGACCAAAGATCCTCCAGTTCAATGACTCGCGCATTTTTCTCGTTCTCCATTTGCTGTCCTCCCGGCATTGCTTATTGATTGATCAACATGATCTTGTGCTGTAAAAAACGGATTGAACTCTCTCTCCCCGCTTTGGAGAGAGAGAGTTTTTTTGCTCGCGCAGTAACGGATTCCGTCACTTTCATGCGCAGTCTCAGCCCTGCGTCGTATAGGCAAGGCCGTTGGCGGATGCGAAGCTCTCGGCATAGCTGCCGGCATCCACAACCAGAACCACATTGGGGCTCTCGGTAAAGGTCGTGGTGCGCATGGTCTTCACACCGGCGGGGATGCGGACCTGGCCCAGAGCGGAGCAGAACGCGAAGGCGGAGCCGCCGACGGCGGTAACCGTTTCGGGCAGCTGTACGCGCTCAAGGACGCTGCAGCCGTAGAAGGCAAGATTGCCGACCGTCTTCAGCTGGCTTCCTTCTTCGAAGGTCACCGTCTTGGCATTGTTCAGGCCGCGCAGCGCATAGCTGCCAAGGCCGGTCACGCCGGCGCCGACCATAACGCTGGTGATCTGGCCGCGATAACCGTACCAGGGAATCTCGGTCGTCTTGGTATAGTTTGCGGTTGCGCCTTCGCCGGTCAGCGTCAGCAAGCCGTTGGAGTAAACCGTCCAGGCAACAGCACCGCTGGTGCCCTGAGCAACGACCGTCGGGCTGGCAGCGCGAACCACATAGTCGATATTATTCTGCTGCGCAAAGGTCTCGCTGACGCTGCCCTCGGCCACGTTCAGCGTCACATTGTTTGTCTCGCTGAATGTTGTATTGCGCAGCGACGAGATGGCCTCAGACATGTACACATCGCTGAGAGCCGGGCAGTAGGCAAAGGCAGAACCGCCCACATTGACGACCGTATCAGGCATCGTCACACGCTGCAGGCTGCTGCAGCCGTAGAACACGAGATTCCCGAGCGTGACAAGCTCGCAGCCTTCCTTAAACTCGATCTCCGTCAAGTTGATCATGCCGCGCAGCGCATAGCTGCCAAGGCCGGTGACACCGGCTTCCACGGTGACCTTGGTAATCAGGTCGCGGTAGCCATACCAGGGGATCTCGGTCGTCTTGGTGTAGTTGTGCGTGGAGCCGGTACCGCTGAAGACGAGCTCTCCGTCGCTGTAGAGCGTCCACTTCACGGAATCGCTCATACCTTCCGCAACCACACTGGGCTGCTCATCACGAACCACATAGGGGATGGAATTTGCCTTGGCAAACTTCTCGCTCGCAGAGCCGGCCGCCACATTCAGCGTCACATTCGTCGACTGGTTGAACGTGGTTGTCTTCAGCGAAGTGACCGCGGCGGGCATATAGACGCTCTCCAATGCCGGGCAGTTGGCAAAGGCAGAACCTCCGATGCTGCTGACGGTATCCGGCAGGAGTACCTCGCGCAGGCTGGAGCAGCCGTAGAAGGCGAGGTTGCCCACGCTCTGAAGCGTGCTCTCGGGCTGGAACTCAACCTCGGTGACCTTGCTCAGGCCGCGCAGCGCATAATTGCCGAGGCCGGTCACGCTGGGCTCAACAACCACCTTGGTGATCTGGTCGCGATACGGATACCAGGGGATATCAGCCGTCTTGCTGTAGTTCGGCGTCGCGCCTTCGCCGCTGAGCGTGAGCACGCCGTCCTCGGAAACCGTCCAGTGGACGCTGCCGGCGTCGCCTTCAATCACAGGCGGCGTCTCAGGCTGGCGAACAACATACTTCACGTTGTTCTCCTTGGCCCAGGTTTCCGCATAGCTGTCTGCCAGGACGCTCAGCGTCACGTTGGGAGTCTGATTGAACGCTGTCTTGACGATGGAAATCACACCATCCGGCAGATACACGCTCTCCAGCGCGGCGCAGTAGCCAAACGCGGAGCCGTGGAGGGTCGTAACGCCGTCCGGAAGCACAACTTCCTTCAGAGAGGAGGCATAGTGGAACGCTTGAGCGTGAATCTCACGGAGCTTGGAGCCCTCAGCGAAGGTAACGCGGGTGAGATTCGCGGCGCCGCGGAAGAAGTAATTGCCGATGGTCGTGATATCCTTCGCAACGTCCACGCTCTTGATGGTTTTGCGCAGATTATACCAGGGCACAATGCCGTAACCGGAATAATCATAGGTTCTTCCGCTGCCGTCCATCACGAAGCGGCCGTCGGTGTAGAGCACAAACTCCACATTGTCGCCGCACCAGCCGGCAATCTGAACTTTGGCATTGGCGGAGCTGACATATTTGCCGTCCGCAAAGGTGCACTTCTCGCCGCAGAGCTCAAACTCGCCGTCCTTGGCAAGACCCTGTGCATCAAAATAGTACGCATCGGGAGAGACGAACTGATAGCCGGTCATAACCTTGCCGGCGGCAAGATACATGAGCTTGCCGGTCTCCTCGTCTCTGGCGAAGCCGGAGTAGAGACTGTCGGCAGCTTTCTCGGTCGTGCCGCAAATGTCGCAGGTGAGCACGCCGGTGTCGCGGTTGAAGACGTACTCGTGATCCGTGCAGACGGGCACGCCCCACTCGGCGCGGTCAAACACCGTCTGGACGCCGTTCTCATCCACGTTGTAGGTGGTGAGGGTCATGCGCTTGGCGGTGGCGGACAGGCTCAGATACAGCGCGCCGTAGTTCTGCGTCGGGGTGGCGATGGGCTCGCCGTCGCCGTGCGTCTCGACAAAGTCGAAGCCGTTGGCGTCGCAGGCGTACTTCTTCTCGCCGGCGGTACCCGCGATCACATAGGTGACGCCGTTGAGCTCGGCCGTGCGGGCGTAGCTGTGGTCATGCCCGGAGAAGACCGCCGTGATGCCGGCAGCCTCCGCAACGGCGGGAAGATGCTCCACATAGAAGGCGCTGTCGCTCTGCTCAGAGTTGGAGTAATAGACCGGAACGTGGAGCACCAGGATCTTCCACGGGCAGTCAGACGCCTTGGCGTCCTGCAGCAGCCAATCCATGGAGGCCTGCTGGATGCTCTGATCCAGCGTGTAACCGATGACGGCGACATAGACATTGCCGTACTCAAAGGAATAGTAGCCGGAGGCGTCGTCCGCAGGCACGCCGAAGATGGCGCGGGCGGAGCTCGCCGTGTTTTCAGTGCTGGCAAAGGTCTCGTGGTTGCCGATGACGTGGACGATGTCCGTCTCCGCGAAGATGCCGTCGGAGAAGAGGCCCAGCGAGCCCTGCCATTCGTCGTACTTATCGGGGTTGTCGATCGCGTCGCCCAGCTGGACGCCGAAGTCATACTCCGTACCCTGGGCCCTCATAAGATCGGAATACTGCCGCGCAACCACAGCGTCCTCGCCCTGCATATCGCCGATGACGAAGAAGTTCGTGACGGTATCCTTCTCGGCGGCAGTGGTGAAGCTGCGGACGTCGGACCAGACGGTGCCGTCGCCCACCTGATAGTAGTAGGTGGTGTCGGGGGTCAGACCGGTGAGGACGACCTGGTTGGAGTAGTTCGCGACGTCGGAAACGCTGTAGCTCAGCGCCTTGACGGTACCCTCAGCCACGGCGGCATTGCTCATGTCCTCAGCGACAGAATACTTGACCTGCGCGGAGGCAGCAGCGTAATCGGGGTTGCTCATCCAGGTGAGGTTCTTCTCCGTGCCGGGATCGCTCACAGCGTTGGAGAGGATGAAATACGGGGTCTGCTCGCCGGTGGCGGCGGAGCTGCGGAGGGTCACCGGGAAGGAGACCGCGCCGTCCGTGCCCTTGGCGTAGACGGACCATCTGCCGCCCTGCGCAAACGCATTCGTCTTCAGGGCGCCCTTGGAGTCCGTCGTGCCGATGAGCTGATCGTCGGCATAGACCTCGGCATCGGCAACGCCCTTGCCCTTCACGTCGGTGACGTAGAGGGTGCTCTCGTGGCCGGCAATGATGGTGTCGGCCTTCACGGCGTACTTGGCCTGGATCGGCAGGTAGACCGTGGGCAGCGCCATGGACCAGGTCAGCACGTTCTTGTCCGTGAGCTGATCCGTCTTCAGCGTGAGGTAGGCGGAGGCAACCTCAAAGTTGAAGTTGGAGCCTTCGGTCAGCGTGGTGGGCACGCTGACGATGACCTGGAAGAAGGTGTCGTCCGAAGCGGTGGTGACGCCGTCCTTCACATGGCCGGTAACCTTCAGAACGCCGGCGTTATAGGTGTAGGACCCGGTGAAATCATCGCTGAACACGACATCCTTGACAGGATAGTTGCGGTTCATATTGATCGTGGCTTCCACGCTGGAGACGTTCGACAGATCCTCATAATCGGTCTTATAGCTCAGTGTGAGCTCATCGCCCAGGTAGAGCTCGTCGGAGTGCTCCACGCTCATGGTCGGATAGGACTTGTAGGTCGCGTCCGTGCCGGTGATGGTGAAGCTGCGGGTCTCACGGGTGATGTTGCCCGCCTCGTCCTTGACGTAGCAGGTGATGGTGTGCGGGCCGTTGGAGAGATACTTCTCCATGAAGACATAGCCCTCAGAATCCACGGAATAGCCGCCGCCCATGAGCATGCCGTCGAAGTAGAAGAGCTTCGTGGCAACGCCGGTGGCGTACTTGTCGGTGTATTCGTTGTCGTTATAGTCGAACCAGAAGCAGGGGCGGCCGGTGACCTTGAGCTCGTCGCCGTTCTTGAGCTCCACGCGCTTGAGGTCGTTCTTGCTGGTGGACCACTGCACGCCGGAGACCGTCGGTTCGGTGACGTCCTCGTTGTTGGCGCCATAGACGAACTGGAGGTTATCGATCAGAACCCAGCCCTTGCACTCTTCTCTGGGAATGTAGGTGGCGTCCGCAGAGAGGTTGCCCATGCCGGTGACCACGCCGTTGACGGTGGGACCGTACTTGCCGTTGGTGTACATGAGGCGGACTGTCTCGCCGGCCATGACGCGGATCGTACGTCCGGCATACTGTCTCAGATCGGCTTCAACATAGTGCCAGCCGGTCCAGTTGATACCGCCGACATCCTTGCCGCCGCTGGCGTTCCAGGCAGTATCAGCGCGCTCGGTATAATTGATGAAGGTGTATGCGATCTCGCCGGAACCGGGAGCGGTCTCCACGCCGATGGCGCCGCGCAGCCAGAGGTTGGCAGTGCCTTCGGGGGCGTAGACCCACATGCCGATGCCGGTGGGAGAACCGGTGAGCTCAATATCATGGGAGAAGCCCAGGCAGGCGCCCTCAATGCCGTTGGCCTGAGAGAAGTCGTAGTTGAGCTTCACCGCGCCGTTGCCGAAGCGGATGATATCCGTCCACTCGGGCATGTCGGTGGTAACATATTCCGCGCTCTCATTGCCGCCGCGCCAGAGGCTGGCGTCCGAGCAGCTGCCTTCGTTGTTGGTATAGTGGGCCGTGATGAGGTCCACGGTTTCCGCGGTGCCGTTCTCCCAGTAGCCGATGCCCCAGGGGCGATTCACACGGGCGACCACGCGGCCGAAGCCCTTGGAATAGTCCAGCGGATCGATCTCGCTGCCATCGCCGCCGTCCATGACGACGCTGGGCTTCATGCCGATGTTCACGGTGGTGGAAGCCGTGAGCGCCTCGTTGCCGACGTAGGTCGCGGTGACCGTGGCAGAGGCGGACTTGAGCACGTCGCTGGTGGTGGTGAGATAGAGACCGTCAAAGGTACCGACCGTCTCATCCGTGATCGTCCAGCGGATGTCCTGCCCGTTCATGATCAGGGTGTTGCCCTGATACTTTGCGACCAGACCCAGATCCGTGACCTGCTCATAGGTGAGGTTGATGCTGTCGGAGTTGAAGGCGAGGCTGTCGGGCGCCTGCACGAAGAAGCTCGTGCTGCCGACGACCTTGTCGCCCTGCTTGAGCTCCACGTTTACCGTTCCGGCGGCACCGTTGGAGACGAAGTCGGCCTTGGCCTGTCCGTCCTCAAAGCGGGCGTTGGCAATGCTGCCCATGCTCTCGTCCGCCAGGGCCCAGACAACATCCTCCGGCATGGCACCGGCCGCTGCGCCGGAGTAATCTACCGCAGAGGCAGTCAGCGCCACAGTGGAATTGGGCGTATAGTAGTTATCCGCAGGCGTGATCGCCGCGTGATCAAACGTGCCGGAGGGCTGCGCCGTGGAAACGACGAGCAAGCCGCCAAGCGTGGCGCGCTCGGAGGCGTCGGACGGGGTGTTCTTCATGGTAAGCTGACCCGTGCCCTCACGCTCGGAGAGGAACGTGGAGGAACCGCCGCCGTCGCAGTTGGTGGCCTTCACACAGCCGAGTGCGATCAGCGCTTCCGCCGTCTCATAAAGCGTCATGCCCATGGCGGTCGGGATGTTGCGGCCGTCGCAAACGAAGAGAATCACGGAGCCGTCCTCCCGGATACCGATGGCGGTACGGGGGGCGCGGTTGCCCTGGCTGTGATCCACCGAGTTCATATTCTTGCCGTCCTTGACCAGCCAGTGCGGGAAGCAGGCGACCGCCTGCTGCTCGGTGCCGTCCAGCGGCACGTTGCCGTCGCGGATGTCCGCCTTGCCGTCCGCGGTCACAACAAAGTAGTTGTAATCAGACAGCTCATTGTGCAGCACTTCGCCGTTGATGACGAGCATGCCCATCGGCTCCTCACTGCCCCAGCGGAGGCTGGTGTTGATGCCGCCGACGACGTTATAGCCCATCGACTCGGCATACGCCGCCTGCTGAGACATGACCTGCGTGCCATAGACGCCGTTCTTTACGCCGGTGCCCATGTCCTTGTAGGAGGCCATCAGAGAAGCATACTGATTGGACGGATCAACAGCCATCACATATCCGATGTTCTGGTTTTGTCCGCTGACGTCGTTCAAAACGACTGTCGATTCCGTTACGCCCGGTGAGATCGCATAATTCTTCTGCGAAATCAGACGACCGTAATCTTCGCTGCCGGGAACATAATCAATTTCCGATCCGCCCGCGGCCAAGACGCCGAAGGGCATCAGGGAAAAGATCATGCACACAGTCAGCAAGATCGCGATTGTTTTTTTCATGATTCTTCTCCTTTTGCTATTTTTTCACTTCCTGCTGCAGGAAGTTTCTTACGTTTCAAAAGCCGCTTGATCGGCTGCGGAACCAGTGCCTTGAGCCGCTCCTTTCCGGACCTCGGACAGAGCTCATCGATCAGACGCCCGAACGGCTCCCTGGAAAAGCGGTCCCAGAACGGCGCGCTCAGCTCCGAAACGGGAGACGGCGCACAAAGCGCGGGGTTTGCGTGTTCCAGCGCTTTCAGATCCCAGGGTGCCGACACGCATTGCTCTGAGACGGCTTCCCAGAGCGCGGTACCTCTCTCCGTCCGCAAAAGCACGGCGGAGAGGCCCAAACCGTCATTGGGCGCGGCAGGATCACGCTCCGCGCCCCAGGCGTCGCCGAGCGTGAGATCCGCGGCATCCTTTTCCCCCTTGAAGGGGCAGGCGTGGCAGGCACGGCGCAAATACAAATTTTTGATATAGCCGCGAAAGAACGGATGCTCCGTCTTCCGCGTACAGCGCACAGCGCCGGAAGCATATTTCAGTTTCGCCTGTTCCTCATGGAACGGACCGGGACGATAACGAAAATCCACCCGCTCGAGCGCATCGCCTTTTTCTTCCACCTCATTTAGGCATGCGTTCCAGACCGCCGGAGCAGGTACGCCGTGGCACACAATGCTCTGAATGATCAGCCGCGGGTGTCCGCCGCCAAGCACAGCGCGCAGGCCGGCGGCCTGACACGGCGTGCCGGAGAAATACACGGTTTTTCCGGCTTCAAGCTGGGCGCGGATCTGCTGATACGCCTGACTGCAATCGCTCGGCAGATATTTAGAGCCGCAGAGCGCGCCAAGCGCCTGCTCTGAGTCCGCCGGCTGATGCTTTACACTGCGCAGATCTTTTTCCCACGCGGCGCCCCACACCACGCCGCCGCGGCGAATCACCGCTCCGGCAAGGATCGGAAAGACCCCGCCGCTGCTGCTTCCTTCACGGCTGCCCTGTGATCGGGCAACAAACGCCTTCGGCGGCGCTTCGGAAACTGGAGAAGGATGCAGCACCGGACAGGTATCCCGGCACACTCCGCAGCCTAAGCAGCGATCAGCATCAATCTCCGGATGGAGAAAGCCGCGCGCATCCGCCCGCATTGCGATGCACTGCTGCGCGCAGACAGCGGCGCAGACGCCGCATCCGGTACAGTGTTCCGGCGGACAAAGCTGCATGGTCATGATCTTGCCCTTCTCCTCACTTTGCGAATCATTTGTGTCACAAGCTGTTTTTCATCCGACTTCATGGACAGGAACCACACAAGCGCGGAGTACAGCGCCGTAAAGCCCGCGGCAAACACCGCAAGCGTCATCACGCCGCGGATGGGTATCCAGCGCAGCCAGAGCCAACCGAGCAGGCATGCCAGAAAGACTGCCGGCAGTACGCTCAGCAGCTCCCGCCAGAAGCGCGCGATGCCCAGATGCATCCGGCGAGCGTAATACCAGTTCATAATCAGGCCGTTGCTCAAAAGCAGCGAAAGCCCCGTGCCGAAGGCACAGCCGACGCCGCCCCATCTTCTGCCCAGCGGGATGCTCACGGCAACGTTGAACAGCGCCATGATCAGATAGGCAAGCGAGCGAAAACGATGCTGATTCTCGGCGCGCTGGATCTCGATGCCGATATTTTGAATCAGAGGGACCGTGCCGGGCAGGACCAAAAGCAGCAGGATCGGGTACGCCTCTTCATAGGCCGCTCCTGCCCACATGCGCAGGAAAGGCTTTCCTGCCAGAATGAGTCCGGAAGCAACCAGGCCCAGCACAAGAAACTGGATGCGGCCGAGGCGGATCATCAGATCCGTATAGTGCCGCTGCCGATCGGGCATGTGGGAAATGCGATGCACTCTCGGCACAAAAACCGAGGAAATCGCAGAGGAAACGCTGACATACATCGCGTTCACCTGCGCCGCCACACCATAAACAGCCGTGGTCAGCGCACCCCAGTAGCGGCCAAGGATGAACTTGTCCACCTGCCAGTTGATCTGATCCACCACGCTGTTGATGGCGATAAAGACAGAATAGGATGCGATTTCGCCCACCAGATGGAAATCCGCGCCGCGAAGCCGAAACCGGATCCGAAGCCGTCGAAAGCAATACCAGATGTTGAGAAAATCCACCAGAACAGATACTGCCGTGGTGGCAATGGTGAGTCCAAGAGACCGATAGCCCAGAAACAGCAGCGGGAGTGAGACCATCGGCGCCACAAAAATCTTGCAGATATTCAGGAGCTTCTGAAACACAAACCGCTCATTGGCGCTGACATACGCCGCAAACACCGTTGTGAGAAAGGTCATCATCAAGTTCAGCGAGAGGATGACCATGAGGACGGTGGTCGTGTGCGTTTCCGCCGCCGTGAGCTTTTCTCCGAACAGCGCCGGAACATTCCACGCCAGGACCAGTCCCGCGCAGAGCGCTACGGCTGCAATCACCGCATAGACCAGAAGGAAAACCGCATTGAGCTGTGCCACACTCTGCTCATCACCATTCTCTCGATAGCGGGTGAAATAGCGGACATAGGAACTGCTGAGACCAAAGTTCAGAAGTCCGAGATAGGCAATGGTAGACGACGCGAGCGTATAAATCCCGTATTCACTCTGCCCGAGCAGCCGGAGCATCACCGGCGTATAGACCAGCGAAACCAGAAGGTTCAGAGCGATCTGGACATAGGACAGCAAAACGCCCGCTCGAATCTGATTGATCTTCATACAGGCTGCAGTGTCACCAAACGGTCCAGATAGGCAAGAGATCGCTCGCGTTCCGTCCGCAGGCGCTCCTGCGCCTCCGAAAAGTCCAGAGTCGTGGCGCGCAGCGCCTCCGAGAGCGGATCCCCCTCCATGGACAGCAATCGCTCCTGCAGTCCAAACGCCGAAAGCAGGTCTGTCACTCGCAGATCCGCACCGCGAAAAGCCGATCGATCCAGAACCCAGAACGGGCGCTGAAACAGAATGCTGAATGCCACGGCATGGAAGCTGTCTGTCAGCACACACGCAGCATTGCGGATCAACGAGAGATATTCCGCCGGGCCGGCGGCGTAAAGGCGCTCATCGCCAAAGGTAAAATCGGAAAAGCTGTGCTCCGGACCGGCAAAGGGCAAGGTTACGAGCTTCATACCGCAGCACTTTGCATAGCGCTTCGCAAAGCTCCGAAGCGCCCGATCTTCCCCGAGAAAATAGCAAAACAGATACGGTCCCTCGATGACCGGCGCCGCGATGACGCTCTCCCAATCAGAGGGCGTCAGCGTCATGACCGGATCGAGCACCCATTCCACATCACAGCCACAAATGTCGCGCAGCATGGCCTGCGCCGATCGTTCGCGAACCGAGACGCCGTCCAGCTTCGGAACGGCTGAACGATAGCACTCGCCGCAGGACTCCGGAATGGCAACCGCCACGCTGGCAGCATAGGAAAATTTCCGTTTTTCCGCCGGTACAAAGTCCAGTAAATACGTCCCAGTGACAGAACTGTGTTTCCAGATCTGGTCAGAACCGGCAACAAAAAGATCGTAGCGCGGCACAGTCTCAGCAATGTCTTCATCGGAATAAACGCGATCCGACTGCCGGATATATTGTTTCTTAAAACGGTCAAACGCATCGCGTCGGAGCGCAAGCTCCTTCCGGTCTGCAAGCGCGTCTGTCACGCGTGTGCGTATTTTCTCCATTGAGCGTTTTGCCAAATGGGAAAGGTGCTTGGAGCGAAGGCTTTGCGCGCGAGAGGACGCAGTTTTCGTTTTCCTGTAAAGCAACTGCTCGGCCTGCACGCCTCGCTGCTCCAGCAGGCGGTTCATCGCATAAGCCTGCAGTACGCCACCATAGTTATAGGAGCCGTAATATAAGCTGATAACAGCGGCTTTTGGTTTCATAAGCAATCATCCAATCTGCCAGAAGAAGGTGTACGGATAGGTCTGCTGCCACTCCGGCGTGCGGAGCAGCTGAATGACCAGTGCATACAGGAAAAACAGCACCACAATCAGCACCGCCAGAACGCCTCGGTTCTTTTCACTCTTCCGAACCACAACCACATTGGGCACATAAACCGCAGCAAATATTTCGAAGTAACGGAAGAACCGGCTGATCACCGTTGCCCGCAGGGAGACCAATCCCAGCAGCGGCAGCAGCCAGACCAGTCGCTGCATCAGCTGGTCCTGCGGACTTAACGGCGGCAGGCCATCCCGCTCGCGAATCATTTTTCCGACGATCAAAATGACAAGGTAAACTGCCATTTTCGAGAATACGGCGAGCTTGCCGTCTCCCCCAAACTCCGAGTCTCCGACGTAGTAGCTGTATCTCGGGAACACTCGAAGCAGCAGGGACAGCAGCATCGGCCAAAGCACAAGCGCAGCAACGCCGGCTGTCAGCGTGATGATCACATAATGCCGGTCGCTTTTTACCCTGGAGATAAAATACACAGCGAGGAAAATCACAGCGGAGCTGTGGAAGGACATCGCGAGCAGCACCAGCAGCAGAAACGGCAGAAACCTGCGCTCCAGCGCTTTGTCAAAGGCAAAGCCGAGAATGGCAATCGCCATGGCCTGACGGAAGCCGGAGAGATAAAAATCAAAAATCAGAAGCGTGAAAAACAGATAGACGCTCAGCCAATCCGATTTGGTATAGCGGGAAAAGAAGCGGCCCGCAGAGAAAAACATGAACGCGGAGGAAAGCATGAAAATAATCCGCGGCTCATGGAACAAGCGCATCAGAAACCATACATAAAGAACAAATCCCTTTTCATGGCCCGTTTTGCGCAGATACGAAAAAATATCGGTCTGTCTTCCGATTTGTCGAAAAACGTGCAGGTAATTGTCCGTATCGCTGCCGACTGTGTAGGAGCGCAGGATTGCAAGCGCGGCGAGATAGGACATGGCCAGAATCAGATACAGCCGCGTCTGCTTGCCCTGAGATGACTGCAGCCGATCATCACGCACCAAAAGCTTCAGCAAAAGGATGACTGCCGCATTGACAAAAAACAAATACAAAATCAGGCCATCCCTTCGTAATAAGTCATCAGACGATCCACCTGCGTTTCGATGGAAAGGCCGGAGCGCTCCAGCGCTTCACGAGAAACCATCTGCCTTCCCGCTTTCGCCAGAACAGATACAGCCTCGGCCCACTGCGCCGCGCTCTCGACAGGCAGGCGTTCCACGCGCGCGGTAATTATGGCGTCTCGCGGAACTGCATCCGACAAAACACATGGCAGGCCGCAGGCCTGCGCCTCCACCGCCGCGAGCCCGAAGCCCTCCTGGAGAGACGGAAATACAAAGACGTCCATCGCGGCATAGTACGCTTCCACGTCCGGCCGATCTCCGGCAAAAAAGACAGCGTCAGACAGATGCATCGATGCGGCGAGCCGCTCCACCTGCGCGCGCAGCTCCCCGTCTCCCACCAGCAGAAGCTGCGCGTGACAGCCGAGGAGGCGAAGCTCGTGCAAAATTTTCAGCAAAAACTGCTGATTTTTCTCAACGGAAAAACGGCCAACATGGCCGATCAGCAAATCGGAATCTCTCAAACCGAGCAGATCACGCGTCCGGCGGCGCGCCTCCGGCGAAAAATGAAATCGGCTGAAATCCACGGCATTGTGCAGCAGAAACACGTCCTCCGGCCGCTTCCAGAAAAACAGCCGTCCTGCTTCCTGCGAGCACGCGGCGCAGCCCGTGATGTACCGCGCGGCAAAAGCGAGCAGCGCCGCATTTCTCACTCGTCCGGACAAATGCGTGCTGTAGCGCGCGGTATGGCTGTGCTGCACGACGTTTTTCACTCCATGGCGCTCCGCAGCCGCGGCGATGTATGCAGAGGCGAAAATCGGATGACAGTGGACGATGTTCCACTCCCCTGCGTGAGCGGCAAAAAAGGTCTCCGTTTCAGCGGAGAACAACCGTCGCAGAGAAGGGGCTTTCACGGAGAAAACCCGTCCGCCAAGCTGCATAATTTCTTCCGTTAAAGACTCCTCCGCCGTTTTAAAATACAGGAAATCAAACTGCACCCGCTTCCGATCCATGCGGCGATAATAATTCATAAGCAGCGACGTAACGCCGCTTCCCACCCGAACGGAGGACACCACATGCAAAACTCGGATCATGACTCAGCGAATGCTCCTTGTGTATTCGTCAAATTTGATGTTGGCCTGCAGATCAAAGTAAGGCTCCCACGAGCCTTCCGTATCGATCAGAAAGGCATGCACCTTGCAGCGCCGCGCTTCCGGCGGCGGAAGCTGCATATAGTCTCCATAAAGAATTGTCAGCAGTACGTCGCTCTTTTCGGGAACAGGAAACATGCCGTCTTCAAATTTCGCCTCTGTCCGAGCGGAAAACACATCCCGGGGGAAAACGCTCTTTTCCATCTGAGACGCCGCGCCGAGGAAGGCATGAACCCAACGGCTGCTGCCGGCAGAGCGGAGCTTGCACAGGCGAAGAAACGGCCGCGTCGGCAACAAACGGCAAAACGCGAGAAAGCACTTTTTCTTAAGGCTGTCGGTTTCGTATCCTCGGCGATACAGGCTCTTGGCAATGACAACCTTTGACGCCAAAAACTGTAATCTGCGAACCAGCATATGATCGGACGCATTGTCGCACGGAAAGATATCAATATAAATACCCTGATGCATCTGCCGGTCCGTCGGCCTGATCTTTTCCATGCAGGCGGTGCCGTCCATTCGGAGCTTGGAGAAAAACATAGGCCAATGCTCCGAAAACACCGTCTGAAAGGTGTACAGTCCGCTGCCGAACGCAGACTGACCAAGCTGCTGCAGTCTGTCGAAATCCTGCCTCGGCATGATCACATCCAGATCGTCGTCCCACGGAATAAAGCCCTGATGGCGCACCGCTCCCAGCAGTGTGCCGGCAAAAAGCGTATATTGAAGATCATACTGCGTGCACACTGCATCAAACGCCTTCAAAAGCTCCAGCATAATCCTCTGATGTGCGTGCAGATCACCGTTCCGATATTCTGTTTGCGCAGGCATGAGGCTCCAACTCCATTCCATCAAAGCCGATATTTCATCAGCCCATTTACCGCATAAGCAACAAACGACAATACACTTTTCCAGAGCGGAAGATGAAGCGCTTTTCGGTAGATATTCCAACGCATACGCGCACTGTAGAGCTTCCGGTAGGAACGGGAGCCCGGAAGAATACGATAGTCTACCAAAACCTCAGGAGACCCGACGGCAATGCAGCCGTCTTTCAGCAGCTCCATCCAAAGAACATAATCTTCATGATAAAATACCTTGAGAAACCGATGCGCCCCTAACGCTGATCTGCGGACCATCGCCGTGGAGCAGCCAATCTCGTTTCTGCGCAGCATCGACTCGAAGTCCGCGCGCGGACGCACCGAAAACGCTCGTCCGCACGGCTGCCTGTTCTGATCCACGAAGGAATAGGAGGAATAGAGCAGATCCGCATTCGTCTGCGCGGCAAGCGCAAGCTGCTTTTCCAGTTTCTCCGGGCGCCATAGATCATCCGCATCCAAAAACGCCAGAAAAGTCCCTCTGCTCTCCTCAATCGCACGGTTGCGCGTCAATGCAACACCCAGATTCTCTTCGTTTATAAGCACGCGGATGCGATCGTCTGCCTCCCGCAGCCTGAAAAGCAGTTCCTGTGAGCCGTCCGTTGAGCAATCGTCCACCAGCAGAATCTCATAATCTGCAAAAGACTGCTTCAAAACAGACCGCACTGTCTGCTCCAAATACCGCGCCGCATTATAAACCGGGATAATCACGGAAACCGTCGGCTGCAAATTCTGTGCTTTAATCATCTTGCTCCCCGCTTGTCGAACACGACTGTTATCGTGCGGATAACACAACTCAAATCAAGCCAAACCGACCTCGTTTTGATGTACTCCAGATCATAGCGAATCTTATCTTCCGGCTTCAGATCATATCCGCCGTTCACCTGCGCGAGGCCCGTCAGGCCCTGCTTTACCAGCATTCGCTGCCGAAAGCCGATGATGTACGTATCAAAAACCTCATAGAACTCCGGCCGCTCCGGACGGGGGCCGACGAAGCTCATATCCCCGATCAGAATGTTCCAGAGCTGCGGGAGCTCATCGATTCTGGACTTCCGGAGAAACGATCCGACCTTCGTGATTCTCGGGTCCGCATTCTCCGCCCAGCGAAGGCCCTCCTCTTCCGCGTCCGAATACATGCTGCGGAATTTATAGATCCGAAACGGCTTCTGATTCAGGCCCAATCGAACCTGCGCGTAAATCGGTTTTCCGGGCGAATCCAGCACAATCACCAGTGCAATCACCGCCATCGGAATCAGAAGCACCGCCAGTGCCAGCAGGCTGAATACCACGTCAAACAGCCGCTTTAAGAACTCATAGACCGGTTTTTTCGTCATCGGCGGAAGCTCGTCCACATAGATAGTCTCCTGATTCTGCGGAAGCTCCCAAATGACAGATATTCCATTGTTAAGCGTGGTTGACATGTATTCTTCACCTGATTGTATGCGGTCCAGATTGCGAATCCAACGCGGCGCCTCGATCGCATATGTTTTTGACAGTTGTCGCAAACCGTCCATTCTTTTAATATTTTTAAATTATAGCATTATTGTGGTTTAAAGTCTACTATAAAACCCCATTATCGAGCACAACTTTTGTTCTTTTTTATATTCCGCAGAACACTTTTCAGCGCTGAACGACAGCAAAAAAAGCGCCTGCAGCGCAGGCGCTTTTTTTATTTCACCACTACATTTTCCTCGCCCGCGAGTTCCTTGAGCTCCTCAATGAGCGCCTCGTGGATGAGGCAGGGGGCGGCGGCGCGCTTTTTCGTGTCCTCAAAATAGAGGATAAGCTGCTGCTCCGTGCCGGGGAACATTTCTAAAATCAGCCCGATGCGCTTCACGCGCTTATCGTCCTTGTTCGGCAGACGGACCCAGATGCGCTCGGCCTTCGGCACCGTCTTTCTCGGCGGCTCCGGCTCGGGCGGCTTTGGCTTTAAGGACTCCGCCGTCATGGGCCGGAAGGAATCGGCCATGAGCTGCGGCTCCTTCTCGTCGCGCACGGAGATCTTGCCCTCGACGAAGACGGGCGTGTTCTCGCGGATCAGCTCCTTGTGTTCCTCCAGCGCCCGCTGGAAAACGAGCAGCTCCATGCCGCCGGTCTCATCCTCGAGCTGAACGTAGCTCATGAGGGTCTTATTGCGCGTCGGCCGCGTGCGGACGGACATGATGAGGCCCGCGAGCATGACGCGCTGACCGTCGGCAAAACGCTTCGGCCCGTCCGGGGCGGAAAAATCATTCAGCACCGCGCCGATGGCGACGGCCTTCGAGCGCTGCACAATGTCGCGGTATTCGTCCATCGGGTGTCCGGAGAGGTAGAGCCCCGTGAACTCGCGCTCCATGGAGAGCTTCTCCCAGCGCGTGAAGTCCTCCACGTCCGGAATCTTCATGCTGCCGCCGGGGTTCGGCGTGTCCTCCTCGGCCATGCCGAAGAGATCGAGCTGGCCGGCAATGTTGCTGCGCCCGTCGGTCTGCACGCCGTCGAGCACGGCGCCGGCCACCTGCAGCAGCGCCTTGCGCTTGTAGCCGAGGGAGTCGAACGCGCCGCAGCGGATGAGCCCGTCGAGCTCGCGGCGGTTGAGCTCGTGCTGCGCCATGCGGCGGCAGAACTCATCGAACGATTTGAAGGGGCCGCTCTCTCTGCGCTCGCGCGTGAGTGCGCGGACGAAGCCGCGGCCGACGCCCTTGATGGCGACGAGACCGTAGCGCAGGTTCTCCCCCGCCACGGCGAAGTCCGCGTCGGACTCGTTCACGTCCGGCGGCAGGAGACGGATGCCCATCTCGCGGCAGGCGGCGATGTACTCCGCAACCTTGGCGCTGTTGTCGAGCACGCTGGTGAGGAGCGCCGCCATATACTCGCGCGGCCAGTGGCGCTTCATATACGCGGTGCGGTAGGCCACGATCGCGTAGGCCACGGCATGCGCCTTGTTGAAGGCGTAGCTCGCGAAATCGAGGATCTCGTCATAGATGCTGTTGGCCACGTCCTCCGGCACGCCGTTTTTCACACAGCCGGAGATGCCGCGGCTCTCATCGCCGTGCACGAACGCGGCGCGCTCCTTGACGATCTCCTTCTCCTTCTTCTTCGACATGGCGCGGCGGATCATGTCCGCCTGGCCGAGCGAGAAGCCGGCGAGCCGCCGGAAAATCTCGATGACCTGCTCCTGATAGACGATGCAGCCGTACGTGACGGAGAGGATCGGCTCGAGCAGCGGGTGCTTGTAGGTGATCTTCTCGGGATTGGCCGAGCACTCGAGAAAGCGCGGAATGCTGTCCATCGGGCCGGGGCGGTAGAGCGCGATGACGGCGGTGATGTCCTCAATGCTCTTGGGCTTCAGCCCGGCGCAGACGGCCGTGATGCCCGTGCTCTCGAGCTGGAAGACGCCCTCGGTCTTGCCCGCGGAGAGCATGGCGAAGGTGGCCGCATCGTCCTCCGGCGCGTGCTCGATGGAAAAGCCAGGGCTGTGCCGGCGGACCAGCCGCTCGGCCTCGGCGAGCACCGTGAGGTTTCTGAGGCCCAGAAAGTCCATCTTTAAGAGGCCCAGATGCTCCAGCGTCGTCATCGGATACTGGCAGACGACGCTGTCCTCGTTCTGCGCGAGCGGGACGTATTCATACACGGGCTTTTCCGTGATGACGACGCCCGCCGCGTGCGTGGAGGCGTGGCGCGGCATGCCCTCGATGGCGCGGGCCGTGTCGAGCAGGGTTTTGACGCGCTCGTCGCTCTCGTAGAGCTCCCGGAGGGGCTTGGACAGGCGCAGCGCCTCATTCAAGGTCATGTTCAGCGTGCTGGGGACGAGCTTTGCCACGGCGTCCGTCTCGGCATAGCTCATGCTCAGCGCGCGGCCGACGTCGCGAATGGCGGCGCGGGCCGCCATTGTGCCGAAGGTGACGATCTGGGCGACGTGGTCATGGCCATATTTTCGGTTTACATAATCTATAACCTCTCCGCGCCGGTTCACGCAGAAGTCCACGTCGATATCCGGCATGCTCACGCGCTCGGGGTTGAGGAAGCGCTCGAAGTAGAGGCTGTATTTCATCGGATCGACGTCCGTGATCTCCAAGCAGTAGCTCACCACGCTGCCCGCGGCGCTGCCGCGGCCGGGGCCGACGGGGATGCCGTTTCGCTTGGCATAGCCGATGAAGTCGGAGACAATGAGAAAGTAGTCCACAAAGCCCATGCGGCGGATCATGTTGAGCTCATAGTCCAGCTGGCGGCGCACCTCCGGCCGGTCGTCGCCGTAGCGCTTGCGAAAGCCCGCGTTGCAGAGCTTGGTGAGATAGGCGTCCGAGCTCGTCTCCCCCTCCGGGAGGATGAAGCGCGGCAGGTGATAGTGGCCGAACTCAAAGTCAAAATGACAGCGGTCGGCGATGCGCTGGGTGTTCTCGATCGCGTTCGGATATTCCGGAAACAGCGCGCGCATCTCCTCCTCGCTCTTGAGGTAATATTCCTCGCCCTCGAAGCGCATGCGCATCGGCTCGTCAACCGTGCGGCCGGTCTGGATGCAGAGGAGCACATCGTGGATCTTCGCGTCCTTGCGCTCGAGATAGTGCGCGTCGTTCGTGGCGACGAGAGGAATGTCCAGCTCCTGCGACATGCGAAAGAGCGCCGTGCGCACGCGCAGCTCCTCGCCGATGCCGTGGTTCTGGATCTCCAGATAGAACCGGTCCGGACCGAAGAGCTCCTTGAGCTCGCGTGCGAGCTTCTTCGCGCCGGGATAGTCCTGCCGCAGGATGCGCTTCGGAATTTCGCCCGCGATGCAGCCGGAGAGGCAGATGAGGCCCTCGGCGTGCTCCTTCAGCAGCGGCCAGTCGATGCGCGGCTTGAGATAGAACCCCTCCGTGAAGCCGACGGAGACGAGATAGCAGAGGTTGCGGTAGCCGGTCTCATTCTCGCACAGGAGGATGAGATGGGAGTACTCCCCCTCCGGCTGGCGCGTTTTCTCGGTGCGGTCACCGGTGGCGACGTAGACCTCGCAGCCGATGATCGGCCGGATGCCCGCGTCCTTGCAGGCCTGATAAAAAGCCACGGCGCCGTACATCACGCCGTGGTCGGTGATGGCAAGCGCCGTCTGCCCGAGCTCCCTGGCGCGCTGCGCCATCTTGCTGATGCGGCAGGCGCCGTCCAGCAGGCTGTATTCACTGTGAACGTGTAGGTGGACGAAGGACATGCTGTCACCTCCGGAGTTAGGAGTATGGAGTTAGGAGTTGTCCGAGTTTGTCATTCTGAGCGGAGCACAGCGTCGAACCGGGCTTGCTCCATTCCGCCGGCTTGACGCCGTCTCCATATCCGCGCCCCCGGTTCTCCTAACCAAATCAAAGCAGTTGCTTTGATTTGGAGAGGAAGAAGGAAGGAGCGGATACAAAGCCGTCGCGTTTTGCGCGGCTGTGACGTGGAGCGAGTTCCTTCTGACGACGAAGAATCTTGGCTTGGCAGTCGAACAGACGCCGGTTTTTCTCTTTTGATGCGCTGCCAAGATCCCTCGACAAGCTCGGGATGACAATTCTTTGCTGCGCAGGAACCCTCTGTCAACTCCTCATTCCTAATTGTCTTCCAACTGAAATTCCATAATCTTTTTCAGTCTGTAATTGAGCGTGCTTTTCGTCACGCTCGGATAGCTCAGCTTCGCGAGGTCGGCGAGGCTGGCCTCGGGATTGGCGATGCGCAGCAGCGCCGCCTCCTGCAGCTTTTCGGGCAGGACGTCGAGCCCGTACTCCGACTGGATGCGCAAAATGGCCTCCAGCTGCTGCTGCGCCGTGGCGACGACCTTGTCGGCGTTGGCGCTGTCGCAGTTGATCTGGCGGTTGACCTTGTTGTTCATATCGCGCTCGACCTGCGCGCTCATCACCTCGAGCGAGGCGTGCTGCGCGCCGAGCAGCGTGAGGAGATCCGCGATCACGTCCGCGCGCTTATAGTAGAGCATGTAGCTGCCGGCGCGGGCGGAATCGCGCGGCGGGAAGCCGAGCTCGGCCAAAAGCGCGTGCACCTCGCGGCTGACGCTGTAGTGCGCGGTGGTGAGCTCCATGTGAAAGCCCTTGTGCGGATCGGAGACGCTGCCGCCGGCGAGAAACGCCCCGCGCAGAAACGCCACGGCGGCGCCCGGCTCTTCGAGCACGCTCAGGTTCACATGGTGCGAGACGGTGCGGTGCGCCTCGAGATCGAAAGCCTCGAACATGGCGGCGATGACGGTGCGGTCGGTGATCTGAAACGACCAGTGGCCGCGGCCGGTGCGCTTCGGCTCTGCGAGCGAAACGCCAAAGGCGCGGCGAAAGAGCTTCGGCAAGCGCTGGGCCGAGGCCTCGCTCCCCGTGACGATCTGCACCTCCTGGGGAGAAAACGTGCGGCAGTAGAGCAGAACGCCGTAGGCCTCCGCGACGGCAAGAGATTTACTCGGGATTGCTTCCGCGCAAAGTTCTGTTTTGATATCGGTTGAAAATGACATGGGATCACCCGTAAACCTGCGTTTCCGCTCTGGCTCTGTAGATCCAAATGAGTTCCCGCGCCAAGGCCTCGGGGTCGTGGCGAACGAGATCGCCCTGAATTTTTGCCACGGGCGCATGGAGAATCTCCACGCCCTGCCGCGCGGCGCGGTCTTCATCGACGCGCACCGGTTCCGCGCCGTCGGCGGCGTATTTCTCGATGAGCGCCGCGGGGATCGGCATGGAGTTGGCGAGACAGAGATCGAACAGATGCTCGCCCGAGAGATCAAACAGCGCCTGAATGTGGTCGGCGGCAGAGTAGCCGTCCGTCTCGCCGGGCTGGGTCATGACGTTCAGAACATAGATCTTCAGCGCCGGACTCTCGACGACGGCCTTCGCCACGTCCTTCGTGATGAGGTTCGGCGCGATGCTTGTATAGAGGCTGCCGGGGCCGATGACGACGAGATCCGCCTCGCGGATGGCGTCGAGCGCCTCGGGGATGGCGTCGGGGTACTCCGGGATGAGGCGCACGCGGTCGATGCGGCGGCCGGTGCCGCGCTTTTCCACGGCGATCTTCGACTGGCCGACGACGGTGGACCCGTCGTCAAACACGGCCTCGAGCTGCACGTTCTCGCGCGACACGGGCAGCACGCGCCCGGTGATGGCGAGCACGTCGCTCATGCGGTGGACGGCCTCTTCGAAGCTGCCGGTCATGTCGTTGAGCGCGGCGAGCATGAGGTTGCCGAGGCTCTGCCCGGCAAGCCGGCCTTCGCTGAAGCGGTAGCTCATGAGCTGCTCCATCGTGGGCTCGGTGTTTGCGAGCGCGCAGATGCAGTTGCGGATATCGCCCGGCGGGAGCATGCCGAGCTCCTCGCGCAGCACGCCCGAGCCGCCCCCGTCGTCCGCCACGGTGACGATGGCGGTGATGCGGGAGCTGTAGCGCTTGAGGCCGCGCAGCATCGTGGAAAGGCCGGTGCCGCCGCCGATGACGGCGATGCGCGGCTGTGTGGGTAGATGCCGGTTCATGTCAGCCTCTCTTTCTGTCGCGGTTTAACAGGCGCACGTCCTCGTCGTTCACGGTCAGATGCCGCGCGAGCGCGTTCGCCACGGCGACGCTGCGGTGCTGGCCGCCCGTGCAGCCGACGGCGATGTTCAGCGAAAAGCGGCCCTCCTCGGCATACTGCGGGATGAGAAAGTCGACGAAGCCAAAGAGCTTTTCGAGGAAGGTGCGCGCGGAATCGTTGTCGAGCACATACTTCTGCACCGGCTCGTCCATGCCGGAGAGCGGGCGGAGCGCCTCGTCATAAAACGGGTTTGGCAGGAAGCGCACGTCGAGCACGAGGTCGGCGTCGATCGGGATGCCGTACTTAAAGCCGAAGGAGACGATGTTGATGATCATCTTCGCGGGCTTGTCCTCGGCGGAATAGAAATCGCTCAAAAGATGCTGCAGCATCGTGAGACTCAGGCCCGTGGTGTTGATGATGTGGTCTGCCCGGGCACGGACGGGGCGCGTGAGCTCGATCTCGCGCTGCACGCAGTCCTGAATCGTGCCGCATTCATCGGCCAGCGGATGCGGCCGGCGCGACTCCTTATAGCGCTGGATGAGGGAGGCCTCGGTGGCCTCCATGTAGAGAATGCTGTAGTTGACGCCCATGGCCTCGAGCTTGTCGAGCTCCTCAAAGAGCTCGGAGAAGCTCTCCTGTCCGCGCACGTCCGTCACGAGGGCGACGCGCTCATAGCGTCCGCCCATGGCAAGGCAGAGCTCGGCAAATTTCGTCAAGAGCGCCGTAGGCAGATTGTCCACGCAGTAGTAGTCCAGATCCTCCAGCACGTCCGCCGCGCGGCTTTTGCCCGCGCCGGAGAGGCCGGAGATAATGAGGAATTTCATGAGAATATCACTCCCGGATGATCTTCACTTCGGTCTCCAGCGTAATGCCGGACATTTTGAATACTTCGTTTCGGATGTGGTCGATCAGCCGCAGCACGTCGTCGAACGTAGCGCCGCCGCGGTTGATGACGAAGCCGCCGTGCTTCTCCGAGACCTGCGCGCCGCCGATGGCATAGCCCTTGAGACCGGCCTGATCGATGAGCGCGGCGGCATAGCCGCCGACGGGGCGCTTGAAGGTGCTGCCGGCGGAGGGCATCTCGAGCGGCTGGCTCGCGCGGCGCTTTTCGCGCAGGGTCATCATGCGCTCCATGATCGCCGCGGGATCGTCCGGCGTGAGACGGACGGTGCTCTCGAGGATGACGCAGTCGGTATCGGAAAAGCGGCTGTGCCGGTAGGCGAAATCATGCTCCGCGCCGACGCACTCACGCTCCCGCAGGTCTTCATCGAGATACCGCGTGGAGACGACGAAGTCGGAGGCCAAAGCGGTCTTAGGAATGACAACAATGGGCACCAACTCCCTGGCACACAGAACGACATGGCTACGATCCGCCTTCGGAAAAGCGGCTGTGCCGGTAGGCGAAATCATGCTCCGCGCCGACGCACTCACGCT
>JAZPZZ010000079.1:0-4721 GCA_045544935.1 Oscillospiraceae bacterium | reverse complement strand
ACTTCCTCCTGTCTTTTTCTTTCTGTATCAATATTGTCCGAGCATGCTGTTGTCGGACGTGACGAGCGTGACCTTGACGACGGTGCCGTGCTCGACCTCGGTGCCCTCGGGGATGCTCTGGGAGAGAACGCTCTGCGTCTCCGGGCTCGTGACGGAGCTGCTGGTGGAGACAAAAAGTCCCATGCCGGCGAGCACGTCGCGCGCATCGCGATAGGTGAGATACGAGAGGTTCGGCATCTCCTCGAGCTCCTCGGACGGCTCGGTGTCCGTATAGAGCAGCACGGCGCTGCCGGTGGCGATCGTGGCGCCGGTGCCGGGCAGCTGACGCGTGACGCGGCCGCCCTCGCCGAGGATGCGCGCTTCAAATCCGCGCTGGGCAAGGAGATTCATGGCCTCGTCCGTCGTCATGCCGGAGACGTTCGGCACGACCTGATCCATGAACTGCTTTTCCGCCGCGGTATACTGCGGCTCCACGCCGAGATACGGCAGAATGTCGGAGAACATGTTGGCGACGGTGGGCGCGCCCATCTGGCCGCCGGAGATATACATGCCCGTCTCGCTGCTCGGCGTATCGAGCAGGACGAGAATGACGAGGCGCGGATCGTCCGCGGGCGCGACGCCGGCGAAGGAGACGATATATTCCTTCGGGCCGCCGGCCGCGTCCTGCGCGACCTTTTCGCTGGTGCCGGTCTTGCCGCCGATGCGGTAGCCGGCGACGTAGGCGTTGTGGCCCGTGCCGTCCACGGGGTCGGAGACGACCGTCTCGAGAATCTTGCGGACCTCGGCGCTGGTCTCCTCGCTGATGACCTGGCGGACGACCACAGGCTCGTTGGACGTGACGATCCGGCCGGAGGCGTCCGTGATCTCCTGCACGACGTAGGGCTGCATGAGATAGCCGCCGTTGACGCAGGCGCTGATGGCCGTGATCATCTGCAGGGGCGTGACGTTGAACGTCTGGCCGAAGGAGGCGGAGGCCAGCTGCGAGAGGTTTTCGGGATTATAGAACGTGTTCTGGCTCCACCAGATGCTGCCGCTCTCGCCCGCGAGGTCGACGCCGGTGCGCGCGGTGAGCGTGGCGTCCATATCCTGCGAGAGGTTGAGGAAGCCGAACGCGTCGCAGTAGCGATAGAAGGTTCTCGCGCCGACGCGCTGACCGATCTCGACGAAGGCGACGTTGCAGGAATGCTGCACGGCCTGCGTGAGCGTCTGGTCGCCGTGGCCGGCGGTGCGCCAGCAGTTGAGCGGCGTGGTGCGGCCGAGGACCTCGGTGCTGCCGCCGCAGAAGAAGTGCGTATCCTCGCTCACAACGCCCTCCTCGAGCGCCATGGCGAGCGAGATGATCTTGAACGTGGAGCCGGGCTCATACGTGTCGGACAGGGCCTTGTTTCGCCACTGGCGGAACATGGCGTCCGTGCGCAGGTCCTCGATCTCCTTTTCGGTATATTTGCGGGTCTTGACGGGGTTTCCTTCCTCGTCCTCCTCCTCGACGACGCCGTCCTCGATCGTCTCCTCGAGACGGGCCTCGGTGTCCTCGGTGAGGGCCTGATAGTCGTTGGGGTCAAAGTTGCCGAGCGAGACCATGCCCTTGATGGCGCCGGTGTTCGGGTCCATGGCGATGGCGGCGGCGCCGTTCAAAATGTCATAATCCTCGACGGCCTGCTTGAGGTTCTTTTCGAGATAATACTGGATGTTCGCATCGAGCGTGACCTTGATATCGGCGCCCGCGGTCTCCTTGGTATAGTCCTCATACTTGATGTTCAGCATGCCGATGGAGCTCTTGTCCGAGAGGCGCGTGACGCGGCCCATGCCGCCGGCGAGGACGTTGTCATACTGGCTCTCAATGCCGGCGAGGCCGTCGTTGTCGATGCCGACATAGCCGAGCACATGCGCGGCGAGATCGCCGTAGGGATAATAGCGCTTGGAATCGGGCGAGAGGACGATGCCGTTGCAGCCCTTGTTTTCGTTTTTATACTCGCGGATGGCCTCGGTATCGGACCGGTCGACCTTGCGGGCAACGATCTTGTAGTAAGAATCCTGATCCTGCGCGAGGGACATGACCTGCTCATACGTGACGCCGTAGTCCGCGAGATTGTCGGCCAAGACATGGGCGATGCCGTTCAGGTCCCAGTCGTTTTTCACAATGTCCGCGGGAGAGAGAATGACGGTGTCCTTCGTGGCACTCTTTGCAAGGATTTTACCGTTGGAATCGTAAATCGTGCCGCGCAGGGCGAGCACATTCTGGCGCACGACCGTCTGCTGGATGGCCTGCTGCTCATAGTAATCCTGCTTAAAAATCATGAGATATCCAAGCCGTCCGAGAAGGAGTATAAAAGCGGCAATGCCGCACACTAAGAAAATCCATCGTGTGCGGCTGATCATTGTGTTATCGGCTCTCTGGGTGCTTGCGCGCCCGGTGGGTTGCACTGCCATGAAACGCTCCTTCCGGGGAATGGGGGAATATCGATGATGCCGGATGATCGACCTAAGGCATTATATCACGGCTGTCAATGGAAATATGCCAGCAGCTCGGAGAAGAAATCATCGAGCCGGTCGACGAGGCCGTTGGAGCGGGAGCGCTCCAGAACGGCGACGGCGTGGTCTTCGCTTTCGTGGGACAGGAAATAAATCTGCTCGTCGCGCGGACGCTGCATGCCGAGCGTGCTGACGGCGTAATCCTCCAGCTTGGTGAAATTAAAGGCGGATTCGTATTCGATCTCGAGCTCGTCCTGCACCTGCTCGACGGCGCGCAGCTCGCTCTCGAGGCGGTAGACCTCCTGCTGCGCCTGCGTGATCTGCGTGCGGACCTGCAGGGAGAAGATCCAGATCAGCATTGCGGCGAGAAAGAGCACCACCGCCGTCGGCGCGACGGACATGACGCGGAAGGCCGGACGGGGCACGCTCTGGGGCTGCGGACGGGTTTGCGGACGCGGCTTCGGCTGCAGCTGCGGGGCTGCGGTGCTGTACCGCATGGTATCCTGACTGGGGCGCGACAAATCATAGGCCATGCTGTCTGGCATGACGGGGGTGCGTCTGCGCCGGGACGATTGGGGCTGTGCCATAGCTGTCGCTCCTTTCCATAAGGCAAAACTGAATCAAACGCGCTCCGCGACCCGAAGCTTTGCGCTTCTGGCTCTCGGGTTCGCGGTCTGCTCCTCCGGAGAGGGCAGGATGGGCTTTCGCGAGACGCTCCTGAGCGTCTGAACAAAGCCGCAGGTGCAAACGGGGAAATCGCGGGGACAGGTGCAGCCGTCTTCGCGGCGGCGAATGCCGTTTTTGACGATGCGGTCCTCGAGCGAATGAAAGCTGATGACGGCGAGTCTGCCGCCGGGGCGGAGCTTGTCGGGCGCGGTGTCCATCATGGTCTGCACGGCGCCGAGCTCGTCGTTGACGGCGATGCGGATGGCCTGAAACGAGCGCTTGGCCGGATGCTGCTTTTCGCGCAGCGCGGCGGCGGGCATGGCCGAGCGGATGATCTCCACGAGCTCGAGCGTGGTTTCGATCTCCTTCTCCTGCCGCGCGCGGACAATGGCGGCGGCGATGCGGGGCGCATAGCGCTCCTCGCCGTAATCAAAGAGAATCCGCTTCAACCGGTCCTCGGGCCATGTATTCACCACATCGTGAGCAGAGAGGCTCGCGCTGCCGTCCATGCGCATATCGAGCGGCGCGTCCTGCATATAGGAAAAGCCGCGGTGCGCCTCATCGAGCTGCGGCGAGGAGACGCCGAGATCGAAGAGCATGCCGTCCACGGCGTCGATGCCGAGGCGGTCGAGAATGGCGGCGACGTCGGAGAAGTTGCCGTGCACGAGTCTGACGCGCTCGCCGAAGGGGGCGAGTCTCGCGCCGGCGCGCTCGATGGCGGTCTCGTCGCGGTCGATGCCGATGAGCAGGCCCGTCGTGAGCCGCTTTGCGATCTCGGAGGAATGGCCGCCGAGACCGAGCGTCCCGTCGACGTAAATGCCGTCGGGGCGAATGTTGAGCGCTTCAATGCACTCATGCAAAAGAACGGATACGTGTTTCGGTTCCATGTTTTAGAATCCCAGCTCGTCCATGACGGCGGCGATGTTCTCAGGCGCGCTCTCGATGGCACAGATCTTGTCCCACTCGGCCTTGTTCCAGAACTCGGCGTGGTTGTTCGTGCCGACGACGGTCACTTCCCTGCCGAGAGAGATCGTATCGCGCAGGGTCTGCGTGAGCAGGATGCGGCCCTGCGCATCGAGCTCGACCTTGGCGGCATTGGCGAACATGGGGCGGAGCTTGCTCTGCAGAGAATAGGGCAGCTCGTTGGCCTTGTCGCACAGGCGCTGCCAGTTGGCCTCGTTATACGCGCAGAGGCAGGGCTCGCGCGAGATGGTGACATAGAACGTGTCGCCGAGCTCCTCGCGGAGCTTGGACGGGATGAACAGACGGCCCTTGGCGTCCAGCGTATGTTGATAGGTGCCGGTCATGCTCTCCCCTCCTCCCGGCGGCAATTGTGGGTGCGAAACGAAAAGTGCGTGGTATTTATGTGCACTTTCCCCCATTTCATCCCACTTCGATGTTAGTATACCGTGTTTCAGAGGAAAAGGCAAGTGAAAAATTCAGTTTTTTCCGCAGATTCTTTCCGTGATTCCATACAAAAACCCCCGACGGGTTACCCCTCGGGGGGTTTGGTGCAATTTGGTACAAAATCAGCTCATCAGTTCGGCCGGGATCATCTCAAACATCCACTGCGCGGGCTCCCC
>JAZPZZ010000078.1:0-11182 GCA_045544935.1 Oscillospiraceae bacterium | reverse complement strand
TTTGATCTTTACAGGTCTAATATTCCGAGGATTACGATGCCGATCACGACGAGCAGGATCATCAGATAGTGCTTCGCCGAGAGCTTCTCGCGCAGGAACAGGCGGCTCCACAGCACGGAGGCCACGCAGTAGGCGGAGATGATCGGCGCGGCGTACATGACGTGCTCCTCGTCCGCAATCGCGTAGATGTAGGCAAACTGGCCCGCCGTCTCAAACACGGCGCCGACATACTTCGGCGCTTCGAGCTTCGGCACGAGCTTGTCGCGGCGAATCACCACCACGTAGAGGAAGCTCAGCACGGCCGCGGCGAAGAACGTCAGCTCATAGGCGCAGTTGGCGCTGTCCTCGTTGAGCTTGCGCAGCACGATCGTGTCGGCGAAGGTGCCGGCGGCGTCGAGCAGCATGTAGGCGATCGGGAGCGCCAGCGCAAGCCAGCTCTTGGCGTATTTGTAGTTCGACAGCTCCTGCCGCGCCGCGCGTAGCTGCTCGTCCTCGCGCGACTCCACGACGCCGAGACCGATCACGCCGAGCGAGACCAGAATCACCGCCGCGACAGCAGCGGGCGTCGTCTCCACGTCGCCCGTGATGAACCACAACAGGGCGACCAGCGCGCCGGAGGCGTTGCAGATCGGGGTGGAGATGCTCAGCTCAATATAGCGCAGGCCGACGTAGCCCAGCGTCATCGAGCCGATGTACAGCAGCGAGACCGGCAGATACGTCCAGATCACATGCCAGGAGATCTCCGTGCCGCCGATGAAAATTTCGTAGGCTGCGTGCAGACCCATCACCAGACCGACCGCCATCACCATCTTCAGGTGCGCGAGCTTGTCGTCCGGCTCGCGGCAGCCGATTTTGGAAAACAGGTCCGAACCGGACCAGCAGAGCAGCGCAATCAGCGCCAGAATAAACCACATTGTGTTGTCTCTCTCTTCCTCTGAAAATTATCTATTTTTACCTCGAGAAAATTACCATACCTTAGTCAAAATGTCAACTGACTGTGCAGCAATTACGCCCTGCATTCAAAGCAGTGCCATTCTTCCTCACACCGATGATTCATAATGGTAAACCCGTTTTTCTCCAGCGCGGCCTGCACCTCGTCCTGCCGGCCCTCGATGATGCCGGAGGTGAGAAACACGCCGTCCGGCTTCAAAAACGGCCGCACGATTGCGGCGAGCGGGATGATCACGTCCGCCACGATGTTCGCCGTCACGATATCATAGCCCTCGCCGAGGCGCTTTCGCATCCCCGCGTCGGTGAGCACGTCCCCGGCGTATACGGCAAAGCGGTCCCTGCCGATGGAGTTCAGCGCCGCGTTCGCCTCCGCGACCTCGGGGGCCTTCGGGTCAATGTCGCAGCCCGCCGCGCGCTCGCATCCCAGCAGCAGCGCGCCGATGGCGAGAATGCCGCTGCCGCAGCCGAGGTCGAGCACGGTTTTGCCGGGCGCGGCATAGCGCTCGAGCGCGGCTAAACACATCTTTGTCGTCGCGTGGCTGCCCGTGCCGAAGATGAGCCCCGGGTCGAGCCGCAGCGGCACGCGCCCGTCCTCGGGCGCGGCCAGCCATTCCGGCACGACGACGAGCTTCTCTCCGACCTCGATCGGCTCATAATACTGCCGCCAGTTGTTCTCCCAGTCGCTGTCCTGCACGGTCGCGGTGGTCATCTCCCGCCCGAGCGCGGCGCGGATCGAGTCGAGCAGCGCATGCCCGTCCTCGTCGTCCGAGAGGTAGAACTTCACGCGCGACACGCCTTTGAACTGATTTTCCAGCGCCTCGTCCACATACTCCCAGTACTGATGATTCGTCTCCAGAAAGTTCAGGAAGTCCTGCTCATCCTCCACGACCATGCCGCCCGCGCCGAGCGCGGCGAGCTCCTCGCAGAGTGCGTCGATCTCTCCGCTCACCGCCGGGACGGAAACCTCAATCCATTGCATCTTCTGTTCCTCCGTATGTACAATCCAAAACTGGTTTTCTTGTTTTATGCGTGCTCAAATAACTCGATTCGATCCGCTTCGTCAGCCAACTCCGCGCCGGTCTGCTCCTGCAGGAGCCTCACATATCCCTCCAGCATCGCGCCCTTCGCGCGCAGGGCGCGGCAGCGGCTGTCGAGGTAGATGCTGCATTTGAATCGTGCGTTTTTTGCCTCCTGCACCAAGTTCGCCGCCGGGCTCTTGCCGTCGAAGGCGAGCAGCAGGGAAGGCCGCCTCTTGAAGATCTCATAGGCCACGCTCTTGTAAACGCCGTTGCCGCTCGCCTCGATCGAGACGCGCACCGCGACGCCCGCGCGGCGCAGGCGCTCCGCTTCCGCCGCCGTCAGCGCCGTCGGCACGAAGGCGAAAATGCGAAAACGTCCTTTGTTTTGCTTCACCAGATATTGCTCATAACCGCAAAGCCGGTGGCCGATCACAAAGAACACCTTTTCCGGGTCGGCGCAATCCAGCAGGTCGTCGATCTGCCGCAGGGCGTCCGGCCGCAGCGGCGCGCTTCTCCGGTCGCCGCTGAAGCTGCCGCCCGCCACGATCACGGGCGTGCCCGTCTCCGGCAGCAGAGCGATCTGCCCTTGCAGCGCCTGCGCGGAATCGAGCCTACCGCCGTCGCCCCAGAGGTCGGACGCGACCTGCGGCGCGGCCTCCATTTTTGCGCGATAAAAGTCTTCCACGTTCTCTGCGTCAAAGCGCTGGAAGCGATCCTCAAACACCGCCATGCTCCCGCGCACAATCTCGGCCTCGGCCTTACGCATCTGCCGCAGCTGTTCATGGCTGAGGCCAAGGAGCTTTTCGAGCGAGAGCTCCTCGTCGATGGAGTTCGTGCCGTAGAGCGCGCCGCCGTCCGTGCCCTGCACGCAGCGCACGCCCGCCGCGAGATAGTCCTTCAGCGGGTGTCGGCGCAGGTCGCTCAGGTTATTGAGCCGCACGTTGGACGTGATCTGAAATTCCAGCACCGCGCCGATGGCGTTAATCTCCCGCAGCAGTGCTTTGCCCTGCTCGGAGTGCAGGTTCGTCGTGTAAAGCCCGTGGCCGATGCGCAAGCTTGGCGGTGTCTGGCCGGGGGAGAGCGCCTCGCGCACGCAGCGGATGCTGTTTGCCACGTTCGCGCGCAGGCTGTCGTTCTCGCCCGCGTGAATGCGGATCACGAAGCCCGGCACGCCTGCCGCAATGTGCACCAGCTCGCGCAGCACGTTTTTGAGCTCCAGAATGTCGTTGATCTCCTCGCCGACGATGTCGCTGCCGGCCACGTACGGGTCGTCTGCCACGGCGCGGAGTGCGCGGAGGTTTTCGGCCAGATAGTCGTTCGGCGTCACGGCGTCGCGCACGATGGTGAGCGGCGTGCGCCGCATCGCGGCCAAAAACCGCAGCGTCACGCCCGTCTCGCGCGTGACGGCGGGCATCACGGCGTGAATTTCCCGCAGAATGCGCGGCGCCTCCGCGCGCTTGCAGAGCCCCGTGTCGGAGATCTCCGCGTAGTCGATGCCCTGCCGCCGGTAGCCGCGGGCGATCCAGAGGAGTTTATTTTGAAAGAGTGTGTTGTTCTTATAATCCGGGTTCTCCCGGTCGAGCAGCATCTGCCGCAGAATCGCCGCCACGTCCGCGTCCGGGAGTGTGAAGTCCGGCTCGATTTCGATCAGCGCTTCGGACGCGATGCCCTTCGTGAATACGTAGCGGTAGAGATAGACCTTCTCGAGGTCCGCAAACACCGCCTGCCCGTCCTTCGGCACGGCGAGAGAGATGCGGATCTTCGCGATGTTGTATGCCGCGTCCGCGGGATTTCGCAAAATCAGATCGGCGAAGTTCAGAAAGCACCGGTCGTCGATGCGCCGCTCGCGGTATTTGCCCGTGAGCGACGGGTCTTCAAATACCCGCTCCGCCTCCGCGCGATCCTTCGCGAGCGCGGCGGCCTGCTCCGGAGTGCAGCGCAGACCGAGCTTTTTGATGTAGTAGAGCGGATAGCGGATCTGATGCCGGATGCCGAGCGCGATGAGCACGTCCGGCTCGAGATTGCCGTTCATGTGCGTGTGCAGGTCGGAGCGGAACTTGCAGTCGTCGAAGAGATAGGTCTTCACGATCGTCTCCGCCACGCCGAGACGGTAGTCCCGCGTCTGGCTCATCAGCACCTTGGAGATCGAGGGGATCGAGGCCTTCATCTCCACGCTCCCGTCCGGAAAGATGTTCGCGATCTTCGTGTTCCCCATGCGGAAGATGTACAGCCGCCGGTTCTCCCCGTCCACATAGCAGGGGATCTCCCCGCGGATAACCTTGAGCCCCGCGTCATCGAGCGTGAGCGGCAGCGCGCAGAGCTTCGCCAGATTCGTGATCAGATTGCCGCTGTTGTGGTTCGGTGTGCGCAGCAGATAAAACAGGCGCTCGCCCTCCATCGACAGCTCCACCACGATGTCCTTTTCCTTGTCCAGATAAAACTGCCCGAATCGCTCCATGCGCGCACCTCCGTTTCGTTCTTTTTCGTGATTGTACCATTCACGACACAAAATGACAAGGTTCGCTTTGGTCGAAAATCACGGTGATTTTTCCGCCGAATCGGCGTATAATGACGCAGTAATGTTTTTGGAAGGGAAGGACTGCCCTTGGAGATGCTTGTTGATCTCGTCTTGCTGTTTTTTGTGTTTTCATTCCTCGGCTGGTGCATTGAGGTCGTGCTCAAGTACCGCCAGTATCACCGCTTCATCAACCGCGGCTTTCTCGCGGGGCCGTGGCTGCCGATTTACGGCTCCGGCGCCGTGCTCATCACGGTCGCCATGCAGCTGGTTTCCCGCTGGGACGACGGCTACGGCACGACCTTCGCCGTCTCGTTTTTCCTCTGCGGCGCGCTCGAATACGGCGCGAGCTATGTCATGGAAAAGCGCTTTCACGCCCGCTGGTGGGATTACAGCCAGAAGCCCATGAACCTCCACGGCCGCGTCTGGATCGGAAACCTCATCCTCTTCGGCCTCGGCGGCGTGCTCATCTTCAAGCTGCTCGATCCGCTGCTCCTGCCGCAGTTTGCGCGCCTGCGCCTGCCGGTGCGGGAGATCATCGCGGGCTGCCTCGCTGCGGTGTTCGTCGCGGACTTCATCGTCTCGCACTTTGTCCTCCAGCTCGTCAAGCGCTCGGTCGAGCACAGCGAGGCGGACAACACCGAGGCCATCGGCAGGGAAGTGCGCCTCATGCTGCACGACCGCTCCGTCTTCTACCGCCGCTTTGCCGACGCCTATCCGGAGGTCATCTACCGCACCGAGCGCGTCGCTCAGCGCATGGAGCGCGTCCGCGCCGAAACCGAGCGCCTCCGCCGCGAGGCAGAGCAGCGTGTCGCCGAGATGGGCGGCCAGCTTGCCTCCACGCTCGAGCCGACCGCGCTCATCAAGAACGATCTCATCGAAAAGCAGGACGCCCTCATCCGCGCCCTCTATGACGAGGCGACGGCCACGGACGCCCAGCGCGCCATGAAGCAGGAGATCGACCGCCGCGCAGAAAAGCTCTCCGCGCGCCGCGAGCGGCTTGACTTTCCGGCCTTCCCCGGCATATAATCAGATCACTTTAGAGAAATAAGAGGAACGATTGGCTATGAAACTGAAAACCGTCGGCGTCATCGGCGCCATGAAGGCCGAGACGGACGCGCTCAAGGCCGCGCTCACTGACCCCGTCGTTGAGACGATCAGCGGCGTGGACTTCGTCTCCGGCCGCTTCGGCAATGTGAACCTCATCGTCGCCCAGTGCGGCATCGGCAAGGTCTTCGCCGCCCTCTGCGCGCAGACGATGATCCTGCGCTTTCAGCCCGACTTCGTGCTCAATATCGGCGTCGGCGGCTCTCTGAGCGAGCAGCTGAACATTGCCGACGTCGGCATCGCGCGCGCCGTCGTGCAGCACGATATGGATACCTCCGGCCTCGGCGATCCTCCCGGTATGGTCTCCGGCATCAACATCATCGAGTTTCCCAGCGATCCCGCGCTCGTGGACGGCCTCACCGCCGCCGCGAAAGCCCTCGGCGTCCATACGCAGACCGGCGTGATTGCCTCCGGCGACATTTTCGTCCGCGATTCCGAGACCAAGCGCCGCCTGGTCGACAGGTTCTCCGCCATCGTCTGCGAGATGGAGGGCGGCGCCATTGCGCACGTTTGTTATGTAAACCAAGTGCCGTTCTGCGTCCTCCGCGCCGTCTCCGATAACGGCGACGAGAACGCCGAGCGCGCCTATGCAAACGCCCTGCAGATGGCCTCCGACGTCGCGCTCAACGTCACGATGGCGTATCTGAAGACGCTGTAAGCTTTGAAAGACAGAAAAATCCGGAAACGGTTCGCCGTTTCCGGTTTTTTTATGACTGCGCCAAATTTGAAAGGTATCCGATAATGTTATCGTTAATCTCTCCCGTGAGCGCGCGGTTGTAGTTGCACAGGAACGTGCCGGAGATGAGAATCATCATCGCCTCGGCCTCTTTTTTTCCGACCTCCTCGCCGTAGACCGCGATCAGGCACTGCTCCATGATTTCGCGCCATTCGCGAAACTCGGCCGTCACCATCTGCCCGATCTCCTCTTTATAATGTCCCAGCACATAGGTCTGGGTCGTGGCGTTCGGGCGCAGCTCGCCCTCCGGCGCCTCGGCGACGTAGTGCATGAAATCGTTCAGAAATGCCAGGTTTGAGTCGTAGTCCTTTCTGTCGTGAGTGGCGAACCAATTCATGCAGTGCTCGGTCATGTAATCCTTCGTGTATTTCACGTACGTCAGGATCAGATCATCCTTGCTGTCGAAGTAGTGCAGCAGCTTCGGATGGCTCATGCCCGCTTCCGCCGCGATGTCCCGGAGCGAGATGGTATCGATGGGCTTTTTCTCAATGCAGCGCTGGAAGGCCATGAGGATATCCATGCGCATTTTTTCTTTATCAACAATGATAGGCATGGCCGTATTGTAGCACAAATTTACCAACTGGTCAACAAAACTGTTGACAGGGCGTGAAAACTATGCTACTTTTAATTTACCAAATGGTAAATATAGACCGAACGGTAAATTAAAAGGAGGAACCGATTATGACACTCGAACAGGAAAAGAAAACAGCAAAGTTTCTGGACAGCCGTCTGGACGACAAAACCGCTTCCGAGGTAGAGAAATGGAATCTCGCCCTGCTCGGCATGACGCTCGCGCACGATGCGGACCACATCCTGCAGGCTCGCCGCTGGCACTATCACATCCCGCTGCAGCTGTGGGTCATCAATCTCGCGGTCTACGTGCTGCCCACAGTCACGGAGTTTCTCATCCGCAATAAGCGCCCCTCCGCCTTCAGCGCCGCCGCGGTGGGCAGCCTGCTCACCACGGTCGCCTTCAACAAGGTGCACTTCTGGAAGCCCACCACCGACGTCTGGGGCGTCTGGAACAACAACTACTTTAAGATCAACAAGGGCGTCTGGCACGAGGGCCAGTTCATTCAGGGCATCAAGTGGTATGACTGGGCCCTGCTGCTTGATCTCGTTGTGCTCTGCGTCCCCATGACAAAGCGGATGCTGGAGCTGCGCCGCGAGCACAAGGAGCAGCTCGAAGGGTAACGAGCGATGAAAACCATCACGCTCACCGTGCTCGGCATGGACTGCGCCGCCTGCGCCGCCACGCTTGAGCGTGCCATGCGTCGGCAGAGGAGCATCCTTCGTGCGGCGGTGAACTACACTGCCGGCACCATGGAGCTGACCTATGACGACGCGGCGCTCTCGCTCGAGGACGTGGTCCTCTGCGTGAAGAAAGCGGGTTTTCGCGTCCCGACGGAGGAGGCGGATCTCGTGCTGTCCGAAGGCGCGGACGCCGATGCCGTGAAGGATGCGCTGCGCGCTGTCTTCGGCGTGTCCGGCGTGGAAGACCGACCGGACAGAAAGCTTCTGGTCTCCTTCCGGCCCGTGGGCGTCGATAGCCGCGCCCTGCTGGACGCCGTGCGCGCCGCGGGCGCGGACGCAGAGGTGACAGACCTGCGCGCAGGGGAGGAGTACCATCAGCTCGATACGAGAATGCGCCTATTGCGCACGCTGGTCTCCGCCGCCGCGCTCACTGCGCCGCTGATGCTGGAGCTGCACCCCAAGGCGCAGTTCGCGCTCGGCACGGCGCTGCAGCTCGGCCCCGCGCGGTATTTCCATGCCGGCGCTCTCCGTGACCTGCGAAATCGCGCCTTCGGCATGGACCTGCTCGTGTCTCTCTCGAGCTCCGTCATTTATCTCTACAGCAGCTTCGTCGCGCTCACCAGAACGAAACACTTCACGCTCTATTTCACCTCGCAGGGTGTGCTCCTGAGCCTGATTCTATTCGGCAAATATATGGAGCAGGCCGCGGCGGGGGAGGCCGGCGCCGCCATCCGGAAGCTCCTGCGCCTTCAGCCGAACACCGCCATGGTGCGCAGAGAAGGAGTGTGGCAGGAGGTGGCCGCGGACCAGCTTCGCCCCGGAGACGAAATTCTGCTCCGCCCCGGCGAGCGCGTTGCGGCAGACGGCGTGATTCTCGGCGGAGAGTGCGCCGTGGACGAATCCATGCTTACGGGCGAGAGCATGCCCGTGGACAAGGCCGCGGGCGACCGGCTCGTCGGCGGCAGCCTCAACCGCTCCGGCTCCGTCACCTATCGCGCCGCGACGCTCGGCAGGGACTCCGTCCTGCAGCAGATCGTCGCCATGGTGCGGCAGGCGCAGACGGAGAAAGCGCCGATCCAGCGCTTTGCCGACGCGGCGGCGCAGTGGTTCGTCCCCGGCGTCATGGCGGCGGCCGCCGGCACGTTTGCCCTCTGGTATTTTAAGCTCAAAAAGGGCGATCTGGAGCGCGCGATGCTCAACGCCTGCGACGTGCTCACCGTCGCCTGCCCCTGCGCGCTCGGCCTCGCCACGCCCACGGCGCTTATGGTCGGCTCCGGCACGGGCGCGGAGCGCGGCGTGCTCTATCGAAACGGCGCCGCGCTCGAAACCGCATGGAAGGCGGACGCGATCGTCTTCGACAAGACCGGCACGCTCACCCTCGGCGAGCCGCGGCTCACGGATATCCTGCCGCTGCCGGGCGTGACGGAGGCGGAGTTGCTCTCTGTCGCCGCCGCCATCGAAACATATTCCGACCACCCGATTGCCAAAGCCGTGACCGCATGTGCGAAAGAACCATGCTCTGCGGAGGTTACGGACTTTGCTTATCACCCCGGACGCGGCGTCTCGGGCGTCATCGCGGGCGAGACCGTGCTCTGCGGCAGCCGCGCGCTGCTCGCGGAGCGCGGAATCTCCCTTCCGGAAGACCTGCCGGACCTGCGAAAAGAGGCCAAAACGGAGCTCTGTGTCGCGAAAGGCGGCCGTCTCCTCGGCGTGCTCGGCGTGGCGGACGTGCTGCGCGTGGACGCACGAGATACCGTCGCCGCGCTCAAGGCGGCGGGGAAGGAGCTCTGGATTCTGACCGGCGATCATGAGGAGACCGCCAGAGCGATTGCCTCCAAGGTCGGCGTCGACCATGTGCGCTCCGGTGCGCTGCCGGAGGACAAGGTGCGAAAGATCAAGGAACTCAAAGCGCAGGGCAAAACCGTCTGCATGGTGGGCGACGGCGTCAACGATACCCCCGCCCTCGCCGCGGCGGACATCTCCGTCGCCATGGGCACCGGTTCGGACATCGCCATCGAGTCCGCCGGGATTCTCCTGCCCGCCGGAACGCTCTCGAAGCTGACCGAGGCGCTTCAAATCTCGAAGAAAACCATGACCGTCGTGCGCCAGAATCTCCGCTGGGCGCTCGGCTATAACCTCGTCAGCATTTCGGCGGCGGCCGCGGGCCTCCTGCATCCGTCGCTGTGCGCCATGGCCATGTCGATGAGCTCCATCGGCGTGCTGATGAACTCCCTGCGCCTGCAGAAGGTCCATGCGGAAAAGGAGCGCGGCCACAAATGGAAGACGCGATTTTCAAAACCTATGTAAAGGGCATCTGGTGCGTGGCCTGTCCGGAGATCATCCTCTCGGGCCTTGCGCAGCAGCGCGGCGTCATCGACGCGGATGTGGCGTATTTCCAGTCTCTCGTCACGGTGAAGTACGACCCCGCCATCATTTCGGAAACCGCGCTGTGCGCCGTGCTCGCGGAGCTGGGTTATCCGCCCTTTGAACGCAAGCCCTCTGCGGCGGAGCGGCTGGCGGCGAAGCTGCGGCGTCTCGGAGGCAAACGATGAGCACACAGACCTTTCAGAAAAGCGTGGACGGCGTCATCTGTCCCAACTGCACCTATGAGATCAACGCCCGACTCAAACGGATCGAGGGCGTCTGCTCGGTCAAGACGAGCTATCTCAAAAGCGAGGTGACCGCGGAGTACGACCCCGAGCGCATCACCGAGCCCGAGATCGCCGCGCGGCTCGCCCAGATGGGATATCCGGTCGGGAAGGGGAGACACAATCTCCTCTCCGACGCGCTGGGCCTACTGGGCATCGCGGCGCTGTATTTCGTGCTGACGAAGCTCATCGGCGCCGTGCCGATGCCGATGGCGGAGGAGGGCATGTCCATGGGGCTCGTCTTTCTCACGGGGCTTTTGTGCGGCGTGCACTGCATCGGCATGTGCGGCGGCATCATGCTCACGCAGCACGATGCCCTCGCCTACAACGGCGGCCGCATGGTCGGCTATACCGCCATGGGCGCCGTGCTCGGCGCGGTCGGGAGCGTGCTGACGTTCAGCGCCGGAATGAAAAGCGCGGTGTTCCTCCTTGCCGGCGGCCTCGTTGTCCTCATCGGCCTGCAGATGTGGGGCGTGCCGTTTTTGAGGAAGCTCCGCCCCGGCCTTCCGAGCCCCTGCGGCAGAAGGGGGAGGCCCTTCGTCGTCGGCCTGCTCACCGGCGTGATGCCCTGCGGCATGCTCACGTCCATGTGGTTCGTCGCAGCCTCGGCCGCCTCCGCCGTCAAGGGCGCGGCCACCATGCTGACCTTCGGCCTCGGAACGAGCGTCTGCATGCTCCTGTTCGGTCTCCTCGGCGACGCGCTCACAAGGAAATACAACAAGTACATCCTCAAAGCCAGCACCATCCTCATCATCACCATGGGCCTCATGCTCACGGCAAAAGGCATCCAAATCCTCACCGCCTAATGATATCGGCCCCCGCGACGGAGCGAAGCAACGTCGCAAAGCCTCGCAGAGTTCGCGGCAAAGCCGCGAATAAAATCAGATCGTTTTTCCAGCGACACGCGCGGTGGAAAAACACCTTCGGGCGAGCGCGACGCTCGCCCCTCGCT
>JAZPZZ010000077.1:0-8663 GCA_045544935.1 Oscillospiraceae bacterium | reverse complement strand
CTGAGCCATGATCTATAACGTCAGCATGAAGATCGCCCACCTGCTGGAAAACGAGCAGGCAGTATCCGTGTTCGACCGCTTCTTGCCCGGGATGCGGAAGATGGCGGAGTCAAATCCCCAGGCCGCGGCACTCTCTGTGGAACAGCTGGTGCGCTATACCCGCAACCCCAGGGCGAATGAAGTGATCGCCGCGCTGGACGAAGCTCTGAACGCACTGAACACTCCGGAGAACGCGATCAGCCCCAGCGAGCGGAAGCTGATCGAGCGGTTCAAAGCGATCGACGCCGCAGACAAGAAAAAAGCGAAAAAGCCCGCCGATCACCGGCAGGATGCCATCTGCCCCGGTCGGCCCTGGCTGGACACCAAGGGTGAGCGCATCCAGGCCCACGGCGGCGCGGTGTACCATGAAGATGGTCTGTACTACTGGTACGGCGAGAACAAGGAACACACGGACGGGCAGAACGGCATCTGGACCTGGGGCCTCAAGATCTACGCCTCCGCTGACCTGATGAACTGGGAGGACCGGGGTTTCCTGATCCCACCGGAGCTGGACGATCCCAACTCCGCCCTGTTTCCCACCAAGCGTGTGGACAGACCCCACATCCTCAAGTGCGAAAAGACCGGCAAATATGTCTGCTGGATCAAGCTCTCCGGCCCGGAGGCGGCCTTCACGATCTGGCAGGCGGACGCTCTGCTCGGCCCCTATGAGATGGTAGAGAACCTCTATAATCCCGGCGGGCACAAGGCGGGCGACTTCGACCTGATCGCCGATCCCGCAACCGGGAAAGGGTATATCTACTTTGACGCCGACCACGCCTCCATGCTCTGCATGGAGCTGAGTGAGGACTACCTCCGGGCGGAAAAGGAAGTCGCCAAGAGCTACGCCAATCTGACCCCGCCTTTCACCCGCGAGGCCCCGGCCCTGTTTGAAAAGGACGGGAAGAAATACATGCTCACCAGCGGCATGACCGGCTATGTGCCCAACAAAAGCGACAGCGCAGTGTGCGACAGCTGGGACAGCGTGTTCGAGAGTCTGGGTGATCCCCACATCGACGACGCTTCCTGCGCCTCCTTCAACAGCCAGATCTCCAAGATCTTCCGCGTGGAGGGCACCGACCGCTTTATCGCCATGGCTGACCGCTGGCTGCCGGGAACGCCGGTGGACGCACGCCTGGCCGACATCTTCACCCGCGTGATCGCCGGGACTTATGACCCGGAGCACTATCAGGCCACCGACGCCGAGCGCCGGGAGATGTACACGGCAAACCAACTGGAAAACGCCAATACTTCCATCGCAGATTATGTATGGCTCCCCATCGAGTGGGAGGGCGGCCGACCAGTCCTGCGCTGGCAGGATGCATGGAAGCCCTGAAAGGAGATCCTGTCATGTCTTATTTCTGCAACCCCATCAACTTCCCCTATCAGTATCAGTTCAATCTGGGGCGCGACGGCAAGCTGAACATCAACCGCGAGGCGGCCGACCCCTCCATGATCTTGTTCAAGGGCCTGTATTATATCTTCCCCTCCATGACCTGCGGCTTCCTCTACAGCGAGGATCTGACGGAGTGGAAGTTCCACGCGCTGAAAAACATGCCCGTTTATGACTATGCGCCCGACGTGCGCGCTGTGGGCGACTGGCTGTACTTCTGCGCCTCCAACCACAGCTACGGACACCACTACCGCACAAAAGATCCCTTCTCTGATGAATATGAGCTGCTGGAGGGTGCCTTCGGCTTCTGGGATCCGAACCTTTTCTGCGATGACGACGGCCGCTGCTATTTCTACTGGGGCTCCTCCGGCTCCCAGCCCATCTGCGGCATCGAGCTCGACCCTGAGACCATGCAGCCCATCGGGGAAAAGAAGGTCCTCTTCGCCAACTGCGAGGAGGAAAAGGGCTTTGAGCGGCGGGGCGAGGATCACGTGCCCCAGCGCTCCAGCGCCGAGAAGGAGGCCATGCGCAAGCGCCTGGAATCCATGCCCAATATGTCCGTGCAGCAGCGGGCCATGGCCCTGGACTACATCTCTGACCGGGGCTACGTGGAGGGTGCCTGGATGAACAAGCACGAGGGGCGCTACTATCTCCAGTACGGCACGCCCGGCGCGCAGTTCAACACCTATGCCGACGGCGTCTACGTCAGCGACAATCCCCTCGGGCCTTTCACGCTTGCGAAAAACAATCCCTTCTCCTACAAGCCGGGCGGCTTTCTGCCCGGGGCCGGGCACGGCTCCACCATGGAGGACCGTGACGGCGATCTCTGGCACATCTCCACCATGCGCATCAGCGTCAACCACGTCTTCGAGCGCCGCATCGGCCTCTGGCCGGCGGGCTACGACGCGGACGGTGAGCTCTGGTGTAACCAGCGCTACGGCGACTGGCCCTGCAGCGTGGAGCGTTTTAAACAAGACCCTTGGGGCGACCCCGAGTGGATGCTCCTGTCCTATGGGAAAAAGGCCTGGGCCTCCAGCGAGATCGAAGGAAAAGAAGCCGACAAGGCAGTCGAAGAGAACGTCCGGACCTGGTGGCGTGCCGCGGGCAATGCGCCGGGCGAATGGCTGGCGCTTGACCTGGGCAGAGTTTGCAACGTGCACGCAGTACAGATCAACTTTGCCGACGACGCGCCGGACGCCGGGAACTGTCCCGGCATCGCGGAACGGATGCAGACCGCGATGGAGAACATGGTGAGCGACGACAGCGTCCGCCGCTGGATCGACACCGCGCATCAGCCCACCCGCTGGAAGCTGGAGACCTCTCTTGACGGCGAGAGCTGGCAGCTGCTGGAGGACAAGAGCGAGACGGATACCGACCTGCCCCATGATCTCGTGGTGCGGGAGGACGGCATTGCGGCCCGCTATCTCCGGCTGACGGTCGTGAGCCTGCCTTACGGCCAGTGCGCCTGCGTCTCCGGCCTGCGGGTATTCGGCCTGTGCGAGGGGGATGCGCCCAAAGCGGTGGAGAACTTCTCCTTCCGCGCGGAGGGCGATCTGGATCTCTATCTCGACTGCAGGGGGATGCGGTCGGCTATGTGGTCAACTGGGGCTATGCGCCGGACAAGCTCTATCACAGCTATATGCGCTTCGAGCCCCGCGTGCATCTGGGCGGTCTCGTCAAGGGGCAGCGGCTCTGGGCGCGGATCGACAGCTTTAATGGATCCGGCATCACCGAGGGCGCAGTATGGCCCCTCTTTTGAGAAAGGAAGGCAACGGTATGTTTCCCAATGACTTTCTGATCGGCGCGGCGACCGCTGCGCATCAGGTGGAAGGCAATAACATTCACAGCGACTACTGGGCGCAGGAGCATATGCCTCACACCAGCTTTGCAGAGCCCAGCGGTCTTGCCTGTGACCATTACAACCGCTATGAAGAGGATATCAAGCTCCTGGCCGAGGCCGGGCTGAACGCCTACCGCTTTTCCATCGAGTGGGCGCGCATCGAGCCGGAGGAAGGAAAATTCGACGAGACGGAGATCGAGCACTACCGCAAGGTCATCGCCTGCTGCAGGGCCCACGGCGTGGAGCCCATCGTGACGCTCCATCACTTCACCTCCCCCGTGTGGCTCATCCGCAAGGGCGGCTGGGAAGCCGAGAGCACCGTCGAGGACTTCCGCCGCTACGCGGCCTATGTGACCGAGCAGCTGGGCAGCGAGATCAACTACATCTGCACCATCAACGAGGCGAATATGGGCCTGCAGCTCGCGGCTATCTCCAGACGCTTTATGCTCATGATGCAGCAGGCGGCCCAGGCCAGGGACGCCAAGAAGGAAGAGGGCAAGGTCCAGGTCGGCATGAACTTCGAGAAGATGATGGAGAACCGGAAGTTCGCCGCCATGGAAAACGCCCAGGTCTTCGGCACGCCGCAGCCGCAGACCTTCGTCTCCTCCCGCACAACCGAGGGGGATGCGCTGATCTTCCGCGCCCATCAGGCGGCAAAGGCGGCCATCAAGGCGCTGTACCCGAATATCAAAGTAGGTATCACCCTCTCCATGCACGATCTGCAGGCCTTGCCCGGCGGCGAGGGCTTCGCCGAGGCGGCCTGGGAGGAAGAGTTCCGCCACTATCTGCCCTATATTCAGGACGACGATTTCCTCGGCGCGCAGAACTATACCCGCACCCAGTACGGCCCGGAGGGGCAGCTGCCCTGCCCCGCGGGTGCGGAACTGACGCAGATGGATTACGAGTTCTACCCCGAGGCATTGGAGCATGTGATCCGTAAAGTGCATGAGGATTTCAAGGGAGACCTTATCGTGACGGAAAACGGCGTGGCCGTCTCCGACGACAGCCGCCGCGTGGAATTCATCCGCCGGGCGCTGCAGGGCGTGTCCAACTGTGTGAACGACGGCATCCCCGTCAAGGGCTACTGCTACTGGAGTCTGATGGACAACTTTGAGTGGCAGAAGGGCTATTCCATGACCTTCGGCCTAATCGCTGTGGATCGCACCACCATGGAGCGGCATCCCAAGGAGAGCCTCAACGTGCTGGGAAGCTACCGGAGATAATCGTTCATTTGGACAAATCGGCATCTGACAGGAGGCTTGCCGAATATGAAAAAGAACAGCGTACAAAAGAAAAAGAGAAGAGCGTTGGAGGCGCCTAAAGGCAGGATCTTTCTCCTGTTTGTCATGATAGCCCTGTTTATAGCGGCTCCCATGCTTTTCAGCAGCATACCGAAGTCGATGTGTATCCTGCTTGGGATTTTGAGCGCTGATCTGCTCTACTATCTGTTTGTCGTCTTAAAGGTGCATCACTGTATCGCTGTGAGCATCAAAGGCCAAAGCACCCAGGAAAAGGCGGCACATCAGCAAGCTATGGAAATTGCCCGAGAAACATCCCGCAGGGGTATCGTCCTGCTAAAGAATGATGCGCAGGTTTTGCCCCTGGCACCGGGAAGCAGACTCAATCTGCTTGGTTTGCGCAGTGTGCAGATGAATTATAACGGCGGCGGATCCGCTGCCAGCGATGAGAGCAAGTGTACAGCTCTGGATCAGGCTTTGCGTGAATGCGGGTTTGAGATCAATACGGAACTGCTGAACCTCAGTTTGAACTATTTGAAAAACGGAAACAAAAGCATTGCCGATCCGGGGAAAACCGCCAAAGTACGAAAAGGCAGCACGCAGAAAGGCGGTGCGGAATTTGTTTCCAAGCCGGGAGATCCGGTCAAGAAGGAGATCCCGGTCGCCTTGTTGAGAGACCCCGGCATCTTTCCCGACGGGCGCTCCCCCATGGAACACGCAAGGGAGTTCTCCGATACGGCCCTGATCGTCATTTCCAGAGGCGGTGGCGAGGGATACGATTATGATCCGTATGACCTCTGCCTGATGGAGGACGAAAAGGCATTGCTCGAGGAGACGGCGCATGATTTCGATAAGATCATCGTCATCATCAACAGTGCCAACTGCCTGGAGCTCGGGCTTCTCAAGGAGATGCCCGCTGTTAAAGGGATCCTTTGGATCGGCTTCCCCGGATCTGCGGGAAATCTCGCCCTCGGTGATATCCTGAACGGCACTGTCAATCCGAGCGGACATCTGCCGGATACCTGGCCGGCAAGCAACTGTTCAGCTCCTGCCGCAAACAATTTCCGTGAGAGACAGGCCGACGGAACATGGGCGAAGGAGAGTTTCCATTATCGGAATGCTCCGGAGAAAACAGGATATTTCGTTCATTACAGCGAAGGGATCTATGTCGGATATCGCTATTATGAAACAAAGGCGGCAGTTGACCCGAGCTATCCATACGAAAAAGAGGTTTTATGGCCTTTCGGCTATGGTCTCTCCTATTCGGAGTTTGAACAGAAGATCCTGCATATAGCCGAGCAGGGGGATGAGCTATCCCTTCTGGTATCCGTCAGGAATATCGGGAAGGTTTCAGGTGAAGCGCTTGTACAGTGTTACTATACTCCGCCCTATTTTGGAACGCTGGAAAAAAGCGCAGTCAATCTGGTCGCTTATGAAAAGACAGGCTGTCTCCAGCCGGCGGCTTCCGTGGAATTGACATTACAGATCCCGAAAAAAGATCTCAGTTCTTTCTCGGAGAAATGCGGATCTTGGGTCCTGGAAAAAGGCGCTTACGAGCTGACGATCAGAAGTGACAGTCATCATATCCTCGACAGGACGAAATGGACGTGCGCTGAATCGATCCGCTTCGAAGGGACCGGATCGCTGTTTGCTGACGCGGCAACCGAACCCTTGAACAGAAGCTTTTCAAAGGATCACAGAGCTTTTGCCGGTCCGAGTGAGGCGGATTATATTGCCGCAGAGGATGTTCTTGAAGCATTGCACTATCATGTGCCTACAGACAAAGAACTAGGCTTGCCCGATTGTCCGCCGACAGGCGTCAATGCGGGGCTGAAGCTGAAGGATGTGAGCAAGCTCCCGATCGATGATGCGCAGTGGGATCTGTTCATCCGGCAGTTTTCCGTGAAAGATCTCTGCAACCTTTGCGGAAACGGCGCCTGGCATACACCCGCGATCAAGAAATTCGGCGTTCCGGAAACAAAAGCTCCGGATGGATCGACATGTATCGGCGCAACGGTGTTCAGCGCCCTGGTCATGAGAAACGGCAAGGCAGGTATCACCTGGCCCTGCCCGCCTGTTTTGGCGGCCGCATTTGATAAAGAACTTGCACAGACTGTCGGGGAGCGGATCGGCACGGAAGGTCGCTGCATGGGGTATCAGGGCTGGTATGCGCCGGCACTGAACTGTCATCGCACGGCGTTCAACAGCCGCAATTTCGAGTACTATTCTGAGGATCCGTTTCTATCGGGGAAGACCGGCGCGAATGTCACTTTGGGTGTGCAGAAGCAAGGCGTCATGGTCTATCTGAAGCATTTCGCACTCAACGAAAGAGAAGCGAATGCCAGAAATCAATTGTTCACATGGTGCAGTGAACAGGCAATTCGTGAAATCTATCTTCGTCCGTTTGAAATTGCTGTTAAGGAAGGAAAGGCCCTTGGGATCATGAGCAGTTTCAACTATATCGGACACACCTGGGCAGGCGGAAACAAGGCTCTTCTTGATGATCTGCTGCGGAAAGAGTGGGGCTTTCAGGGCGCCGTCGTCACAGATGCCTGTCTATATCCGCATATGGATGTAGAGCAGATGGTCTATGCCGGCGGAAATCTTGCCCTGGATTCTCTGGGAGGATTTACCGGCGGGAACGGAAAACGCCGTAATCTTCTGGCTGCCGCGCAGGATCCTGAAAGGAAAAACGCGATGGTCATCTGGCTGCAAAAAGCGGCAAAAGGTATTTTGTATGCAATCAGCCGGACAAATGCGGTATAAACCGGATCCTTTCATGCTTGTAGATGCCCCGTAATCGATGCACAAAAGATTCGCAATGAAGATTAAACAGAGGAGGAACCGCACATGCCAATGCAGATAGGCTTTCGCTGGTATGGCGAGGGCAACGATAAAATCTCTCTCGGAGATATCCGGCAGATCCCGGGCGTGAGCACCATCGTCTGGGCTCTGCACAACAAGATGCCCGGCGAGATCTGGCAGCCGGACGAGATCGCCCCGGTGGTGGAGCAGATCAGAGCCGCGGGCTTCAACGCCGACGTGGTGGAGAGCGTGAATGTCCACGACGACATTAAGATCGGCCTGCCGACAAGAGACGCATATATTGATAATTACATTCAAACCATCCGTAACCTCGCCCCCTTCGGTGTGAAGGTCATCTGCTACAACTTCATGCCCATCTTTGACTGGACGCGCAGCGACCTGTTCCATCCCGTCGGCGACGGATCGACGGCGCTCTACTATCAGAAGGACATGATCCAGGACGATCCCAAGCAGATGGCCGATTATGTGATGAGCTTCACCGAGAAGTATCACATGACCTTCCCCGGCTGGGAGCCGGAGCGTATGGCGAAGCTGGACGAGCTGTTCGAGGCCTACAAAGATGTGGATCACGAGAAGCTGTGGGCAAATCTCAAGTACTTCCTGGAAAAGCTCATGCCCGTCTGCCGGGAGTGCGATATCAAGATGGCCATCCACATGGACGATCCCCCCTGGGACATCTTCGGCCTGCCCCGGCTGCTGGTCAACGAGGAGAACATCAGCCGCTTTCTCGGCATGGTGGACGATCCGTACAACTGCCTGACGCTCTGCTCCGGCAGCCTGAACGCGGATCCGAACAACAACGTGGCGGAGATCGTGAGAAAGCATTGCGGCCGCATCGCCTTCGCCCACATCCGCAACGTCAAGCATTTCCCCAACGGCGATTTCTCCGAGGCCAGCCATCGGGACTGTGACGGCGACACCGGGATCCTGGACATCCTGCGCGCCTACCACGACGGCGGCTACGAGGGCTACATCCGCCCCGATCACGGGCGGCATCTGTGGGATGAAAAGCCGGGCAATGTGCGCCCCGGTTACGGACTGTATGACCGCGCCCTCGGCATCATGTACATGCTGGGTGTCTGGGATATGCTGGACAAGCTGGCAGGCAAGTAATGTAAACAACTATTTGGAGGTAATATATCATGATCAATCTTCCCCTGAACATTGACTTTAGCGGCAAGGTCGTCGTTGTTACCGGTGCCGGCGGCCTGATCTGCGGCGCTATGGCCCGCGCTTTTGCCCAGTCCGGCGCTAAGGTCGCCGCCCTGGACCTGAACGAGGATGCCGTCAAGAAGCTGGCCGACGAGCTGAAGGCCGAAGGCTTTATCTG
>JAZPZZ010000076.1:0-4859 GCA_045544935.1 Oscillospiraceae bacterium | reverse complement strand
GAAGATGAAAAGCACCCCCTGATATCCGAGGAAATCAGGGCGTTTTCATTTGTTTTATTTCACAACCGTGCGGTAGAGGAACGTGACGATCTGGGCGCGGGTGCAGTTGTCGTTCGGCGCGAAGAGGCCGTTGCCCATGCCGTTGGTGATGCCGTTCTCCACGGCCCACATGACGGCCTTGGCATAGTACTGGCCGGCGGGCACGTCCGGGAAGGACCGGCCGCCCTTCGGCGCGGGCTCCTGCATCAGACGCCAGAGGAACGTGACGGTCTGCGCGCGGGTGACGGTGTTGTTCGGCGCGAAGTGCTTCGCGTCCATGCCGGTGGTGATGCCGTTCTCCAGCGCCCAGAGGACCGCTTTGGCATAATACTGCCCGGCGGGCACATCCACGAAGGGATTGCTCGCGCTCTTCGGCTCCGGCTCACCGACGGCGCGCCAGAGGAACGTGACCATCTGCGCGCGGGTGCAGCTTGCGTCCGGGCCGAAGGTCGTGGCGGTGAGGCCGGTCGTGACCTTGCTCGTGACAGCCCAGTCGATCGGGAGATGATACCAGAGCGCCTGGTTGACGTCGGTGAACACCTTCGAGGGGCAGTCCTTGCCGCCGTCGCACTCCGGCAGGCCGAGAGCAGGAATTTCTTCACCCTTTTTCAGAACCTCGCCGCAGACGGCGCAGACCTCGTCGCCGGTGTAGCCGGGCTGGGTCGCGGTGGCGGCCTTGGCGTTTTTCAGTTCGGCCTTATGGCCGAGGGCGGGAAGCGTCCTGCCGGTCCCCATCGGTTCGCCGCAGATGGCGCAGAACGGATCGCCGGAGAAGCCGGCCTCAGTGCAGGTCGCGGCGACGGCGTTTTTCGTGGCCGCCACATGGGTGTGATTGCCGTAGAGCTCCTCAAACAGCGCGGTGAAGCCGAGATCGGCAATCGTATAGCCAGAGCCGTAGAAAATATGATCCTGCACATGGCGCAGAAGCAGCGCAGCCGAGTTTGCGAACAGCTTGGGGATCTCCGCAATGCCGTACGTCTCTCCGGTGACCGAAAGATCTCCCTCCCGCGTGAAATCAGAGCCGATTTTTGCTTCATTCTGAATGGACGCGAGACCGACGCTCACGGTCTGCGCCGCGGAATACGGCATGTTCAGCGAGGAAGGAATCACCAGCTCCACGCTCTGCGCATTTCCGTCCAGCTTGGCCTCTTCCCGCAGGATCAGGCGATCCGTTTTGGTATCATAGGACAGAATGACGCTGATCGGCACATCGCTTCCGTCAGCGCCGCCCATCTTCTCGACTCCGCGAACGGTATAAACGCCGTTCAGACTCTCTCCGTGCAAGATCAAATAATCTCTGAAGTATGCAAAGCCGTCAAAGCTGCTGTCTCGAACTGCAAAGACGCCGGCCGGCATCAGCAGGCAGAGCGCCAGCAACAGGCCCAAAATTCGTTTTTTCATCGGTTGGCTCCTTTCATCGGAATGTTTTCTGATGTGTAATTGATTTTATCATTGTATTTCGGTTTTTTCAAGCGGAGAACGGGCATACTGCATGCAGGGAGATGATGAGATGGACATGGACGCGAAGCAATACGGCGCCTACGTCAAGGCCATGTCGCCGGGCTCTGCGCTCGGGCGCGACCTGCTGCGGGCGTTTTTCGTCGGCGGGGCGATCTGCGCGCTCGGGCAGGCGCTGATGCTGCTCTACGCCGCTCTCGGGGCGAGCGAAGCGGACGCCGCGACGTGGTGCAGCGTGACGCTGATCGCACTCAGCGCGCTGGCAACCGGGCTCGGCTGGTATGACGATCTCGCCCGATTCGCGGGCGCGGGGTCGCTCGTGCCGATCACGGGCTTTTCCAACGCCGTGGCCTCGCCCGCGCTGGAATTCAAAACCGAGGGCTGGGTGACGGGCATGGCGGTGAAGCTCTTCACGATCGCGGGGCCGGTGCTCGTCTTCGGCACGACGGCGAGCGTCCTTTACGGAGGGATCTTATGTCTGACGAAATGAAACGAAAAAAGGTTCACCCGCCGGTGGAGACCGGCACGGACAAGCGCGCACGCGAGCGCGAGCGGGAGCGGGAGGACAAAAGCGAACCGAAGCCGCCGAGCGCGCCGGACGGCGTGAGCGGAGACTGGAAATGAGAACAAACGGTGCCCATCCGTGCAGACGGATGGGTACTTTTCTTTTTGGTCAAATATGATATAATGATTATTTGATAGCACTTCAGGAGTGGGTACATGATGAAGAAGAACTTGCCTCTCACCGAGCGGCGGCGGAGAATCTATGAGATCGTGGAGATCGGCGCGGCGGGCGATCGGGTCAGCCGGGCCTACGATCTGTTCTATACGCTGACGATCGTTCTGAATCTGATCGTGACGATTCTCGACACCTACGACGCCCTGCACGCGAAGTACGAGCCGCTGTTCGATATCGTGGAGTTCGTGACGGTGGCGGCGTTCGCGGTGGATTACATTCTGCGGCTGTACACGGCGGACTTTAAGTACCGCGGGCTCTCGCGCGGGAAGGCGGCGGGGAGATACGCGATCAGCTTCGGCGGTCTGGTGGACCTCATCTCGTTCCTGCCGGTGTATCTGCCGTTCTTCTTCCCCTCCGGCGCCGCGGCCTTCCGCCTCGTGCGCGTGATCCGCATTTTCCGTCTGTTTCGCATCAACGCCTACTATGACTCGCTGAACGTGATTACCTCCGTTCTCTCGAGCAAGAAAAACCAGCTGGTGTCCTCCGTGACGATCATTCTGGTGCTGATGCTCGCGAGCAGCCTGTGCATGTATTCGCTCGAAAACGAGGCGCAGCCGGAGGTCTTCTCCAACGCGTTCTCCGGCATCTGGTGGGCGGCCTCCACCCTGCTGACCGTCGGCTACGGCGACATTTACCCCGTGACGACGATGGGGCGCATTCTCGGCATTGTGATCACCTTCCTCGGCGTGGGCATGGTGGCGATTCCGACCGGTATCATCAGCGCCGGCTTCGTGGAGCAGGACACGCGGCTCAAGCGCCTGAGCGAGCAGGCGAACGAATATGACCTGCACTTCATCAAGGTGCAGCTGCACCGGAACGACCCGTGGGTCGGCAAAAAAATCCGCCAGCTGGGTCTGCCCGCCGGCGTGATCATCGCGGCGATCCAGCGCGGGAAGGACGTGGTCATCCCGAAGGGAGACGTGGAGGTCAAGGACGGCGACGTGCTCGTGATCGGCGCGGAATTCTTCAAGGACAACTGGCACATCGAGCTCAAGGAGGTCGAGCTGCGGCGGCAGAGCCCGTGGAACGGCGTGGCGATCCGCGATCTCGACATTTCGCGCCAGACGCTGATCGTGCTCGTCAAGCGCCGCGGCACGATGCTCATCCCCCACGGCAGCATGGTCCTGCGCGAGGGAGACACGGTGCTGCTCTATACCAAGAGCCACATCTCCGGCGCAGTCAGTGTGGAGATCTGACATCAGCATAAAAAAGCTCCCTCGGCAACAAGCCGAGGGAGCTTTTTTGCTTTTTACATATCCATCACGTCGGCGTCCTCGCCCTGCGGGAGAGGCTGCTCGACCGGCTGCTGGACGGCCTGCGGACGCGGACGGGCTTCGCTGCCGAGCGCGTTGGCCACGCCGGCGCGGGTGTTCTGCACGTTCTGCAGGGCGGAACGAATGGCGCCGCCGGACTGCTGCATGGCGTTCTGAATGGCCTGCTCAGCCGTCTGCACAGCCTCGGCGATCGCCTGCTCGGCGCTCTGCTTGGCCGCGGCGATGGCCTGCTCGGTCTCCTGCAGGGCCTGCACGCAGAACTGGGACGCGGCCTGACGCAGCTGCGTGACGCGCTGCTCGGTGGAGGCCATCATCTCACTGCTCTTTGCCTCGGCCACACGCACGACCTCCTGCTCGGAGACGAGCACGCGGGCGCGCTCCTCGGCCTGATGGCGGATGCCCTCGGCCTCGTGCTTGGCGTTGGTGATGAATTCGTTGCGCGTCTGCACCAGCCGGCGGGCTTCAGACAGCTCGCTGGGCAGCTTGTCCTTGATCTCATCCAGAAGGCCGAGAAGCTTATCGCGCTCCACGATGCACTTTTCATTGCCGAGGGGAACGCCCCAGGCTTCTGATACCATACTATAGAGATCGTCCAGGATCTCCATGACTTCCTGTGCCTGATCCATGTGAATGCCTCCCAAATGAAGATTTATAATAATCTAAGGATTTACGGGTTGCTTTTAGCGGCGCGGGCCATGATGTCGTCGATGATTTCGCAGGGGACGAAGGGACTCAGGTCCGCCCCGTAGCTCGCGAGCTCCTTGACCACGGACGAGCTGAGGAAGGTGTACTTCTGCGTCGCGGTGAGGAACATGGTGTCGAGATCGGGGTTGATCTTCTTGTTGATGAGCGCCATCTGAAATTCATTCTCGAAGTCGGTGTTCGCGCGCAGGCCCTTGACGATGACCGCGCCCTCGGGGAAGGTGCGGGCATATTCGGCGATGAGGCCGTCGAACGTGGTGACCTCGACGTTGGGATAGCGCTGCGTGACGAGCTTCGCCATCTCGACGCGCTCTTCGCGCGTGAACATCGGGCTGTGCTTCCCGGCGTTTTTCATGATGCAGACGACCACGCGCTCGAAGATGCCCGAGGCGCGGCGAATGATGTTCAGATGACCCAGAGTGATGGGGTCGAAGCTGCCGGGATAGATCGCAGTTTTCATATCAAGTCGGATCGTAGCCATGTCGTTCTGTGAGCCAAGGAGTTGGTGCCCATTGTTGTCTTCCTAAGACCGCTTGGCCCCCGACTTCGACCACGCGCCCGAAGATGCCCGAGGCGCGGCGAATGATGTTCAGATGACCCAGAGTGATGGGGTCGAAGCTGCCGGGATAGATCGCAGTTTTCATATC
>JAZPZZ010000075.1:0-2368 GCA_045544935.1 Oscillospiraceae bacterium | reverse complement strand
GGTCTCAGTTGAAAGCTTTACATGATGGGGATCTTGATCTTGAGATCGGTGAGGGGCCAGGAGGAGCAGGCGTGGAACCAGCCCATCTCCTTGTCCATGCGGCGTCTGCCGTCGCCGATCGGGGAGACGAAGATGTCGCCGGACAGCAGGTGGCTGCGGCAGAAGCCGCACTCGCCGTTGCGGCAGTGGGTGTCGATCGCGATGCCCGCGCGCTCGAGCGCGACGGCGACCGGCTCGCTGGCCTTGGCGTCGATGACGTCCTCGTGGATGCCGCGCACGACCGTGATCTTAAAGGTCTTTTCCTCGGTGCCCTTCGGGTAGCCCGGCAGGGTCGAGACGTCCGCGGGATTGTTCACCACGTCGTGCCTAAAGCGGCGGACGGGAACACCCATCTCATCGAGCGCCTTCTTGACAAAGCGGAACATCGGCAGCGGACCGCAGAACATATAGGTGCAGTCGGGCGTCGAGTACTTCTCGATGATCTCGCGGGTGATAAAGCCCTTTTCACCGTCCCAGTCGGGCTCGTCGGAGAGGACATGCACGACCTTGACGTCGGGGCAATCGGCCTCGATCTTTTTGAGCTCGTCCTTGAGCACGATGTCGTTCGCCTTGACCGAGCCGTAGAGGATCGTGAGCCGGACGCCCTTGAGCTTGCCATAGGCGATCTCCTTGGCCATCGAGTGGAACGGCGTGATGCCGCTGCCGCCGGCCAGCGCCACAAGCTCCTTCGAGTCGCGCATCGGCTCATAGTAGAAGAAGCCGAAGGGAAGAGCACCCTGCAGCTCGTCGCCGACCTTGACATTCTCAAAGAGATAGTCCGGCACGAGATAGGGCACGTTGCGGCGCACCGTGATCTCGAAGAAGGGGTGCTCGCCGCGCGCCTCAAAGGGAGCGGAGGAGATCGTGTAGGGGCGGGAGAGCACGCTCTCGCCGATCTTCAGACGGAAGTTGACGTACTGGCCGCTCTGGAACACGGGGATGTGGCCGTCCGCGCTCTCAAAGCGGAAGATGCGGGAGGTGGGGGAGGCCTCGCGGATATCGACGACCTTAAAGGTCATGTGCTCCGGATGGAGCTTGTCCGCCATTTCGCGGATCGGATCCTTCGGATCGGGGATCGGAGAACCCGCGGCGAAATTGTCTTCTCTGAGCTTGGTGACGCGGGAGGCTCCGCCGACGTCCTTCAAAAAGCCTTTGACCTTAATACTCATTTCTCACAGCCTCCCTTTCTTTTCCATGTCTTCCTTGACGCCCTTGGCCGCGGCACGGCCGTTGGTGATCTGCGGGCCCATGCCGTCGCCGCTCATGCCGTGAGCGCCGGCAAACTCGAGCCCCTCGATGAAGTGATCCTTCTCCTTCATCTGCAGACGGGCGACGGCATGGTCCTCCATCGAGTGGAGGTAGCCGTAGATGTTGCCCTTCCACGCGCCGACATAGTGCGATACGGTCATCGGCGTGGTGACTTCAAACTCGATGATCCTGTCGCGGAAGTCGACCTTGGTGATCTTCAGGCACTCTTCGATCATCTCGTTGGCAAGACGCCGCTTGAGATCGAAGTAGTCCTCCTCCTTGACGTCCTCAAAGGGCTTGGAGGGGACGAGCGCCGTGATCGAGAGCTGGGTGATGCCCTCGGGCAGCGTGGGGTTGGCGTAGTTGAGGCAGATCGTGGTGATGTAGTTGTACGTCTCGGTGAGGTTCGCGTAGTTCTCCCAGATCTTGTTGGTGTCCATCGTCGTGCCGGAGAAGGTGGAGTAATCGGTGATGCCATTCTCCTCGGGCGTGCCCTCGATGAGCATGATGACGGAGACGGGAACGACGGAGAGCTTGCGGTTGTTGATCATGCGGATCGCGCCCTCGGGGACCTCGCTGAGCGGCTCGATCATCTGGGTGTAGACGCGGTTGGGGTAAGCGCCGGAGATGACATAGTCGCAGTGGATCTCGTCGCCGCGCGCGGTGCGCACGCCGTAGACCTTGCCGTCCTTCACGAGAATCTTTTCGACCTCCTGGTTGAACTCGTACTGCGCGCCGTTCTCCTCGCACTTTGCCTGCAGCTTCATGCTCATCTCATGGCTGAAGCCGCGGCAGACGTAGGAGCCGGTGAAGTAGTCGGCCATCAGGAAGGCGTAGATCGTAAAGGGCAGATCGTCCATGCGGTTGCCGACATAGATCCAGTAGGGCGTCAGCATCTCCACGGCCTTCTTGGGCAGATCAAAGGTGTTGATGACCTCGGTCGCGGTATAGCCGACGGTCTTGACAAAGTCGGGGTGCTTTAAGAGCATCTGCACCTTGCTCATCGGGTGGACGGAGAGGTAGTTCATGCTGTCGTACACGCGGCGGCAGAGCAGCATCAGCTCGTGCACCTTGTCATAGG
>JAZPZZ010000074.1:0-22372 GCA_045544935.1 Oscillospiraceae bacterium | reverse complement strand
GTGTATTTGAGCGTGATGAGGGCGATGACGAGGTCGATCTTCGCCTGCTTCGGCAGCTCCTTCGCGTCCGTGACGAGATTTTCCAAGCAGCTCTCGTCGATGAAGTCGGAGGCCAAGCGGTCTTAGGAAGACAACAATGGGCACCAACTCCTTGGCCCACAGAACGACATGGCTACGATCCGACTTGTGTATTTGAGCGTGATGAGGGCGATGACGAGGTCGATCTTCGCCTGCTTCGGCAGCTCCTTCGCGTCCGTGACGAGATTTTCCAAGCAGCTCTCGTCGATGACGCAGTCGTTGTGGCCCTGCTCGAAGGTGATGCCGAAAATGTCGCGGTGCTCGTCCGGCGCGCAGACGTAGCTTTCATCGATCTGCACGACGTTGTAGTTGCCCTTTTTCTTGGTCTTGAGAATCTCGAGCGCCTCCGCGGTGTAGCCCGGGGCGATCACGCCGTCGGACACCTCGTATTTGAGATATTCCGCCGTGGCCGCGTCGCAGACGTCGCTCAGCGCCGCCCAGTCGCCGTAGGAGCAGAGACGGTCCGCGCCGCGCGCACGGATGTAGGCGCAGGCGATCGGGGTCAGCTCCGCGTTTTCATCGACGAAGTAGATCTGCTTCTCCACGTCGCTCAGCGGCAGGCCCACGGCCGCGCCGGCGGGGGAGACGTGCTTGAAGGAAGCCGCGGCGGGCAGGCCCGTCGCCTTTTTGAGGTCGCGCACAAGCTGCCAGGAGTTGAGCGCGTCCATGAAGTTGATATAGCCGGGCTTGCCGTTCAAAACCGTGATCGGGAGATCGCTCCCGTCCTTCATATAAATGCGGGAAGGCTTCTGGTTGGGGTTGCAGCCGTATTTCAGTTCGAGTTCGTTCATCGTTTTCTCCCTCACGCTTCATTCTTATTAATAATCACCGTGTCGTCCTCGCCGGTCTCAATGTCGTGATACCGCACGAAGAGGGACACCTTGTTCTCCTCGTTGAGCGCCGCCCAGACGCGGTCGGCGAGCTCTTTTGCCGTCTCGCAGGGAATGTCCACGCGCTCCGGCTCGCCCTCGAAGGAGGGGAGCGGCTCGCCGTCCATCATGTAGGTGTGGATGAAGTGACCCACGCCCGCGGCGGGATGGTCATAGTCGAAATACTGGCGCACGCAGCAGCTCGGGTCGCCGTCGAGGCTCTTGAGGATGGAGAGCTTGTAGGTGCCGTCGGCGCGCACGACGCCGGAGATGCGCGGCGTGTAGTTCGGGCCGTCCGGCTCGAAGGTGCGGGTCTTGAGCGCGGCCTCCATGGTCTTTCCGACGCACATGAAGTCGCGGATCGTGTCGGTCTGGTCGCCGTTGGAGACGATCGTCCAGTTGCCCCAGACGCGCACGGGGTGGTAGATGATGAGGCTGGGGTCGGAGAGCTTTGCGGGGTCGAACGCCTCGGTGCGGATGCCGTCCTCGGTCAGAAGAAAGACGCGGTTGCGGCTGTTGACGCTGCGGCCCATGATGAAATAGACCATGACGGCCTTTGTGCCGTCCGGGCTGCGGCCGAGCACGATGCCGCGGCCGGGATAGTCGTTTTCGCGCAAAAGCGCTTCGAGATCATACGTTTTCCACATGAGAGTGTTCCTCCAAAAGTTGTTTCGAGACCAGCTCGGCCGCGCGGGGCAGGAGCTTCCATTCCGCCTCGGCCATCACGCGGCGCTGCAGTACCTCCGGCGTGTCGCCGGGCAGGACGTCGACCGCCTGCTGCAGCAGAATTTCGCCCCCGTCGGGGATCTCATTGACGAAATGCACCGTCGCGCCCGTGACCTTCACGCCGCGGCGGAGCGCCTCCTCGTGCACGCGCAGGCCGTAGTAGCCCTTGCCGCAGAAGGCGGGGATGAGCGAGGGGTGAATGTTGAGGATGCGGCGGTCCCACCGGCGGGTGAAGTCCTCCGAGAGGATGCTTAAATACCCCGCGAGGACGATGAGCTCCACGCCGTGCGCGGCGAGCAGCGCGTTCATCTTCTTCTCCGCGGCGGCCTGCGAGCCCTCGGTCTTCGCGCTCACGACGGCGGAGGGGATGCCGGCCTTGGCCGCGCGCTCGAGGGCGAAGGCCTTCGGGGAGCTTGCTAAGACCAGGACGATCTCTCCGCTCGGAAGCGCACCGGCGTCGGCGGCGTCGATCAGCGCCTGCAGGTTCGTCCCGCCGCCGGAGACGAACACGGCGATCTTCGTTTTCATGCGAATACCACGCCCTCGCCCTCGACGATCTCGCCGAGCACGTAGGCGTCCTCGCCATGGGCCTGGAGGGTTTCCAGCGCCTTGCCGGCGTCCTTGGCCGGAACGACGGCGATCATGCCGACGCCCATGTTAAAGGTGTTGAACATTTCGCGCTCCGGAATCTCGCCGGTCTTCGCAATCAGATCGAAGATCGGGAGGACCTTCACGGCGCTGCGGTCGATCTTCGCCGCGCAGCCTTCCGGCAGCGCGCGCGGAATGTTTTCAAAGAAGCCGCCGCCCGTGATGTGCGCCACGCTCTTGACGGTCACGGCCTCCATGAGCGCGAGCATGGGTTTGACGTAAATCTTGGTCGGGGTGAGGAGCGTCTCACCGAGGCTTTTGCCGCCGAGGGCCTCGATTGGCGCGGTCAGGTCGGCGTTCTCCACGTCGAACACCTTGCGCACGAGGGAGAAGCCGTTGGAGTGCACGCCGCTCGAGGGCAGGGCGATCAGCTTGTCCCCGGGGCGGACGGCGGTCTTGTCGAGAATCTTATCCCGATCGACCACACCGACGGAGAAGCCCGCGAGGTCATATTCGTCCACGGGGTAGAAGCCGGGCATCTCGGCCGTCTCGCCGCCGATGAGCGCGGCGCCGGACTGCACGCAGCCCTCCGCCACGCCGGAGACAATGTCCGCGATGCGCTCGGGGAAGTTCTTGCCGCAGGCGATGTAGTCGAGGAAGAAGAGCGGCTTTGCCCCGCAGCAGATGATGTCGTTGACACACATGGCCACGCAGTCGATGCCGACGGTGTCGTGCTTGTCCATTTTAAATGCGATTTTCAGCTTCGTGCCGACGCCGTCCGTGCCGGAGACGAGCACGGGCTTCGCGATGCCCGTGAGATCGAGCCCGAAGAGCCCGCCGAAGCCGCCCACGTCGCCGAGGACGCCCTCGGTCACGGTGCGCGCAACGTGCTGCTTCATGAGCTCCACGGCCTTGTAGCCCGCGGTGATATCCACGCCGGAGGCGGCGTAGTGCTCGGAATAGCTGTTTTTGTTCATGGCTTTTTGCCCTCACTGATTTTGAATTCAAAGCGGTTTTTCTCGCCCTGTTCGGGCACGCGCGTGGGATAGTTCCCGTCGAAGCAGGCGGAGCAGTAACCCTCGCCGCACTGCGCGCCGACGAGCTCGCAGAGGTCCTCCGTCGGAAGATAGCCGAGCGAGTCCGCGCCGATGATCTTCGCGATCTCCTCTACGCTGTGGTGGCAGGCGATGAGATTGTCGCGCGAGTCGATGTCCACGCCGTAGTAGCAGGGGTTCATGAACGGCGGCGCGGAGGAGCGGACGTGCACCTCGGCGGCGCCAGCCTCGCGCAGGAGGTTCACGATGCGGGCCGAGGTCGTGCCGCGGACGATCGAGTCGTCGATCATCACGACGCGCTTGCCCTTCACGACGGAGGAGATGGGGTTGAGCTTGATGCGCACGAGGTTTTCGCGCGCGCTCTGGCCGGGGGAGATGAACGTGCGGCCGATGTATTTGTTCTTGATGAAGCCGACCTCATAGGGGATGCCGCTCTCCTGCGCGAAGCCGAGCGCGGCGTCAAGCCCGGAGTCCGGCACGCCGATGACGACGTCGGCCTCCACGGGGTGGCGGCGGGCGAGGCAGCGGCCGGCGCGGATGCGAGCCTCGTGCACGCTCACGCCGTCGACGATCGAATCGGGGCGGGCGAAATAGATGTGCTCAAAGATGCAGATGTGCTTTTTGCGCGTGCCGCAGTGCTCCCGCAGGGACTTCACGCCCTCGCGCGTGAACACGAGAATTTCGCCCGGCTCGAGATCGCGCACAAAGCGCGCCGAGACGGCCTCGAGCGCGCAGGTCTCGCTCGCCACGACGAAGGTGCCGTCGTCCGTCTGTCCGTAGCACAGCGGGCGAAAGCCCTGCGGATCGCGCGCGGCGATCAGCTTCGAGGGGCTCATGAGCACGAGAGAGTACGCGCCGTCGATCTTGTACATCGCGCAGGAGACGGCAGCCTCGATGCTCGGCGTCGTGAGGCGCTCCTTCGTGATCGTGTAGGAGATGACCTCGGTGTCGCTCGTGGTGTGGAAGATGGAGCCCTGCAGCTCGAGCGCGCGGCGCAGCTCCGAGGCGTTGACGATGTTGCCGTTGTGCGCGAGGGCCATGCGGCCCTTGATGTGGTTCACGACCATGGGCTGACAGTTGGCGCGGGCGTTGGAGCCGGTGGTGCCGTAGCGCGTGTGGCCCACGGCGATGCTGCCCTGTCCGAGGCGCTCGAGCACCTGCGGGGTGAACACGTCGGAAACGAGGCCGAGGTCCTTGTGCGAGGTGATGAGTCCGTCGTCGTTCACGGCCATGCCGCAGCCCTCCTGGCCGCGGTGCTGCAGCGCGTAGAGCCCGTAGTAGGTCAGCGCGGCGACGTCCTTGTTCTCCGGCGCAAAGAGGCCGAATACGCCGCATTCCTCGTGGATGTGCTGGTTCATGTTATTCTCCCAAAATTCTCCGCATCATTTCGGAATACGCGTCCTCCACGTTGCCGAGGTCGCGGCGGAAGCGGTCCTTGTCGAGCTTCTCGTGGGTCGTGCTGTCCCAGAAGCGGCAGGTGTCGGGGCTGATCTCGTCGGCGAGGACGATCGTGCCGTCGGAAAGGCGGCCGAACTCGAGCTTGAAGTCCACGAGGTCGACGTTCACGGCCTTGAAGAAGGCCTTGAGCACCTCGTTGACCTTGAAGGCCATGGCCTTGATCGTCTCGATCTCCTCGGCCGTGGCGAGCTTCAGCGCGCGGGCGTGGTAGGCGTTCATCAGGGGATCGCCCAGATCGTCGTTTTTGTAGCTGAACTCGATCGTCGGCTCGTCGAAGACGATGCCCTCCTCCACGCCGAAGCGCTTGGCGAAGCTGCCGGCGGAAATGTTGCGGATGATCACCTCGAGCGGCACGATGGAGACGTGCTTGACGACCGTGTCGCGCTCCGAGAGCTCCTCGACGAAGTGCGTCGGCACGCCCTCTTTTTCGAGCAGCTGCATGAGGTGGTTTGTGACCTTGTTGTTCACAACGCCCTTGCCCACGATCGTGCCCTTTTTCAGGCCGTTGAAGGCGGTGGCGTCGTCCTTATAGGAGACGATGACGAGGTCGGGGTCGTCCGTGGCATAGACCTTTTTGGCCTTGCCTTCGTAAAGCTGTTCTCTCTTTTCCATTTTTTCTGACTCCTTTCAGGCGTTGAACTGTTCTTCGATCTTCCTGTTTTTCTCCAAGACCTTCGCCGTGTCGGCCCGTCTGCGGTCATCGAGCGCCTTGGCGAGCGTCTCGTCGCTGACCGAGAGGATCTCCACGGCAAGCAAAGCGGCATTGACAGCCCCATCGATCGCCACAGTCGCAACCGGGATGCCGGAGGGCATCTGGACCGTGGAGAGCAGAGCGTCAATGCCGTCTAATGTGGATGATTTGACCGGAATGCCGATGACCGGCAGGGTGGTGTTGGCCGCAATCGCGCCGGCCAGATGCGCGGCCTTGCCGGCGGCGGCCAGAATCGCACCGAAGCCGTTTGCGCGCGCGGACATAGCGAAGGCTCGGGCCTCCTCCGGCGTTCTGTGGGCGGAGAACACATGGACCTCCGTGGGCACATTGAATTCCTTCAGCGTCGTGATCGCTTTCTCAACGATGGGCAGATCGCTGTCGCTGCCCATAATGACTGCAACCTTGTTCAAGCTGGCTTCCCTCCCAGAAATGCGCAGAAGGGCAGACGAAATCACTGAAATTCGTCTGCCCTCCCGTCAAAATGAGTATGGTACATTATATTGTGACTTTTCTCGCGTTGTCAATCGTTTTTACGTTATGGAAACGGAGAAAAAACGCCCGAAAAGCCGGGCGCGTTCGTCAATTCGCCAATCCCCGCGCAGGTATCACTTTTTCCGCATGGCCTCCATCTGCTCGTGCTCCTCGCGTATGGTGTTGCAGAGCTTGACGGCGTTCCAGCCGGCGTTGGTCTCGGTGAGCATGGCCTTGAGCTTCACCGGCGGGATGCGGCTGCGGCGCCATTCGTTGAGAAAGGCGTCGAGCATGCCGGGGCGAAAGTGCGCCATGACGAGCATGGGGTCGAAGAGCGGCTCAATCTCCTCGAGCGTCTCGGGCGGTTCCGCCACGCCCGCGAGCACGCCGACGGGGAGGGCGAACTCCTCCCGCTCCACGATGCGAAGCCGGATGCCGAGGCGCAGGCAGAGCACGCGCAGGCGCGCGATCTGCTCCGAGCGGAGGTTATAGCAAAGTACCATCGGATTCATCAAATCAGTCCTTTCGATTTCAAAAACAAATATCCGGCCAAAGCAAGCTGACAGAGGAAAATCACCGGAAAGCCGATGCGAAACGACCTGTGCAGCGTCTTGTGGTGAAAGGCGGCCATGCCGAAGATACCGCCGAGACTCCCGCCGAGCACGGCGAGGAAAAACAGCGTCGCCTCCGGCACACGCCGCGCGCCGCGTCTGGCCTTCGCCTTGTCGACGCCCATGAGGACGAAGAGGAGAAGGCTCACGGCGGCGAGGTAATAAAGAAGATAAGTTGTCATTTCATCGTTTCCCGATCACTTTTTCCATCTGATACAGCGTGCCGCGGATGCCGGGGGTCTCGCCGACCTTGGTAAAGCCGAAGTGCTCGTAAAATCCGCGGGCGTGAACGTTGTCCTCCGCCACGTGCAGGCGGACGCTGCGTCGCCCGTGCAGTTCGCTGAACCAGAGCGCGTGGCCCAAGAGCTGCGCGGCCCAGCCCTTGCCGCGGTACTGCGGCAGCAGGTAGAAAAACGAAATCCAGCCGTAGCCCTCGTCTCTCCCGCGCGCGGGGTCCATGTCGATCATGCCGACGACCTGATCGCCGCTTAAGAGCTTCACGACGGCGTGGGGCGTGCGCGCGTGCTCCTTCGCGCTGCGCAGATACGGCCGCGCGGTGTAGCCCGCGGTGGAGCCGTGGGCGGCGGCCCAGGCGTCAGAGTAGCAGGCGTCGAAAAACGCGCTGTCGCGGGGAAACTGCAGCGGCTCGAAGCGGAGGTTTCCCGCGTCCGCGTCGCGGCCTTTCCACCACGTCTGGCGGCCGAGCGTGCTGAGGTCCTCCGGCAGATGGCTCGCGTCGTTGTAATATTCCACGGTGAGGTCGTCCCCGTCGTACTTCAGGCAGGCGACGGCGGTGTTGTCCCCGTGGGGCAGGCGGTCGATCTCCGCGCTCGGAATGCCGAGCACGGCCGCGAGAAACGAGCGGATCGCCATGCCGTGGCTCACGGCGGCGACGGTCTGCCCGTCGTGCTTTTCGGCGATCTCGGCGAGGACGCTCTTCATGCGCTCCTGCGCATCCGCAAAGCGCTCCGCCTGCGGGATGATCCAGTTGGCCGGGTCGTGGTTAAAATAGAACATCTGCTGCGGCATCTCATACTCCACGTCGCCCCACGGGCGGCCCTCCCAGCAGCCGAGACACACCTCGCGCAGGCGCGGCGTGGTTTCGAGTGTTAAGTCGTGATATTTCAAAATCGCGCCGGCGGTGTCCATCGTGCGCTGCAGGTCGCTGGAATATACCGCGTCGATCGGCACAGAGCAAAAGCGCTCGGCGAGCGCCGCGATCTGCTTTTGCCCGCGCGGCGTGACCTGCCCGTTCCAGTGGCCCTGAATGCGGCGGTAGAGATTGCCCTCCGCCTCTGCGTGGCGGATTAAGTAGATGGTGGTCATAGTTACTCCCTTGTAATTTATCGTTCCTTGATTCTAAAGAGCGAATAAAGTATAATACTTTAGATAAACTGGATTATACCGTATTTTTCGTTTTGATACAAGAACCCACGGAGGGATCTATGAAAGTCATCCATCTCATCAGCGGCGGTGACACCGGCGGCGCCAGAACGCACGTCTACTCCCTGCTGAGCTATCTGCTGCAAAAGGGCGTGGAGGTGCAGCTCGTCTGCTTCATACCCGGCTCCTTTGCCGACGGGGCGATCGCCCTCGGCATCCCGACGTGGGTGCTGGAAAACAGCTTTATCGGCAGCATCGGCAAGCTGCGCCGCGCGATCAGGCAGGGCGGCTACGACGTCGTGCACTGCCACGGCGCAAAGGCGAATCTCATGGGCGCGATTCTGCGCCGGAGTCTCGACGTGCCCGTGATCACGACGGTGCACAGCGACTACCGCCTCGACTATCTGCACCGGCCCTTCGCCGCGGCGACCTACGGCATCGCCAACAAGATCGCCCTGCGCCGGCTCGATTACCGCGTCTGCGTCTCCGACACGCTGCGCGAGCGGCTCATCGACCGCGGCTTCAAGCCAAACGACCTCTTCACGATCTACAACGGCCTCGATTTCAGCCACACCGTGCCGCCGACGGACCGGGCGGACTATTTCGCCTCCTTCGGCTACAGGGTGCAGCCCGGCGACGTGATCGCCGGCATTGCCGCGCGTCTCGACCCCGTGAAGGACATTCCGACGCTGCTGCGCGCGCTCGCGGCTGCGCGGAAACAGTGCCCGAACCTCCGCCTCGCCATCGCGGGCGACGGCATGCAGCGCGAGGAGCTCGAGTTGCTCACGAGGGAGCTCGGACTGCAGGAGAGCGTCTTCTTCCTCGGCTGGGTCACGGACCTCGACCGGTTCTACGGCGCGCTCGATATCAACACCCTCTCGTCTCTCTCCGAGGGCTTTCCCTATGCGCTGCCGGAGGGGGCGCGCGCGCACCTCGCCACGGCGGCGACGAACGTGGGCGGCGTGCCCGCGATCATCGAAAACGAGGTCACGGGCCTGCTCGTGGAGCCCGGCGACGTCGAGGGTCTTGCGGCGGCGCTCGCGCGCTTCGCGCTCGACCCGGACTACCGCCGCGAGATGGGCGACGCCCTGTTTCAGCGCGGCATGGCCGACTTTTCCGAGGAGGCCACCGGCGACCGCCAGATCGAAATTTACAACCTGCTCAGCCGCTGCGAGGCGCACCGCGCCGGCGCGCGCGACGGCGTGGTCATCTGCGGCGCCTACGGCTTCGGCAACGCGGGCGACGAGGCCATCCTCGAGGCGATCGTGCACGAGATGCGCGCGCTCGACAAAAACATGCCCATCACGGTCCTCTCGCGCCAGCCGCGCGAGACGCGCATGACCTGCGGCGTGAACGCCTACCACTCCTTTGACCTTTTCCACATGGGCCGGGCCATGAGGGCCTCGAAGCTCTATATCAACGGCGGCGGCAACCTCATGCAGGACGTCACCAGCCGCTACAGCCTCTGGTATTATCTCTACACCATCCGCCGCGCGAAGAAGCTCGGCTGCGCCGTGCAGATGTACGGCTGCGGCATCGGCCCGATCCTCTATCCGCGCGACCAGAAGTTCGTCTGCAATACGCTCAACCGCTGCGTGGACGTCATCACCCTGCGCGAGCCGGACAGCCAGAAGGTGCTCGAGCGCTTCCACGTGACCGAGCCGGAGATTCTCCTCACGTCCGACCCTGCGCTTACGCTCCCGCCGGAGCCGCCCGTGCGCGTGCAGCGGCTGCTGGAGAGCAGCGGCATCCCCGCCGACGGGAACTACATCGCGTTCGTGCTGCGCCGCTGGCGCGGCTTTGAGGAGAAGAGCACGGTGTTCGCCGCCGCGGCGGTCTATGCCTACCTCAACTACGGGCTTACGCCCGTCTTCCTCTGCATCAACCACCGCACCGACTGGGAGGCCGCGAAGCTCGTGGCCCAGCATCTGAGCATCCCCTACCACGTGATTGCGCAGCCGCTGTCCTCCGGCATGACGATCGGCGTGCTCGCCGAGATGAAGGCCGTCGTGAGCATGCGTCTGCACGGCCTCGTCTTCGCCGCGGGTCAGGGCGTGCCGCTCGCCGGCGTGAGCTATGACCCGAAGGTCACCGCCTTCCTCGACTATATCGAACAGGACAACTATCAGGAGCTCGAAAACCTCACCGTGGAGAACGCCACGAGCCTCATCGACTGCGCCATCCAGCTCGGCCATGAGGGCGTGGAGCTGCGGCGCCGCACCGAGCTGCTCAATGAGAAGGAAAACATCAACCGCGAGGCGGCCCACCGCCTGCTCGAAAGGAGCGCGTCATTATGATTCGCTGTGTCGTTCTGGCGTCCGGCAGCGGCACGAAGCTGCAGAGCCTGCTGGATTCCATCTTCTTCGGCGAGATCCCGGATATGGAGATCGTCGCCGTCATCTCCTCCGACCCGGAGGCCAACGCCCTCACCCGCGCGCGCAATGCGCACATCGAGGCCGTGGATATGCACCGCGAGGTCTTTCCCAACGAGAGCACGTTCGATCTCGCCGTGCGCAATAAAATCCGCGATCTCGACGCCGACCTCGTCATCGACGCGGGCTTCCATCCCGGCGTCGGCCCCGAGACGGCGAAGGCCTTCAAAAACCGCATCATCGCCGTCCAGCCGTCGCTGGTGCCGGCGTTTCAGGACCTGCGCGGTCTCGCCGTGCACGAGGCGGTGCTCGCCCGCGGTCTCAAGCTCACGGGCGCCACGGCCTATCTCGTGGACGAGCAGGGCGGCATCGGCGCCGTGCTGCTGCAGAAGGCCGTCGAGGTGCGCGACGATGACGACGCCGTCAAGCTCCAGCGCCGCGTCCTGCGCCAGGCGGAGTGGATCCTCCTGCCGGAGGCGGTCAGACTTTGGTGCGCGGGAGCGTTTGAGGTGAGAGCCGGAAGGGCGAAACGCGTGAAGTAAAACAAGCCGCAGACCTGCGTCTGCGGCTTGTTTTTTGTAGGGGCCGACGACCTCGGCGGCCCGCGGGCGATTCGTGAATCGCCCCTACGGTAAGATCAGTAGTTTTCCAGAAAAGAATGCTTTTCCCCCTTCGTCTTCCACCCCGGGAACATGTCCAGATTCACGGCGTGGATGGCGTGGAAGAGGTTCGACTCCAAATCCGGGTTCGTCTCGCGGAGGGTGCGGATGAGGTTTTTGACCTCCTTGCGCTTGCTCTCCGATTCGTGGCCGGCGGTGGCGGTGCGCTCCGTGAAGCGGCAGGCGCACTGGAGAAACGAGAGCTCATTGTGCTTCGCCCAGGCGATGATGTCCTCCTCGCGCACGCAGTAGAGCGGGCGGATGAGCTCCATGCCGGGGAAGTTCGTGCTGTGCAGTTTCGGCATCATGCCCTGCAGCTGCGCGCCGTAGAACATGGCCATCACGGTCGTCTCGATCACGTCGTCCCGGTGGTGGCCGAGGGCGATTTTATTGCAGCCGAGCTCCTGCGCCTTGGCGTAGAGCGCGCCGCGGCGCATGCGCGCGCAGAGATAGCAGGGGTTTTTCTCCGCCCCGTTCGCCACGGCGAAAATGTCCGACTCGAAGATTGTCACCGGAACGCCGAGAATTTCGGCGTTTTCTTCAATTTTCGCGCGGTTCGCCGGCGCGTAGCCCGGGTCCATCACGAGGTACTCGAGCTCAAACGGTACGTCGCTGTGGCGGTGCAGCTGCTGCATGAGCTTCGCGAGGAGCATCGAGTCCTTGCCGCCCGAGATGCACACGGCAATCCTGTCGCCGGGGGCGATCAGCTCATACTGCTTGAGCGCGCTGATAAACGGCGTCCAAAGCTGCTTGTGGTAGGTTTTGATGATGCTGCGCTCAATCAGCGCGGCGCGGGAGAGTTCACGGGCCATGTGGATGATCCTTTCCGGAGTTATAGATATACCTCGCCAATCAAATACGTCCTGCCTTTTCTCGACTGTCCGCCGAGGTCCTTCACCGCGGCTTTGCCGCAGCCGCGCAGGCTCACGATATCGCCGGGGCGGATCTCCGCGTCGGGGCGGAGACACTCTGCGTAGTTTAAGCTCGCGTCGCCGGCGCGGATGCGCTCGGCGGCCTGCGTGCGCGAGAGGTGAAAGAGGCCAGAGAGCACGGCGTCGAGCCGGGGCGACTGCACCGTGAAGGACACCTCCTGCACCTTCCGCTCGGGCACGGGCACCTCGGAGAGCGCGATCGCGGCGGTCTTCACGCCGCAGCGGCCCACCTTCTCGATGCCGAGCAGATGTGCCTCCACGCTCTTGAGGCAGAGCACGTGCGCCGTGCTCTCGTCAATCAGAATGTCCCCGATCCACTCGCGCCCTACGCCCATGCCGAGGAGCGCGCCGAGATAGTCACGGTGGCCCGGCGCGCCGAAGTGCGCCGTGATGCGGATGCAGCGGATGGTCTCTGCGCCGTCGAAGTCCGCCTCGTCCATCCAGTCCGGCAGGAAGAAGGCGCACTGCCGCTCCGCGCCGTCGACGCCGCCGTAGAACACCATGCGGCAGTCGCCGCGCGGACGAAAGGCGCGCAGCTGGTACTGCTCCGCGGGCGTGAGGAAGGCCGTGTGCGTCACGGAGCCGGTTTTTTCCGCGCGGGACGCGAGATCGTCCGCACGCTTTAAGAGTTCTTCGTTCGTCATTGGTTCAAGTCCCTGATTGCCTGTTCGATGCGCTCGGCCACCTGCTCCACCTCGGCGTGAAACTCCTTCGACGAGGTGCGCAGCACGCCCGAGCGCAGCGCGGAGATGCGGATGAGGCTGTCCGACGTCACGACGCGGACGGATTCGTTTTTGCCGATGTCGTTCGCGATGCGCTCAATGTAGGCGTCGGCGGTCTCGTGCTCCTTCGTGTAGACGACGTGGATGTTGTTGTATTTGCCCTTCTCGCCGGGGTTTCCGCGCACGCGGTAGCCGTCGAAAACCAAGATCAGCCGCCGCTGCGTAAAGCCCGCGTAGTTGGACAGCACGTCCATCAGCCGCGTCCGCGCGAGGTCGAGATCGTCCCGCGCGAGCGCTTTGAGCTCGTCCCATGCGAAGATCACGTTATACCCGTCCACGATCAGCGTCTGCTTTTTGCTGTGGAAGAGATCGGCGGGGTCGGCCGCCGCGTTCACGACCGGGGCCTTGTATTCCCGCCGCCGGATCGGGCCGAATTCGCGCAGCATAATTTCCTCCAGCGCCTTGTCGTCCAGATCGAGATTGCGCCGGAAGATGCGCGGCGCCGGGGGAGGGGGCTCGGTCTCTCGGCCGAAGCCGGTGTCGATGTGCATATAGTCGCGCACCTGATTCCACGGAATCACGGTGCCCGCTCCGTGCGCGCAGAAGACGCTGTCGGCGGGGTTATTCGTATCGCGCTCGGGGTCATAGCCGATCGCGTCGATCACAGCGTCGGCGTTGTGGCAGATATCATAGCCGCCCGCCTCGAGCGAGAGGCGGCCGCGGCCGCGCGTATAGGCCGCGACCTCGGCGGCGTAATCGCCGAGGAGCGAGACCGGCGCCGTGCCGGTGAGCACGGAGAAATCCCCCTCCGTCTCCGGTCCTTCAAACACGCCGTGCATGAGGCGGATATCGCTGATGGCCCGGCCGATCTGCTCGGTCGGCACCGCAAGACGAAAGGCGTACTGCGGCTCCAAAAGCAGGCTCTCGGCCTGCATGAGCCCCTGCCGCACGGCGCGGTAGGTCGCCTGCCGAAAGTCGCCGCCCTCGGTGTGCTTGGCGTGGGCGCGTCCAGCGAGGAGCGTGATCTTCACGTCCGTGAGCGGGGCGCCCGTGAGCACGCCGCGGTGCGTCTTTTCGGCCAGATGCGTCAGAATGAGGCGCTGCCAGTTGCGGTCGAGCGCGTCCTCGGGGCAGCGGCTCTCGAGCAGAATCCCCGCGCCGCGCGCGGCGGGCTCGAGCAATAAATGCACCTCGGCGTAGTGCCGCAGGGGCTCAAAGTGCCCCACGCCCTCGACGCTTCCGGTGATCGTCTCCTGATAGAGAATGCGCGGCTGGTCGAGGCGCACCTCGGCGTCGAACCGCTCGCGGATGAGGCTCTGCAGCACCTCGATCTGCACCGCACCCATCAGCTGCATGCGGATCTCGCGGTGCTCCTCGTCCCAGACGAGGCGGAGCATCGGGTCCTCTTCCTCCAGTTCGCGCAGGCGCGGCAGCAGCTGCAGTGCGCTCATGTCCGCCGGCGGCAGCACGCGGTAGGTCATCACCGGCTCGAGCGCTGGGCGCAGACCGCTCTCCGCCTCGCCGAGACCCTGGCCGGGCCACGTCTCGGAAAGGCCCTGCACGGCGGCCACGTCGCCCGCGGGGATGCAGTCTGCAGCCTCGAACTTCTCGCCCGAGTAGCGCCGCAGGGCCGTGACCTTTTCCGTCACGGTCTCGCCGCGGCGGTTGGTGTAGGTGATTGTATCGCGCACACGAAGTGCGCCGCCCGTGACCTTCAGGCAGGTGAGCCTGCCGGCGAGCGGCTCGTGCAGAATCTGAAAGACCTGCGCGCCGAAGGCGCCGCCGTAGGCTTTGCGCGGGGCGAAGCGGCGCAGCACCGTGAGAAACTCGTCCACGCCCGTGAGCTTCAGCCCCGAGCCGAATACGCACGGAAACACGCGCCGCCGCGAAATGAGATCGCGCAGCGCCTCATCGTCGAGACAGCCGGACTCCAGCAGCGTCTCGAGCGCAGTTTCGTCCGTCATGGCAGCGTTTTCCCAGATCTCGTCCGGCTCCGCCGTGAAGTCTGTGCAGCCGGAATCAAGCCGGCGCAGCTCCTGCATCAGCTCGCGGCGCGTCCGCGCGGTGAGATCCATCTTCGTCACGAAGAGGAAGGTCGGAATGCCGTAGCGCGCCAGCAGCCGCCAGAGCGTCTCGGTGTGCGCCTGCACGCCGTCCACCGCGCTGATGACGAGCACGGCGGCATCGAGCGGCTGCAGCGCGCGCTCCATCTCGGCGGAGAAGTCAACGTGGCCGGGCGTGTCGAGGAGCGTCACGTGCACCTCCTCCCCGAGGTCGAAGCGCGCCTGCTTGGAGAAGATCGTGATGCCGCGCCGCCGCTCGAGCGCGTGATAGTCGAGCAGCGCATCGCCGTGGTCCACGCGGCCGAGCGCGCGAATCGCGCCGCAGCGGTAGAGCATGGCCTCCGAGAGCGTCGTCTTCCCGGCGTCCACATGCGCCAGCACGCCGAGCGTGAGATATTTGGATGGAACGAGATGGTCCATAAGAATACTCCCAAGGTGGAATGCGGACAGTATAGCACAGAATCGAGGCTGGTGGCAAATGAGGAATTAGGAATGAGGAATGATGGTGTCGGCTGACGCCGACGAATTTGAATTGCGCGAAGCGCTCCTTCAATTCCTAACTCCTAATTCCTAACTCCTAATTCTTTCCCATATGGAAAAAGAACCGCCGCAGGGGCTTCCTGCGGCGGTTTTGGTTGGTGCAATGTTTACGCTGCCTTGACTTCCTTCCCCTTCACGATGGAACGAATGACGAACAGCGTGCAGACCGTCATGGCGGCGCCGATGATGAGGCAGACCCACGCGTTCTGGACGAAGCCCGCGATGATGTAGTTCACAAAGCAGATGATGCCGACGCACCCGGCGTACGGCAGCTGTGTCGCCACGTGGTTGACGTGGTTGCACATCGCGCCCGCGGAGGCCATGATCGTCGTGTCGGAGATCGGGGAGCAGTGGTCGCCGAAAACCGCGCCGGCGAGGCAGGCGGACATGCCGATGTAGTAAAGCTGCGTGCTCGGGTCGCCGAAGACGGCGGCCACGATCGGGATGAGGATGCCGAAGGTGCCCCAGCTCGTGCCGGTGGAGAACGAGAGGACACAGGCGATCACGAAGATGATCGCGGGCAGGAAGTTGAACAGGCCTGCAGCCGCGCTCTCGGTCACGCCGGCGACGAAGTACTTCGCGCCCAGAAGACCCGTCACGTTCTTCAGCGCGGTCGCAAGGGTGAGAATCGTGATGGCGGGGACCATGTTCATAAAGCCGGTCGGGATGGCTTCCATGGACTCCTTGAAGGTGATCAGACGACGGCACCAGTAGTACACGAGGCTGATGAGCAGGGCGATGAGCGTGCCCCACGGCAGGGCGACGGTCGCGTCCGTCTCGGAGAAGGCGCCCTGGAACTGGTGGTAGAAGTCGCCGCCCGCGTCATAATAGCCGCCGGCATAGAGCAGGCCGATGAAGCAGGCGATGATCAGCACGATCACGGGGAACAGCAGGTCGATGACCTTGCCGTTGGGGTTGAACTTGCTGTTTTCCAGCGCCTTGTCCACGTGGTCGCCGGAGGTGTAGAGGTCGCCGTTGAGCATGGCGTTCATCTCGTGCAGGCGCATAGGGCCGAAGTCGAACTTCATGAGGATGATCGCCACGATGAACACGATCGAGAGCAGGGAGTAGAAGTTATAGGGGATCGCCTTGACAAACAGGACGAAGCCCTGTCCGTCCTCGGCGTAGCTCGAGACGGCGGCTGCCCAGGAGCTGATCGGGGCGATCATGCAGATCGGGGCGGCGGTCGCGTCGATGAGATAGGCGAGCTTCGCGCGGCTGACCTTGTGGCGGTCGGTGATCGGGAGCATGACGGAGCCGACGGTCAGGCAGTTGAAGTAGTCGTCCACGAAGATAAACACGCCCAGAATGAACGTCGCGATCATGGCGCCGACGCGGCTCTTGATGTTCTTCTCGGCCCAGCGTCCGAAGGCCGCGCTGCCGCCGGAGCGGTTGATGAGCACGACGAGGATGCCGAGGATGACGAGGAACATGAAGTTGCCCGCGAGATCCGTGATGGCGGGGACGATCGCCTCGCCCAGCACGGTGTCGAGCGAGCCGACGGGGGCGAAGTTGTTGGCAAAGAGCGCGCCGAGCAGCACGCCGATGAACAGGGAGGAGAAGACCTCCTTTGTAATCAGTGCCAGCACGATCGCGACGATGGGCGGCACGAGCGCCCAGAAGGAATAGGCCATGGAGCTGCCCGTGGCGACGCCGTTGTCGTCCACGTCCACGGCGAGGCCGGTGACGGTCAGGAGCGACATGGCGAGGATGACCAGCAGCGCGATGGCAAGGAGCTTGCGGCTGTTTCTCATGATGGATGCCTCCAAACAAAAAAATTGTGTCCTGAACAGAGGTGAAACTGTTCATGACACAATGAAAACTGCGATTGTCCATGACAGCGCTCCGCGATGCTCGCGACAGTCCGCCGGATCTTCTCCGGCGACCCAGCGCCCGCCCGACAGGAATCGAAGCGAACACTTCGGCGGCAGCCCCTTTCCGCTCCCCGGTTCCTGCCGGGAAATGGAGCGTACTGATGACGTCCGCGCCTCTATCACTTTGTTCAGTGCTCTAAAGTATAGCCCGTTAAAGCGGGAAAGTCAACCCAAAACGTAATTTTAGGCGAATGAGACAGGGAAAAAGAAGGAAAAGCGGAAAAGTTGGTCGGAATGACAAGAGAATTAGGAGTGAGTAGTTAGGAGTTTTCCAAGTTTGTCATTCTGAGCGGAGCACGGCGTCCAATCGGGCTTGCTCCATTCCGCCGCCTTGGCGGCGTCTCCATATCCGCGCCCCCGATTCTCCTTAACCAAATCAAAGCCTTTGCTTTGATTTGGAGAGGAAGAAGGAAGGAGCGGATACAAAGCCGTCGCGCTTTAGCGCGGCTGCGGCGTGGAGCGAGTTTCTTCTGACGACGAAGAATCTTGGCAGAGCATTTAGACAGACGCTGGTTGTTCTCTTTTACTGCGCTGCCAAGATCCTTCGACAAGCTCAGGATGACAAATGATTTCTGCGCACGAACCATTTGTCAACTCCTAACTCCTAACTCCTAATTCCTCACTATTTTCACATTTACAATGTTTCAAAAACGAGCTATAATAAACACGAGCAAGAATTTACCGGGAGGGATCACCATGGCGAACTACGTCATCACCATCGGCCGCGAGCATGGCAGCGGCGGGCGCTATCTGGGCGAGGAGCTGGCGAGAGTGCTGGGCATCAAGTGCTACGACTCTGAGCTCATTGCCGAGACGGCGGCCAAGAGCGGCTTTGCCGAGGGCTTTGTCCAGAGCCATGAGGAGCAGCGTCCGCAGAGCTTCCTCTATTCCCTCGTGACGGGCAGCGCCGGCTTCATGGGCGACCAGCCCGTGTCCGTGCAGCTGTTTCAGGCGCAGTCCGAGGTCATCCGGAACGCGGCCCGCTCCGGCTCCTGCATCATCATCGGCCGCTGCGGCAACTACGTCCTGCGCGAGGAGAACGTCACGGTCGTGAACCTCTTTGTCCACGCGCCGATGTTCGCGCGCGTGGCCCGCGTGAGTGAGCGCGACAATCTCGACGCCGCCGAGGCCGAGCGCAAGATCAAGCTCACCGACAAGGAGCGCCAGGCGTACTATAACTTCTTCACCGGCGATCACTGGGGCGACGCGAAGGACTATGACCTCACGGTCGATACCTCCAAGCTCGGCATCCCCGGCACGGTCACGCTCGTGCAGGAATATCTGAAGCTGCGGGGTCTCATCTGATGCAGCCGCGTCTCTACATCGTCGTGCCCTGCTATAACGAGGAGGAAGTGCTGCCGATCACGGCGCCGCTCTTTCGCAAAAAACTCCTGCAGCTCATCGCGGACGGGAAGATCTCCGATGAGAGCCGCATCCTCTTTGTAAACGACGGCAGCCGCGACCGGACGTGGGAGATCATCACGGCCATGGCGGAAAAGGAGGCGCACATCCTCGGCGCCTGTCTCAGCCGCAACCGCGGCCATCAGAACGCCGTTCTCGCGGGGCTCATGGAGGCCAAGGACCGCTGCGACATTACGATCTCCATCGACTGCGACGGGCAGGACGATCTCGACGCGATGGACCGTATGGTAGACGCCTATCTCGCGGGCAATGAGGTCGTCTACGGCGTCCGCTCCAGCCGCGAGACCGACACGTTCTTCAAGCGCGCTACGGCGCAGGGCTTTTATAAATTCCTCTCCGCCATGGGCGCGGAGGTGGTCTATAACCACGCGGACTACCGGCTGGTCTCGTCGCGCGTGCTGCAGCATTTCGCCGATTTCGAGGAGGTCAATCTCTTCCTGCGCGGCATGATCCCGCTCGTCGGCTTTCCGAGCACGACGGTGGAGTATGCCCGAAGCGCTCGCATGGCGGGCGAGAGCAAATACCCCCTGCGCAAGATGCTGTCCCTCGCCATGAACGGCATCACGAGCCTCTCCGTGCGGCCGCTGCATCTGATCACGTCCTTCGGCGTTTTCGTCGCGATCGTGAGCTTCATCGGGTGCATCTGGGCGCTCGTCTCGGCCCTCGCGGGCAAGACCGTCGCCGGCTGGGCGAGCATGACGTGCATCATCTGCTTTGTCAGCGGCGTGCAGCTCATTTCCCTCGGCATCATCGGGGAGTATGTCGGCAAGGTCTACATGGAGACCAAGCACCGCCCGCGCTATATCATCAGCGAAAGAACATGGCAATAATTTGAAAAAAGACCGCAATTTCTTTGACAGATTTGCGGTCCTTTCTTGCTTTTTTACGGAAATGTGATATTGTGTATCGTTGCACAGAGCACATTCTTTCAACAGGGAGGAAGCATATGAAAAAAGTCAATCCGAAGATGTACGATATCATCGGCATCGCCGCCGGCATTCTGCTGCTGGTGGTGTGCGTTCTGAGCATCGTCATCAATAACCAGCCGTCCGTCGCGGGTGCGGCCGAAATTCCGGACACCGCCGTCACCGCCGAGGGCACGGCGCAGGGCCGCAACGGCCCGATCACCGTCTCCGTCACCGCTGATGAGAACGCGATCTATCAGATCGAGGTTCTATCGCACGAGGAGACCGAGGGCATCGGCTCCGTCGCCGTGACGGAGATGCCGAGCCGCATTTTCCAGACCCAGAGCCTGCAGGCGGAGGCGGTCTCCGGCGCGACCATCACCTCGGACGCGCTCGTGGAGGCCGTGCGCGACGCGCTCGTGAACGCCGGACTCGATCCCGCTGTCTTCGACGTGGAGGCTGTGCTGGACGTCGAGCCCGAGCCGGATGAGGAGCTCAGCTGCGACGTCGTCGTCGTCGGCGCGGGCGGCGCCGGCATGACGGCTGCCATCGAGGCGCACGACGCGGGCGCGAACGTCATCGTCGTGGAGAGCACCGCCATGGTCGGCGGCAACTCCGTGCGCTCCACCGGCGGTCTGAACGCCGCCGAGACCGAGTATCAGAACCAGAACGAATTCGGCGAGGCCGCCGGCGTGGAAAAGCAGCTTGAGGCCGCCAAGTCCTATCCGGACGACGCGCGCATTCAGGAGCTGGCCGGCATCGTCGCGCAGCAGTGGGCCGATTATCAGGCCAACCCCGACGGATACTTCGACTCCGTGGAGCTCTTCCAGCTCGATACGCTCATCGGCGGCAAGGCGCTCAACGACACGGCGCTCGTCGAGACGCTCGCGGAAAACAGCGCGGACGCGATCGCCTGGCTCAAGGGCATCGGCGCGGATATGCCGAGCGTTTCCAGCTTCGGCGGCGCCTCCGTCAAGCGCATCCATCGCCCGCTCAACGCCGAGGGCAAGGTCGTTCCCGTGGGTGAGTTCGTCGTGCCGATTCTCGAGCAGAACCTCGCCGACCGCGGCGTGGAGGTGCGTCTGAACACCCCCGCACAGGAGATTTTAATGGATAACGGCGCGGCTGTCGGCGTGGTCTGCAAGGGCCCGACGGGCAACACCGTCACCATCCACGCCAAGGCGGTCGTCCTCGCGACGGGCGGCTTCGGCGCCAACCACGAGATGGTCGAGAGCTATCAGCCCAACCTCAAGGGCTTCATGAGCACCAATGCCTCCGGCATTCAAGGCCAGGGCATCGCCATGGCGCAGGCGGTCGGCGCGGACACCGTGGACATGGATCAGATTCAGATTCATCCCACCGTGCAGGCCGACACCGCTGCCCTCATCACCGAGGGCCTGCGCGGCGACGGCGCCATCCTCGTCAACCAGGAGGGCCAGCGCTTCTACGACGAGGTCTCCACGCGCGACAAGGTCTCCGCGGCTGAGATCGCCCAGACTGGTTCTGCCAGCTGGCTGATTGTCGACGGCAAGATGGCCGAGGCCTCCAGCGTCATTCAGGGCTACATCAAGCAGGGCATCACCGTCACCGGCGACACGCCCGAGGCGCTCGCCGAGGCGATGGGCATCGACCCCGCGGCATTTGCCGAAACGCTCAGCACGTGGAACGGCTACGTTGCGCAGAAGAGCGATCCGGACTTTGGCCGCACCAGCTTTGCCGAGCCTCTGGACACCGCGCCGTACTATGCCATCCACGTCACGGCGGGCATCCACCACACGATGGGCGGTGTGAAGATCAACACCAGTGCCGAGGTCATCGGCACTGACGGCAGCGTCATCCCCGGCCTATTTGCGGCCGGTGAGGTCACCGGCGGCGTCCATGGCGGAAACCGTCTGGGCGGCAACGCCGTTGCCGACTTCGTGATCTTCGGCCGCATCGCCGGCACCAGCGCAGCGGAGTACATCGGAGCGGAAGCGCTCGACGACGCGGCGTAACGCTGAAACAGATTCTGTAGGGGAGGGGCTTGCCCCTCCCGCGCAGAACCGCAAACAGAATACAAGAAATGTGAGGCGAATTCGCACCTGTGTACGACTTCGCCTCACATGTTTTTTGATGGTCAGACCGGAACGCCGGGAGGGGCAAGCCCCTTCCCTACGGCTCGGCGGGGAGTTCTTCTTCCAACTCCTCCTCCAGATCCTCCGGGGCCTCGCCGAGGCCGGTGATGATCGGGCGGAGCAGATCGGGGGAGACCTTCACGACCTGCCGGTCGTAGGTCATGAGACCGTTCATCTCGGTCTCCACGTCCGAAAGCTGCGTATAGACCGCGGCGGCGAGGCCTTTTTCCACCGCCGGGTGAATCTGTCTGTAGTAGAGCTTGCACAGCGCCTTTTCCAGCGCCTTTTCGTCGCCGCAGGGCTTGTAGCCGAAGGGGCGCTCCGGCCGGCTGTGGTCGGCGATCTTGAGCGTATAGCCGCCGAACTCCGAGAGAAGCACCGCGCGGCCCTTTTTGTCGGGCTTGAAGCGGTAGGGCGTGAAATAGACGTGCAGGCTCTTCGTCTCGCCGATGCCCTGATCGTGCCAGCCGCTGGCGTGGTCAATGACGCGGCTGCGGTCGATTGAGCGGATCGTCTCCACGGCGGTCTGGCTGTCAAACTGGCCCCAGCCCTCGTTGAACGGCACCCACAGCACGATGCTCGGGTGGTTGTATAGGTGCGAGATCATGCGCCGCAGCTCCATGAGGAAGTTGGCCCTGCCCTCGGCGCTCTCGCGGCCGAAGAGGCGGTAGCGGCTGTCGTCGAGGTGCCGCTTGGTCACGAGCGGAGCGGTGATCACGGCGGGGGAGTATTCTCCGCCGCCCGCCGGCATGTCCTGCCAGACGAGCATGCCCAGCCGGTCGCAGTGGTAGTACCAGCGGTCGGGCTCCACCTTCATG
>JAZPZZ010000073.1:0-3473 GCA_045544935.1 Oscillospiraceae bacterium | reverse complement strand
CCTCATAGGCGCAGAGCGTGGGGATCCGGATCTCAGCGGACTTGGCCGCCTCGAGAATGGTCGTCCCGGCGGGGACGGAAACGGCTTTGCCGTTGATGGTCAGATTCACATTCGCCATGGTATCGCACCTCCTCAAACTGCTTCGACCCGGCAGGGCGTGAAGCGCACGCACGGGTTGCCGGTGATTTCATCCATGTTGTCCCAGTTGAAGACCTGGCCGCCGCTGACGCCTTCCACCTCGCCCTCGAACTTGAGGCCGTAGTGATGCGGGAACATGGCATAGCCGCGGTTGACCTGATAGCTGATCTCGACGGGAATTTCGGCAGAGCCGCCCTTCGTCGTGACGCGGACCAGCTGGCCGTCGGCAAAGCCGTGGGCCGCGGCGTCGTCCGGGTTCATGAGGAAGGTATACATGCTCTTGTGATAGCGGTTCATATTCTTCATGTAGCGCGTCATGGAGTTCAGACCGTCCTCGGTGTGGCGGCCGGAGGACATGATCAGCGGGAACTCCTCCGTCGGCGTGACGGCGGCGTCCTCAGACTCCGGCGTGAGATTCTGAACGGCCTCGAAGATCTCATCGCAGTAGAGGTGGATTTTCTTGTCCTTGTGGTGGACGTGCTGCTTGAGATATTCCTCGGGCTTGTCATTGTCCGCGATGCCGACGACGGCGCCCTCGGGGTGACGGAGCACCTGCTCGAAGGCCGCGTCGAGCGCACAGAAGTTATCCACCGCCGGCAGCTTCTCCAGCAGCGGGTGGAAGCCGAGCTTCGGATGGCCTGCCTTGGCGCAGAGACCGGGCGCCATCGGCGTGGTCATCAGTGCGCCCCAGGCGACGCCCTTTGTGGCGGAGCCCCAGGCTCTGCCGAGCGTTGCGCCGAGAATGCCGGTGCGAATCTGATAATACTTCATACCCGTTCCGCCGAGATAAGCGAGGAACGCGAAGAGAAACGGCATACGGTCGCCGGTTTTTACGGCCTTGTCCGCCGCGGCATCGAGCCACTTCGGGATCTTCGGGAACGCGCCGGAGACCTTTGCGATCTCAACAAAGACATCGCACATATCGCGGCGCTCCGCGATCGTGTCGATTACGGGCGGGCGCAGCGCCATGACGCACTCGGGGAAGTTCATCTGGAAGGCGTTGAACTCATAACGCTCGTAGGCGCTCTTGGCGGGAAGGATGTAATCCGCAAACTCGCAGTCCTCCGTCCACGCAATGTCGCACACGACGAGCAGGTCGAGGTTCTTAAACGCCTTTTCAACCATGGCAGAGTCCGGATAGGAGCGCATGGGAGAGCCGAGCGTACGGATGGCGGCGCGGATGCGGTCGGGACGATCGGAGAGCATCTCGACAGGCATGACGCAGGACGGGAAGGTCTCGAGCACGGGGAAGCGGTTCGTGACGGGCGTACGCCAGACCTTCGGATCGGTGTCCTCATGGATGGTCTCGCCGCGGGTCGCCCAGAGCTCATGCGTGATCGTGGCGCCGGGGACCATCGCAACGCCGCAGATGACCGTCAGCATGATGATCAGATAGCTGCCGAGGGTGCTGTGGCGGCCGCAGAAGATGCCGAGGTCCTGATGGACGCCCCATTTTCTCGTGGTGAGGATCCTCGCGAGGTTCTCCATCTCCTCCATCGTGACGCCCGCGACGCGGAAGCACTCCTCGATGTTGGTGGTATAGAACCACGGACGGATCTTATCGAGATCCTTGACGTGCTTTTTGCAGTATTCCTTGTTCTCCCAGCCGCGGCGCAGAATGAGCGCGATCAGGCCCTTGAGCATAATCGCGTCCGTGCCGGGACGGTTGGCAATGTGGATGTCCGCCATGCGCGCGGATTCACTCATGCGCGGGTCGATCACGACAAGGAGCTTATCGGGATTCTCGGACGCCTCCCGGATGTTCTTTCTGGCGTCGCACATCTGGTGCGTGACGTAGGAGTTGGAGCCCCAGAGCACCATGACCTCACAGCCGGTATCGTCCGGCTCGGTGAAAGAGACCTGATCGCCGTAGATCTTGCCGTGGCTCCACCAGTTGCCGAGAAACTCAAAGCCGATGGGGTTGAAGATATACTGTCCGCCGAGGCCGTTGATGAGCGCTTTGAGGAAGATGAGCTCACTCTGGCCGCCGCCGGAGGCGCCGCCGATGCCGCACACGGCGCGCGGGCCGTACTGATCGACGATGGAGCGGAGCTTATTGCCGATCTCAAGGATCGCCTGATCCCAGGAGATGCGCTGAAGCTCGCCGTTGACACGCTTCATCGGATAGTCCAAACGGTCGCCGTGGTGCATGAAATACTTCGTGTTGCGGCCCTTGCGGCAGGCATAGCCATGGGAGCGCGGGCTGTCCGGATCGGCGCGGGAGGAGATGATCTCATTGTTCTCCACCTCGACCTCCAAGCCGCAGCTGACGCCGCAGACGGTACATTGTGTTTTCTTCCATTCGCCCATAGAAAATCCTCCTTCAAACCAGATTTGTTGGCGGATCTCTTTTCCGCGGGAAGGCGCGGTCGTTTCCGGCCGCACCCTGGTGTGCACCAGCACACGGCCTGCCGCCATATCGGATGACTTAGGCAAACAGGCTCGAGGTCCAAAAAACAGGCGTATGTAAAATGCTTTTCTTATTTTATCAGACAGAATCCAGCCGTGCAATCCGTTATCCTACAGATTCGAGGCACAGAATCGTGATTTTGTGTCAGCTGTACGTTCAATCAGACCGGTTTTGACAAATGCGCGTCAAACCATTACAATAAAAGAGATCGGAGGGGATTGCATGACGGAATCGGAGAAAAATAAGCTCGCCATCGCGAAAGCGATGAAGCAGCTGATGCGCACGATGCCCATTGAAAAGATCACAACCGACCGCATTTTAGAGAACGCGAACGTCAGCCGTCGGAGCTTTTACCGCTACTTCAAGGATAAATACGAGCTGCTCGAGTGGATCTACAACTATGAGTTCTGCCGCTTCGTAGACGTCCGTGAGGAAAAGTCCATCTGGGATTACTACCCCGACATACTCCGCTCGCTGCGCGCCGACCCGGAGTTTTACGGCAACGCCTTTGTCTATACGGGACAGAATTCCTTCCGCGCGTTCTGCTTTGAAAAGCTCTTCCCGCTCATTATGACGGACTTCGGCGACATTTTCCCGGATGAGGAGACCGCAAGATTCGTCGTCCGCCGGTATGTTTACATGTTCTTCGACGGGTATATCTGGTGGCTCAAGCAGAAGGAGCCGATGTCCGCCGAGGAGTTCGAGACGCTGAGCAAGGGCATTACCAGAGCGACGATTGACGGAATCCGGCGGTCGTTTGAAAAATCGGAGCGCTATCGGAAAAGCGGCTCGTGAAGTGTTCAGGCGCATTTTAGCATATCTGTGACCGGTTCACAAGGAAAAAATGTGACAAATCAAGTCTTTGCCTTTTGTAAAATATGAAAAACCGCAGCTGCCGGGAAAGGGGCCTCCGTCCCCGGCGGGG
>JAZPZZ010000072.1:0-11727 GCA_045544935.1 Oscillospiraceae bacterium | reverse complement strand
TCAACCCCGGCGCGACGATCGGCGAATACTTCTTCATCGACCACGGCACCGGCATCGTCATCGGTGAGACGACGATCATCGGCAACCACGTGAAGCTCTATCAGGGCGTGACGCTCGGCGCGCTCAGCCCCAGAGGCGGCCACGCCGTCGTCGGCAAGCGCCACCCGACCGTCGGAGACGGGGCGACGATCTACTCCGGCGCCTCCATCCTCGGCGGCAGCACCGTGATCGGCGCGGGCAGCGTGATCGGCGGCAACTCATTCATCACCGACTCCGTGGAGGAGAACACGAAGGCGAGCATCGAAAAGCCGAAGATGATCTTCCGCGTAAAAAAAAGTTAAAACGGAGGAACTAAGTTCCTCCGTTTTATGAAGGAGACTCGCGCTTCATCGCGGCAGGCGCTGCCCGCCTTGGTCGGCGCGAGGGCGCGGCATCAGCCGCGCCGCAGGGAGATTTTCCGCCGCGCATGTCGCCGGAAAATCGACTGGATTGGATTCGCGGCATCCGAGCCGCGAACTCTGCGAGGCTTTTTGACAAGCTGATAAAACGGAGGACTTTAAGTCCTCCGTTTTTTTCTGTATAGGGCGATCAGCGCGATGACGATCCAGCCGGCGAGAAAGCCTGCGAGATCGAGCCAGACGTCCTCCACCATGCCGGCGCGGCCGGTGGAATAAAGCTGCACGGTCTCGTCCGCGAGCGCCGCAAGCAGCGAGAAGCTCGGCGCAAACCAGAGCCCGTGCCGCACGCCGGCCGCGCCGAAGAGCAGCGCGCCGAGCACGGCATACTCCACAACGTGCGCAGCCTTGCGGATGAGCGTCTGCGTCAGCCACGGCAGAGACGATTGCAGCAGTGCGAGCCAATGGCCGGATTCGGCGCTGCTCGCCTCGGCGGACATGAAGCTGTGGCCCCAGATAAACGCGAGCCAGAGCGCCGTGAGCGCCCAGAAGACGCGGCGGCGCATCATGTCTCCTGCTCCCGGATGCGCTTTTTCCAGCAGCGGTGGCACATGGCGACGTAGCGGTCGTTGCCGCCAATGAGAATCTGTCCGCCCTCGGTGACGACGCGGCCGCTTTCATCGATGCGCGCGTTGACCGTGGCCTTGCTGCCGCAGGCGCAGACGGTCTTGATTTCGGTGAGTGAATCGGCCAGCTCCATCAGGCGCTGTGCGCCGGGGAAAAAGTGCGTGAGAAAGTCGGTGCGCAGGCCGAAGCACAGCACCGGCACGTCCTGCTCATCGACGATATCGCGCAGCTCGTCGATCTGCGCGGGGGTCAAAAACTGCGCCTCGTCCGCGATGATGACGTCCGTGCCGCCGGTCTTGGCATATTCGGCGCGGATGCTGTCCTCAGGGCGAATCACCTGCGCGCGGCGCTCGAGGCCGATGCGGCTGCGGATGATATCCGCGCCGTCGCGGTCGTCGATGCTGGGCTTGATGAGCCAGACGGTCATGCCGAGCTCCTCATAGTTAAACTGCGTGATGAGCGCCTGCGCCGACTTGCTCGACCCCATCGCGCCGTATTTGAAATACAGCTTTGCCATTATACGCGTCCTTCCATGTGTGCGCGGATTCTTTCCATAATCATATCCAGCGCGACCTGATTGTGTCCGCCCTCGGGGACGATGATGTCCGCATTGCGCTTCGAGGGCTCCACGAAGCGCTCGTGCATGGGCTTGACCGTGGTGAGGTACTGATTGACGATGCTCTCGAGATCGCGGCCGCGGTCACGCGTGTCGCGCACGATGCGGCGCAGGATGCGCACGTCCGCGTCGGTATCGACGAAGATCTTGATATCCATCAGATCGCAGAGCGCGGGCTCGGCGAAGATGAGGATGCCCTCCACGACGATGACCTTCGAGGGATGGACGGTCTGCGTGCGGTCGGAGCGGTTGTGCACCTTGTAGTCATAGATCGGGCTCTTAATCGTCTGCCCCGCGCGGAGCGCGGCGAGGTGCCGGACCAAAAGCTGCGTGTCGAACGCGTTCGGATGGTCGTAGTTGAGCTTCGTGCGCTCCTCGTAGGTCATGTCGTCGTGCCGCTTATAGTAGTTATCGTGATACAGCACGCTCACATTGCCGCCGAATTCGCGCAGGATGCGCCGGGTGATGGTGGTTTTGCCGCTGCCGGTGCCGCCGGCAATGCCGATGGTGATCATATCTGCCATGGTGCAGCCTCCCCTTTTGTTTTTCACATTGATTGTACCACATCCGGGTCATGGTTTCAATGCGGGAAAGAGGCATCTGCCTTACAGATTCTCGTTCTTCAGCGCGTCAATCGTGCTGTCCTTTTTGATCTTATCCATGGCATACAGCATCGTGACAAACACGACCAGAAACACGCTGCCGACGGCAATGGCAATGCTGTACCACGGGATATAGAAGCTGCTTTCAAACGCCTGATTTGTGATCCTCCAGATGACCCATGTCATGCCGATGGCGGCCGGGAGACCCCAGACGAGGCCCTTGACGCCGTAGATGATGCACTCATAATTCATCATCCGCCGGAGGCCCCGATTCCCGAGTCCGATGGAGCGCAGCATGGCGAACTCTCTCCGCCGCAGGGATACGTTCGTAGAGATGGTGTTGAACACATTCGCGACCGCGATAAGAGAAATCAGGATGATGAACCCATAGGAAAAGACGTTGACCACCTTGACCAGCATGCGGACGGATTCTTCATTTGCTGCCGCGTCGTTGAGATTGGAAGCATCCATGCCGGCGTCGTTCAGCTTTGTCTTCATGGCGTTATACACCTTCGCGTGCTCCGGCGCCTGAAAAGCGAAATAGGTTTGGTAGATCAAATTGTCCTCTCCGAGCACAGCGGCCTCCATACTGTAAGGATAATACAAGGTGAATTGCTGGGCTCCCAGGCCGAAGGTCGTCTGCTCGATCGCGGCGCCGATCTCAAAGGGAACACGTGTTTCGAACTCCGATTCCGGAAACTCCTTCGGCTGATCCCACTGCGGCTCACCGGTTTCCTCGTCAATCGGATAATAGATGGCAACGCTTGTTCCGTCCTCCGAAGTCGTGATATTGCCGTCAAATACATATCCGTCAAGCTCCTTTGCCTCCGGCACAAAGATCGTGCACGGCAGCTTTGACAAATCCAATGTAGGGTAGCTTATCCACTGATAGTGTCCGTTTTTCTCAACCTGCCCGCGGTTCTCGTTCCAGACCAGCGCCATCGGATGCTCCGGATCAAAATAGGGGGCGCAGTCCAGATTGTTTGCTTGGCAAAGCGCGCGAAACGCATCATCCCGCACAAAGGTCAGATATCCAAACCAAGTCTCAACATCCGCGCCCGAACTGAGATTCGCTGCGACAATGTCTCTCGGCAGATAAAGGTCTCTGCCCTCCATGTCATAATAGAGCGCGTCTGTCACGCCGTCCACACGGAGCATTTTCAGTACCTCGTCCGGGTTTTCCTTGTGGTCACCCACAGTGTAGTATTGGATGTCCGTGCTGTGCTCCGCATCCGCCGCTTCATTGACCGAATCCGTCAGATACGCGCAGAAGCTGGAGGCGGAGATGAACAGCACCACGCTCAGGAAAAGCGACATGACTGTGCTGCGGTAACGGCGGCGATTGCGCTTGAAGTTTTTGGACGCCATGGTACCCTCGAAGCCAAAGAGCTTTTCGGTGAAGCGGCTCGTGCGCACCTCCTTTGCCTTGAGCTTCACGTCCGCCGTCTGCCGGATGGAATCGATCGGAGAGACATGAATTGCCCTCCGCGCCGGAATCGCAGCGGAGATAAGCGTCGTCACAAGGCACACAACTGCGGAGATCAGCAGCGCAAGCGGGTGTAATACCAACCGCATCTGCGTGGTCGCCCCGGTATTCAGCATGCCGGTGAAGGCGTCCCGCAGGCAGTAGAGCGTGATGCCGATGCCGGCGCATCCCACGATCAGACCAGCGGGAATACCGACAGCAGAGAGCACCAGCGCCTCATACAAAACGCTCGCACGGATCTGCTTTTTCGTCGCACCGACGCTCTTCAAAATGCCAAGCTGCCGCGTACGCTCGCTCACGGAGATGGAGAAGGAATTGTAGATCAGCGAGATTGAGCCGAAGGCAATCAGAAACACCAGCACGCCCGCAAAGCCATAAAGCAGCAGATTAAAGCTCTCGGAGCCGAACACGCCGTTGAACCGGCGCAGATCCGAGTGAATTCTCAGAAAACCTTCACTCGGGTGTGCATCGCACCATTTCAGAACACTCGCCGGGTGCTTCAGCGTATAGAACACCGTGCAGTCTCCGGTTCCGCCGCCGCGAGTCAATGCGGTGTAGCCGGGGCAGCGGATGTCCTCCACCTCGGTGCTCAGCCGCTCATAGACGCCGACCACATTATAGCGGTGCTCCTTCGCAGCGCGGATCAATTCCGTCTTTCCATCCTCTATTGCTGAGAATGCTGACAATGCCGCGCCGCTTTCATCGACTCTCTGCCCGAGCGCGATCTTCAGCGTATCACCCTCGCTGTAATGCACACCGCCGTTGGAGGCAAGATGGGCAGGCAATAGAATTTCGTTCTCGTTTTCCGGCAGTCTGCCGGAGACCAGACGGACGGACAGCATATCCTCGATGCCGTCATCGATGGACTCCACCAAAAGATACGGCTTATATTCGTTGAGGCTTTCGATCTCTCCCCAGCCGACCTCCTGCCAGACGGCGCTGTCGGCAATGCCGTCGGTCTCGCGCAGCGCATCTGCCTGCTTTTGCGTCAGCTCGGCGTCAAAGGCCAGCCAGCGGCCCTCGCGTTCTTCCACGCTTCGGATCAAAAACTGCTGTCCGCTGTAAGCGCCCTCAATGACGGCAGTGAACAGCGCCATGGAGAGAATGATGCCGATGATGGTAACCAGTGTGCGGCTGCGGTTTGCCAGGAGTGATTTGCGTGTAAAGCGGTGCAGAATGTTCATTTCGCACCTCCGCGAATACGCTCATGGCGCACGATGCGCCCGTCCTCGATGGCAATGATACGGTCTGCCTGCAGCGCAATCGACTCGTCGTGGGTAATCACAATCAGGGTCTGCTTGTACTTCACATTCGACTGGCGCAGAAGCTCCACGATCTCCTGACTGTTGCGGCTGTCCAGATTGCCGGTCGGCTCATCCGCCAGTACAACCGCGGGTGCGTTCATCAGCGCACGACCGATGCTGACACGCTGCTGCTGTCCGCCGGAGAGTTGATTGGGAAGATTGTTCTTTCTTCCGCCGAGACCAAGCGTCTCGACAAGCTCATTGAGTCGCTCTTCGTTGACCTTCCGTCCGTCGAGCAGGACGGGAAGCGTCATGTTTTCCACCACATTCAGCACCGGGATCAGATTATAAAACTGATAGATCAGTCCGACCTGCCGCCGACGGAAAATGGCAAGCTGCTCCTCGTCCTGCGCATACACGTCCTGCCCGTCCAGCCAGACCTTACCTGATGTGGGGCGATCCACACCGCCGAGAATATGCAGCAGAGTGGATTTGCCGGAACCCGACGGCCCGATGATGGCCAGAAACTCGCCCTTCTCTACGCTGAAGGATACGCCGTCCAGAGCACGGACTTCGTTCTCTCCGGAGCCGTAGACTTTTGTCAGATTTTCAATCTTCAAGATTTCCATGAATTTGCCTCCTGTTCCATGATGCTGGGGCAAGTATAACAAAGCAAAGTGACAATCCGGTGACTTTCATCAAACCTTAATGAAGTCTTCATCCGGATTGCCACTTTTTCATTTTAGATTACGCTTTTATAAAATCGGATCGTAAATCTCGCGCCAGAGGTTTGCGCGTTTTCTGCCTTGATGGTACCGTTCTGTGCGGCAATGATGCTTCGAGAGAGCGCAAGCCCGATGCCCACGCTGTCATCCGACGAGCCCGCGCCTTTGTAAAAACGATCAAACAGATACGGAAGATCCTCTTTCGAAATGCCCGGACCGTTGTCCTCGACGACGATCTCCGTAAACAGAGCGGTTTCTTCCGCAGTCACCGTGATTTCCCCACCGACGGGTGTATGCTCCATACAGTTTTTCAGAATGTTTCCGAGCGCTTCCGTCGTCCAATTGAGATCGCCCATGAAGTGCTCGCCCGTTGTGTGAACGGTGAAGGACTGCTCCCGCAGCTCCATGGGAATCCGCAGCGGCTGGGCGGCTTTCTCAATCAGCTCTGCGACAGATACGAGGTCAGACCGGAACTGCGCCGTGCCCGCGTCGATCTTGCTGAGCTTCAGCAGCGTTTCCACCAGCCACTGCACACGCTCCAGCTGCCGTCTCAGCTCGCGCGTCATGGAAAGGCGGCGGTCGTAAGACAGATTTTCTTCGCCGAGCATGGAGACCAGCAGATTCATGGAGGTCAGCGGCGTTCGGATTTGATGGAAAATGTCCTGGATCGCCTCTGTCAGCTGCTGTTTGTCCGATGAGAGCTGATTGGCTTGCTCCTGCAGGCGTGTCGTCATCTTTTGAAGCTCGCTGTTCAGAATCGACAGCTCACCTTCTGCAGCGTCTTCGATCAGCACCCGGTCCTGCCCGTGCAGAATCCGGTCGAGTCGCTGTGCAAGCGCCTCCATCTGGTGATAGCGCTGAACCGCGAAGGCGATGTGTGCACCGCTCAGCAGCAGTCCTACAGCCAACGCCAGAATTCCGCAAATCGGACGAATCAGAAAACCGATCAGTGCCGCAACAATCGTGATTGCTAGATCGATCAGCAGTTCCCGCTTCAACTCCGGGTTTCGTATGATTTTCATATCAGTCCACCCGATAGCCCAATCCGCGCACGGTTTTGATGATCTCCGGCCTCTGCGGGTCATCCTCAATTTTCTCGCGCAGGCGCTTGATATATACAGTCAGTGTATTGTCGTTTACGAAATCGCCGCCGGCGTCCCAGATCTCTTCCAGCAGTGCGTTTCGCGTCAGTAGTTTTCCGCGGTGGTTCGCGAAGGCCATGAGGAGCCGGAATTCCAGTGCAGACAGATTGATCTCGGTTCCGCTTTTCGATACGATTCCCTTCTCGGCGTCGACCGAGACGGAGCCCAGCATGACAACGCTGTTGGTTTTCCCGCTCCTGCGAAGGACGCTGCGAATGCGGCTCACCAGCTCACGCGGGCGAAACGGCTTTGCAATATAATCATCCGCGCCCATGTCAAGCCCGCGCACCACGCTGTTTTCATCCCCGGATGCAGTGAGGAAAATGACGGGAAGCCCGTGCCCCTTTGCAGCCTCACAGACGGCAAAACCATTCCCCTCTGCAAGAGAAATGTCCAGGAGCAACAGGTCGACGTTCTCGTTTGCGATTGCAGTAAGCGCTTCCCGCTGGCTGGAAACAGAAACAATCTCAAAGCCTTCCGAGAGAAGGTACGCCTCCAGCGTTCGTATGATTGTAATATCGTCCTCGACAATCAGAATTGTTGACATGGTCATTCACCCATTCGATTCAAGCAACCAATCCGCCACATCCACAATCTGAATACCTTCATGCTGATAAGCTTCCTGTCGAGTGCGTGTGAGGATCATCTTCGGATAGGCGTCTTTGATTTTCAACAGCGGATCTACCTCGCGCCGGAAGGTGTCAGGATCATCAATGCTGCTCGCAACCTGAATATAAAGCTTTTCACTGCGCTTAATGGCGACAAAATCGATCTCTTTTTTGTACAACACACCGGCATAGAGCTCATATCCGCGACGAAGCAGTTCGATTGCAACGATGTTTTCAATCATCCTGCCGTAATCTGCGTTTTTTGTTCCGAGCTTGGCGTATTTGAACGAATGGTCGCTGAGATAGTACTTGTCATTTGACGCCAAATACCGCTTCCCTTGAATGTCATACCGTCTGATTCGGTAGAATGCGAAAGCGTTACAGAGGTATTTGATATAGGTTCCGATGGTTCGGTCATTTGTATTGACCTGTTCGCTTTTGAACGCCGCTGCCACACTGCGGGTAGACGTTTGGTTGGATATGTTGTCGATTAGGAAATCGCAAAGGCGTTCCATCAGCGGCATATTGCGGATTCGGTATTTACGCTGGATGTCCCGAACGATAAGCGTATTGAAGACATCCGAGATATAGTCATATTTTGATTCCGGCGTCTTATACAGATAGGAGCCGGACATGCCGCCCTCCTGAATATAGCGGTTGAAAGCGGCATACTGATCCGTCAGCTCAAAGTATTTCATGAATTCGCTGAACGAAAACGGAAACACTTCAATCTCAAAGGTGCGCCCGGTGAACAGGGTTGCAAGATCACTACTCAGCAAAAATGCATTTGAACCGGTGATATAGATATCATATTTCTCAGAAGCGTGAAGGCTGTTGATCGCTTTCTCAAAGCCCGTGCACATCTGAACTTCATCGATCAGTACAAAGTTGTTCTTTCCCTGTGCATAAGCATTCTCAATATGGTCATGCAAAGCGTGATACTCCGTCAAACCCTCGAACTCATGCAAGTTGAAATTGATATGAATGATATTGGCGCTTGGGTCGCTTTCGCGCACATAAGACATAAAGGCATCGAGAAGCTTGGACTTTCCGCTGCGTCGAACGCCGGTGATCACTTTGATATCGGGCGTACCCATAACGTCCTTCAGTTTGTTCAGATAAAAATCTCGTTCGATCAATCTCATTGAGAATCACCTCGAGAGTTATTATATCCACTCTATTTCGCAAAATCAAGATATTTTCAATTTTGCGAAATAGAGGGTAAATCCGCAGAATTTGAATTCTGCGGATTTACCCTCTATATGATCAGAATTTTTGTTTAATGGCTTTACGCGGCAGGGGCAAGGTTGACCGTCGCAGCGCCTGCGACGGGCTCAAGATAGAGCGCTCTCAGCGCGGCGAAGTCATCGTCCGTCAGCTTGATGACGTCGCGCAGATAGGCATCCACGCCGCCGTAGCGGGCGATGACGTTCAGCGCGATGTCGAGCCAGCCTTCGCTGACGCCTTCGTACTTAAAGAACTCGGAGGCGATCCACTTGCTGTGGGTGATCTTATAGGCCTTGTCGTACTGGGCCTGCGCTTTCTCGGCCATGAACACGTTGGTGTTCAGATACTCCGCGCGCGCCACGTCCTCGCTCACGCCGAGGGCGCAGAGGAGCAGATAGGCCTCAATGCCGGTGCGGTCCTTGCCGCTGGTGCAGTGCCAGAGCACAGGACCGTCCGCCGAGAGGACTTCCTTGAAGAACTTCTGCGTGCCCTTGATCGCCATGGGATCGGAGATCAGCTGGCGGTACATGCCGGCCATGTAGGTATCCATGACGCCGGTCTTGATGGAGCGGAGCATGGTCAGCCAGTCTTCACCCGTGATGACGAAGATGTTGGGGATGGTCTGCGTGGAAATGTTGATGGCCTGCGCGCCGGGGACCTTCTTATCGGGCTTCGTGAGACGCTCGGGCAGCATGCGCAGGTCGATGACCTTCTTCACGCCGAGACCCTGCAGCAGCGCAATATCATGGTCCGTCGCGTCGGCGAGCTTCGCCGTGCGAAACAGCAGGCCGTGCTTGACCTGATACTGGCCGTCCGCGGTGTAGTAGCCGCCGAGATCGCGGCCGTTGTTCAGGCCCTCGAGGCCCGCGATGGCGTGGTGGTTCTCCGCCGCCGCCTGCTCCGCCGGACTCGGAACGGCCGCGGCCATGGCCACGGAGCCGAGCAGCATGGTCATGATCAGCGCCATGCAGAGCAGAACCTTCCAGGTTTTCTTCATTTGTTTGCTCCTCCTCTTTTTTCCCCTGCCGTCACAGGGTGACTTTCAAACGGATGTGTCTCAATTTTACACGTTCAGTTGAATTTCGTCAATGGATTAGTTTCAAAAAAGTGATCGCAGCAGGAAAAGAGAATGTCATCCCGAGCGAAACGAAGTGGAGTCGAGGGATCTTGGCAGTGCAGGCGAACAGACGCTGGCGGTTCTCTTCTGCCGCGATGCCAAGATCCTTCGACTACGCGCTGTCGCGCTCCGCTCAGGATGACATGCTATTTATTCGGTTTCCTTCTTCGGGTGCGGGTTGCAGCGGCCGTAATTGCGCGTCATGCGCGCGATTTTCTTTGCGAGATCGGCCGGAACCTCGTCCGGCTGCAGCCGCCAGAGCCAGTTGCCGCCGAGCTTGCCGGGCGTGTTGACGCGGCTCTCCGCGCCGGTATTGAGCCAGTCCTGCAGCTGCGCGACGAACAGCACCGCGACCGAGCTCATGCCGCCGCGGATCATGCCGATGTTGCGGCCCTCGGCGTCGTTCAGGCCAAGATATTCATCCGCAAAGGCGACGTCGTCGGGGTCGGCCTCGTCGCGCCAGGCGGCGAGGGTGGTGTTGTCATGCGTGCCGGTGTAGCAGATGCAGTTGGGGCCGTAGGTATGCGGCAGGTAGTTGCTCGGCTCGCGCGAATCGAAGGCGAACTCCAGCACCTTCATGCCGGGCAGGCCCGATTCCGTGAGCAGCGCCTGCAGCTCGGGCGTGATGAAGCCGAGATCCTCGGCGATGAACTGCACGTCGTGGAACCAGCCGGTGAGCCGGCCGACGAGGTCCATGCCCGGGCCCTTGACCCACTTGCCGTTCTTGGCGGTCTTCTCGCCGTAGGGCACGGACCAGTAGGCCTCGAAGCCGCGGAAATGGTCGATGCGCAGCGCGTCATAGAGCTTGGCCGCGCCCTCGACGCGGCGGATCCACCAGCCGTAGCCGTCGGCGCGCATGGCGTCCCAGCGGTAGAGCGGCGTGCCCCAGAGCTGGCCGTCCTCGGAGAAATAGTCGGGCGGCACGCCGGAGACGGCGGTGGGCACGTTCTGATCGTCGAGCTGGAAGCTCTCGGGGCTCGACCACGTGTCGGCCGAGTCCATGGCGACGTAGATCGGAATGTCCCCGATGATGCCGACGCCGCGATCGTGCGCGTAGGCGCGCAGCGCGTCCCACTGGCGGAAGAAGAGCAGCTGCAGGAAGGAATAGAATTCCACATCCTCCCGCAGGAGGTCCAAATAGCGCCGCACGGCGGTGGGCCGGTGCATGCGCAGATCGTCGTCCTCCCACTCGGTCCAGGGCTTGCCGCCGAAGTGGTCCTTCGCCGCCATGAAGAGGGCGTAATCCTCGAGCCAGCGGGCGTTCTCGCGCCGGAAGGCCTCAAATGCGGCAGAAAGGGACGTTTTGCCGCGCTCGAAGGCTTTTCGCAAAAGCGGAAAGCGGTTTTCATAGAGCTTGCCGTAATCGACCCGAGAGGGATCATCGCCGAAATCGACGCCCTTGAGCTCGCTCTTTTTCAGCAGACCGTCTTCGACCAGCAGGTCGAGGTCGATGAAATAGGGGTTGCCGGCGAAGGTGGAATAGCACTGATAGGGGCTGTCGCCGTAGCTCGTGGGGCCGACGGGCAGGATCTGCCACCAGGCCTGGTCCGCCTCGGCGAGAAAGTCGATAAAATCATACGCCGCCTGCCCGAGCGTGCCGATGCCGTGCTTCGAGGGCAGGGAGAAAATGGGCAGCAGAATGCCGCTGCTTCGCTGAAGTTTCATAGTTACGTACTCCGTGTAATTGAGATTGCGGGTCGCCGAGGGCGTCTGCCCCTACGGCGTCAGAACGGGCTTGCTCCACGCCGCAGCCGCGCTAAGGCGCGACAGCTCTGTATCCGCGCCCCCGTTCTTCCTTTCCAAATTGCATATACCTATGCAATTTGGTTTTCTGGTTTGCCTGGCAGAGTTGGCGCGAAAGCGCAAAGAAATCAAATCGTTTTTCCGGCGACATGTGCGGCGGAAAAACTCCCTAAGGCGACGCGTCACGCGAGCCCT